>JANMJI010000092.1:0-57423 GCA_031371275.1 Betaproteobacteria bacterium
CACCCCGTCTTCCACCGGGCGCCCGACGAAGTCGCTTTCGGCGTGGCCCAGGGCGGGCAGAAAGCGGCGGTGACCGTCGTCTATCCACACGATGGGGTGTGCGCGGTCAACCACCATGGTGCCCATGGCGGTGCTGGCGAAGACGTCGAACATGCTTTGCGCGGCCAGCTTCAGCACGCGGCAGGCGTCCAGTGGCAAGGGGGAGCGGGGGGCGACGGGCATGGGCAATAGGCAATGGGCAACGGGCAGGGGGCACGGGGCGATAAGCAGCGGGCAACAAGCAGGGGCAGCAGGCAGGTGGCGCGCGCAATGTAGCTTGCGCCGGCCCCGTACTCCGAGAAAAAAAGGTCTTGTGATTTCATAATTACAGCGTTATTCTGTGCGCGTGGTCGATCCAATTCCCCTGCGCGGCACTTCTCTGCACGACGGCGTGGCCGCCCGGCTGCGCGCCATGGTCTTTGACCGCGCACTGGCGCCGGGTGAATTCATCGACGAAAAAGCGCTGGCACAAAGCTGGCAGGTCAGCCGCACGCCGCTGCGTGAAGCGCTGAAGGTGCTGGCCGGTGAAGGGCTGGTTGAACTGGTGCCGCACCGCGGCTGCCGCGTGATTGAATTGAGCGACGACGACGCCGATGCGCTGTTCCCGGTGATGGCCTTGCTGGAAGGCCGCTGCGCACTGGAGGCCGCCACCAAGGCCAGCGACGACGACCTGCGCACGCTGGCCCATTTGCACGAAAGCCTGGAACGCCACGCCGCCGCCAAAGACATCGACGGCTACTACCGCGCCAACCACGAATTCCATTCCTTCGTGCAAGGCCTGGCCGCCAACCGCTGGCTGGACCGTGTCACCGGCGACCTGCGCCGCTTCATGCGCCTGATGCGTGGCCGCCAGTTGGCGCTGCCCGGGCGCATGGCGGCGTCCATCAACGAACACCGGGTGCTGATGGACGCCTTCACGCAGCGCGACGCAGCGCGTGCCGAACACGCGATGCACGACCACCTGATGGCCCAGTTGGTGGCGCTGAAAAAACTGCGCCGCCAGGAGGTTCGCCACTCGGTTCGCCTGACAGGCAGCAACACCCGCCGCAGCGCCGCCCGCGCGGTGCCCAAACCCGGAGCCCGCCATGCTCGATGACATCCGCCAGGCCGCCGCACGCCAGCGCACCGCGCGCGCCGTGCGGCGCATGAAGCTCGACTGCAAGCGCCTGTTGTCAGAGAAAGGCGAGATGGGCGGCATGGCCTTGGCGCGCGACCTCATCGACCGGCTGGAGGCGCTGGATGACGACGACCTTGACGAGTTCTTCGACTACCTGGCCAGCGATCTCAGTCCCGACCCGCAGGCTGTGTTGCTGGCCGCGCAAGCCTATGCCGCGGCGCCCGGCGTGGCCACGCTGATGCCATTGACGCACCTGGCTGAGCCGCCACGCCAAGAGCTGTTTCGCCGGCTCAACCGCATGCCCGGCGGCACGTCGGCCGTGCTGCGGCTGCGCCGTGCGCTGCTGCACCAGCTGCCGCGCCGGCCTGAACTGGCGGGCATCGAAGCCGACTTGCTGCACCTGCTGACCAGCTGGTTCAACCCGGGCTTTTTGCAGATGAGAAGGGTGGACTGGAATTCACCGGCGCAGCTGCTGGAAAAGATCATTCACCACGAAGCCGTGCACGCCATTGACGGCTGGGACGACCTGCGCCGGCGCCTGCAGCCCGACCGCCGCTGCTTCGCTTTCTTCCACCCGCAACTGGCCGATGAGCCGCTGATCTTTGTTGAAGTGGCGCTGCTGCCTGAAATGCCTGGCGCCATCGCGCCGCTGATCGACAAAGCCAGCACGCCGCTGCTGAATGACCGCATTCGCGTGGCGGCCTTCTACAGCATCAGCAACTGCGAACCGGGGCTGCGCGGCGTGTCTCTGGGCAACTTCCTCATCAAGACCGTGGCCCAGCAACTGCAACGCGAACTGCCGCGGCTGCGCACGTTTTGCACGCTGTCGCCGATACCGGGTTTTGCGAACTGGCTGCTGGCCGAGCCCGACTTCACGGTGCTGCCCGGACTTCGCAAGGGCGCGGTGGCTGAACTCGAAGCCGCACGCGAGCTATTGCGCAAAGTCTGCGGTGGCGATCTGGGTGCATTGCAGGGCGCGGCTGTGCATGAAACTTTGGGTGATGCCGGCAGCCCCGGCAGTGTGGCTTTGCGGCTGTTGTGCAGCGCCTATTTGTCCTACCTGTCGCCCACGCCGGCCGGCGACCCGGTGGCACGTTTCCACCTCGACAACGGCGCCCGGCTGGAACGCCTGAACCCGCGTGGCAATATGTCGGTTAAGGGCTTGCGCCAATCCTTCGGTTTGATGGTGAACTACCTCTACGACCTGGCCAAGGTGGAAGCCAGCCACGCCAAGTTTCGGCAGGGCGAAGTGGCACGTTCAAGGGCCATCGCCACGCCGGGGTGAAACGCGTCAAAGCGCGTCAAAGCGGGTCAAAGCGCCGCAGAATGCAGACATAAATCGGAGACAAAACAATGACCAAACAGACCAGCCGCCGCGACATGCTCATCACCGGCGCCGCCACCCTGGCCGCGCCCTGGGTGCAAGCGCAAAGCCCCTGGCCGGCCAAGCCGGTGACGGTGATCGTGCCCTTCCCGCCCGGTGGTGGCACCGATGCATTCGCGCGCCCGCTGTTTGCGATGATGAGCAAAAACGTCGGCAAGCAATTCATCATCGACAACAAGGGCTGCGCCGGCGGCACGCTGGGCGCGGGCATCGCGGCGCATGCCGCGCCAGACGGCTACACGGTGTTCATGGGTGCCGTGCACCACGCCATTGCGCCCAGCATGTACCCCAAACTCGACTACAACATCGAGACCGATTTCGTGCCCGTGGGTTTGATCTCCAGCGTGCCGCAGGTCATCGTGGTGAACCCGCAAAAAGTGCAGGCCACGACCCTGAAAGCGCTGCTCGAATTCATACGCAAGAACCCCGGCAAGCTGAACTACGGCTCGGCCGGCAACGGCACCAGTCACCACCTGGCAGGCGAGTTGTTCAAGCTGCAGACGCAGACCTTCATCACCCACATCCCCTACCGCGGCGCAGGCCCGGCTTTGCAAGACCTGATTGCCGGCCAGGTGGACATGATGTTCGACGGCCTGGCCAGCAGCGCCAACCACATCAAGGGCGGGCGGCTGCGCGCCATTGCGGTGGCCGGTGACAAGCGCGCGCCGGGTTTTCCTGACCTGCCCACCGCTGCCGAAGCCGGCACGCCGGGCTACAAGGTCGCCACCTGGTACGGCCTGTGGGCGCCCAAGGGGACGCCGAAAGAAATCATCAGCACGCTCACGGCCGAGATGCGCAAGGCACTGAACAGCGACGAGTTGAAAGCGACCTGGAACAGCCTGGGCACCGAGCCGCCCAACCTGTGGGGCGACGACTTCGGCAAGTTCGTCAGCAGCGAGGTCAAACGCTGGGCGGCTGTCGTCAAGTCATCCGGGGCCAAGCTCGATTGAAGGTGCAATCTGCATGAGCAACTTGTTCACCGCCCTGCGCGCGGCCTTTGCGGCCGACCTGGACCGCACGGCCATAGAGACCGTCGATGCGGTTGCACCACTTTTCTACACCTGGCGCGACATCGAACGTGGCACCGCCATGCTCGCGAATCTGATCGATTCGCTGGCGTTGCCCGCGGCTTCGCGCATTGCCGTGCAGACCGAAAAAAGCGTTGAAGCGCTGATGCTCTACCTGGCCGTGCTGCGCGCCGGCCATGTCTACCTGCCGCTGAACAACGGCTACCAGGCGGCCGAAATTGCGTACTTCACAGGCAACGCCGAACCCGCGGTGGTGGTGTGTGCCGGCAAGAACTTCGGCTGGGTCAGCAAGATCGCCTTTTTGGCCGGCACCCAACATGTCTTTACGCTGAATGAGGACCGCACCGGCACGCTGCTGGACCGCGCTGCTTTCCAGCCCACCACGCACACCCCGGCCGTGCGTGCGGCCGACGACCTGGCCGCCATCCTCTACACCAGCGGCACCACCGGGCGCAGCAAGGGCGCGATGCTGACGCACGGCAACCTGTTGAGCAATGCACGCGTGCTGCACCAGGCCTGGGGCTGGCAGCCCAGCGACGTGCTGATACACGCGCTGCCCATCTTCCATGTGCATGGCCTGTTCGTGGCCAGTCACGGCGCCTTGTTGGCCGGCGCGAAGATGCTGTGGCTGTCGCGCTTCGACCCCCGCGCCGTGGTCGCCCGGCTGCCTGAGGCCACCGTCTTCATGGGTGTGCCCACGCTGTACGTGCGCCTGCTGGCCGAAGCCGGCCTGACGCGCGAGGCCTGTGCCCAGATGCGGCTGTTTGTCAGCGGCTCGGCGCCCTTGTTGCTGGAAACTTTTCGGCTGTGGCAGCAGCGCACCCACCACACTATCTTGGAGCGTTATGGCATGAGCGAAACCGTCATGCTGACCAGCAACCCCTACCAGCCCGAGACCGCCCGCCGCGGTGGCACCGTGGGCCTGGCGCTGCCCGGTGTGGGCGTGCGTGTGCACGACGACAAGGGCCGGCCGCTGCCGGCGGGCGAGATTGGCGGCATTGAGGTCAAGGGCCCGAATGTGTTCAAGGGCTACTGGAGAATGCCCGAGAAGACGGCAGACGAATTCACCACCGACCTGTGGTTCAAGACCGGCGACGTGGGCACGGTCGACAGCGCGGGCTACGTGACCATCGTGGGCCGCAGCAAAGACCTCATCATCAGCGGCGGCTACAACGTCTACCCGGCCGAGATTGAAGCCACCCTGAACGACCTGCCCGGCGTGGCCGAATCGGCCGTGGTGGGGGTGCCGCACAAAGACTTCGGCGAAGCCGTGGTGGCCGTGGTCGTGTGCAAGCCCGGTGCCACGCTGGAAGGCGCTGCAGTGGTGGCCGCACTGAAGGCCCAGATCGCCAGCTTCAAGGTGCCCAAGCAGGTCTTTGTGGTGGCAGAACTGCCGCGCAATGCGATGGGCAAGGTGCAGAAAAACCTGCTGCGCGATCAATACAAGACTTTGTTTGTCGCATCTGCATAACTTTGTAGTAGCACTGACATGAAACTGCTGGTCCTGGGTGGCACGCGTTTCCTGGGCCGCCATCTGGCACAACAGGCGCTGGCCGCCGGCCACCAGGTGACGCTGCTGCACCGCGGGCGCAGCAACGCGCTGCTGTTCCCGCAGGCCGATCACCGCATCGCCGACCGTGACGACGCTGACGACCTGGCCGCCGCATTGGGTAGCGCGATGACAGGCGGCACCTGGGACGCCGCCATCGACACCAGCGCCTACTTTCCGCGCCAGGTGCGCACGGCGGCTGCGGCGCTGGCCGGGCGTGTGGGGCAGTACCAACTGGTGTCCACCATCAGCGTCTACGCCGCCTTCGACCGGCCTGGCCTGGATGAGAGCGCGCCGCTGGCCATGCTGGCCGACCCGACGGCAGAAGCCGTCACGGGTGAGACCTATGGCGGCCTGAAGGTGTTGTGCGAACGGGCTGCCGTTGCAGGTTTCGGCGACCGCTGCCTGATCGCCCGCCCCGGCTTGCTGGTGGGCCCGCACGACCCCACCGGCCGCTTCACCTGGTGGGTGCAGCGTTTTGCCCGCGCCACGCCGGATGAAACCGTACTGGCCCCTGGTGACCCTGACGGCCCGGTGCAGTGCATAGACGCGCGTGACGCCGCCGCCTGGCTGTTGCTGCAGGCCGAAAGCGCCGGTTCCGACAGCACCGGCGGCAACACCGGCGGCCACAGCATCTTCAACCTGACAGGCCCCAGCACCGCCACCACCATGGGCACGCTGCTGGACACCGCGCGCCAGACGCTGGCGCGCGGTGCGCAGCTGGAATGGGTCAGCGAAGCCCATCTGCTGGCCCAGGACGTGGCGCCGTGGAGCGACCTGCCGCTGTGGTTGCCGCAAGCGCAGGCCGGTCTGCATGCGGTGTCCATTGGCCGCGCGCTGGCCCGTGGTCTGCAATGCCGGCCGCTGGCCCAGACCATCGCCGATACGGCGGCTTGGGTGGCCCGTGTGACGCCCGCACAACCTGTCGCAGGTGAAGGCCCGCCGCGCGCTGCGGTGGGCCTTTCGCCCGAGCGAGAGGCGACTTTGCTGGCCACTTGGGCGGCCCGCGCAGCGGTCTGAAAACCCCGGCTGCCTTGGCGCCCGTGCGGCCCCCGGCGCGCCGTTCGTCAACGCGTCAAGCGCCTGGGGTCCGCGCCGCTGCCATCCATCGCAAGGCGCTGTGCGAGGCCGCTGCGGTTGTCTAAATTTCGCTCCATCGACAGACCCCACCGCACCCCAAGGAGCCCCACATGTTGACCTTCGCCAACCTCCACAACACCGTCCCCAACACCGTCCGCGACGCAGCCCGCACCAGCAGCCAAACCGCGACCGGCGGCGCCGCCCTGGGCTTGTCGGCACTGTGCACGCTGGCCGTCCTGGGCAGCATCCATTTGCTGGCCATGCCGACCACCACCGACGCCGTGATGGCCAGGTCAGAGGCGCCCGTCCAGGTCATCGTCATCGAAGGCAAGCGTCTGCACAGCTGATCGAAGCGGCACTTCAGACGCGCCGCACAAGCCCGGGCCGCGTGCGGCCAGCTTCTTGCCACGCCGGGCCCTCGAACCAGGCCTTGCCCAGCAAGGCCTCACGCAGCATCGGCAGCGCATCCAGGCCCCAGAACAGCCGGCCATCAGACTCGAAACTGGGCACTCCGAACAGGCCCGCGGCCACGGCTTGTTCTGTCAACTGGCGCAACTCGGCCTTCACGTCGCTGCCCGCCGGGTCACGCGCCGGGGCCAGTTCTTGTGTCAACGCGGCCAGGCGCTGTGGGTCGGTGGCTTCAAAGCCGCCCAGCCAGACATGGCGAAAGATCGCTTCGACCACGCGCCGGTTGGGGCCGCAGGCCAGCGCCAGGCGCAGCAGCGGCAAGGGGTTGAAAGGGTGGCTGGCCGGCACGTCCAGCACCACACCCTGCTGGTCGGCCAGCCAGGCCACTTGGCGGAAGGTCCAGGCGCGTTTGGGTTCGGTTTCTGCCGGGCCCTTGTTCTGCCAGTGACTGAGCAAACCACCCAACAGCACGGGGCGGTAGCTGACCTCGACGCTCAGGCCTTCAAGCACCTGCGGCAAGGCCTCAAACGCCAGGTAGGCGTAGGGCGAGATCGGGTCGAAGTGGAAGGCGATGTGTTTCATGGCAGCGGCAGTGTTTGGGGCCGCGTTGGGGGACGCGCTTGAAGCAGCTGTTCGAGCATCGGCAGCAGTTCGCGCCCGCTGGCCTGCCACTGCACACGCCGCGGCCGCAGTGCGGCCCACACAGCGTGTTTGCCGGCGTCGTCAAGCACCGACCAGGCGCCGATCTCGTCCAGCGTGCGCAAGCAGCCTTCGCACCAGCCGGTGGCAGCGTCCATGCGGCAGACGTTGACGCAGGGCGAGAGCACCGCGGCGCCGTTCATGCCGCTCATGCCGTTCATGCCGTTCATGCCGCCAATCCAGCCTGCGCCAGGCTGGCGCGCTTGGCCAGCAGCGCCCGGCCCACGCGCGACACCGGCGGGCGGCCCAACACACCGCTGATGTAGGCGCCGGCGTCGACCAGCGCATCCAGGTCCAGCCCGGTGGCTATGCCCATGCCGTGCAGCATGAAGACCACGTCTTCGGTGGCCACGTTGCCGGTGGCGCCCTTGGCATAGGGGCAGCCGCCCAGGCCGGCGATGCTGGTGTCAAAGCGGTGAATGCCCAATTCCAGGCAGGCGTAGATGTTGCTCAGGGCCTGGCCATAGGTGTCGTGGAAATGCCCGCTGACCTCGGCCAGCGGATAGTGTTTCAGCGCCCGCTCCATCGCCGCCTGCACGCGGCGGGGGGTGCCCACGCCGATGGTGTCGGCCACGCCGCAGTGGTCGGCGCCAATGGCCTTCATCAACACCACCACCCGTTCCACTTCGTCGGGCGACACCTCGCCTTGGTAGGGGCAGCCCACGGCGCAAGAAATGGCCGCGCGCACCTTCAGCCCGGCTTCGTGCGCGGCAGCCACCACGGGGCGAAAGCGCTCGACACTTTCGGCGATGCTGCAATTGATGTTGCGCTGGCTGAAGGCTTCGGTGGCGGCGGCGAAGACCACCACCTCGTGCGGGTGCGTGGGCAAGGCGGCTTGCAGGCCCCTCATGTTGGGCGTCAGCACCGAATAACGAACGCCGGGCGCGCGCTGGATACCGGCCATGACTTCGCTGTTGTCGGCCATCTGCGGCACCCACTTGGGGCTGACAAAGCTGGTGACCTCGATCTCGCGGCAGCCGGCGGCCTGCAAGCGCTGCACCAGTTCTACCTTGTGCGCAGCACTGACCGGCTGGGCCTCGTTTTGCAGCCCGTCGCGCGGGCCAACCTCAACAAGCGTGACTTGGGTGGGGGTCATGATCTTTTCTGCGGCGAATTCTTGCGTTGAAGGTTACACGTTGGGCGGTGTCAGCCCTGTCCTGTCGGCTATTGCCTGTCGGCTGTCTGTCGGCTGTCTGTCGGCTATTTCCTACAGGTTTTCAATCTTCTAGGGGATAGTGATTCAAGGCACCGGCGCGCAAACTTCCATCACTCATGAACACACGCCATTGCCTGAAAATTGTCAGTCGCATGAACGCGCTGCTGCTGCGTGAGCTTGGCGAAGGCGTCGACCCGGTGCGCATGCTGGCCGAGCCGTTGTACGCGCGTGATGTGCTGCTGGTGTGCGAAGCCATGCGTGGCACCGAACTGGCCGAATTGGCACCGCGCTTTCGGCGCGCCATGGCGACCATCGACGCCGAAGCAGACAAGGCCCATGGTGGCCGCTTGGCCTTCAGCGCTTCGCGTTTCCTGAACAGCATCTTCGGTGCGCCTTCCACACTGGAGGCGCCACAACCCGGCACCGTGGCCCGCGCCGGGCGCGGCTGGTTTGCACGTTCGCGCAACGCAGGCAACGCAGGCAACTCCGGCAACTCCGGCAACACCAGCAAATAGTCTGCTGGCCTCATGCCTTGGCCAGGCGCAGCAACTCGCCGCCTTCGGCCACCTGGTCACCCACCGCGTACAGCAGTTCTTCCACCACGCCGTCGTGTGGCGCGTTGATGGTGTGTTCCATCTTCATCGCCTCCATCACCGCCAGCGCCTGGCCTTTGCTCACTTTGTCGCCGGCCTGGGCCAGAAAGCCCACCACTTTGCCCGGCATGGGCGCTGTCAGCCGCCCCACGGCCGCGCCCGCAGCGCCGGCATGGGCCAAAGGGTCGTGGTCTGAAAGCAAGGCGCTGCCGGTGGCGGTGAAAACGGCATAACGCTCACCATGAGCGTAGACCGTGGCGGTGACGCGCTGGCTGCCGATGTGCAGGTCGTACCGGCCCCCGCCCAAGGCTTGCGAACTGAAGACGCCATGCTGAATTGGCGCGGCCGTTCCCGCGCCTGAACCCAGCCCCAGACGGGTGGCGCCGTCGTGCAGCCTTTCGATGTTCAGCACCAGCGGCTGGCCCTGGTGTTCCAGGTGCACCTGGCGTTGCGCACCGCCGTGCAAACGCCAGCCGTCGCGGCGCGACCAGGGGTCGGCGTCTTCCAGCGCCACTTCGGCGGCCAAAATGTGCGCGGCCACGGCGCCAGCAGCCACTTCGCTGGCCAGCGGTGGGGCTTCAAACAGCGCCGCGTGTTCGCGCTGGATGAGCGCGGTGTCCAGGTCAGCCGTGGCAAAGGCGTGGCTGGCCACAACGCGGCGCAAAAAGGCCACGTTGGTGGCCAGGCCCAGGATGTGGGTGTCGCGCAAGGCCGCGTCCATGCGGGCCAGCGCCTGGGCGCGGTTTTCGCCCCAGACGATGAGCTTGGCGATCATCGAGTCGTAGTGCGGGCTGATGGCGTCGCCTTCGCGCACGCCGCTGTCGACACGGGCCAGGGCTTCACTGCGCGTGAAGGCGACATGTTCGGGCCAGCGCGCCACATGCAGCGTGCCGGTGGCGGGCAGGAAATCGGCGTCGGGGTTTTCAGCGCAGATGCGCGCTTCGATGGCGTGGCCGCGCAGGCTCACCTGGTCTTGCGTCAAGGGCAGTGGCTGGCCGGAGGCCACACGCAACTGCCACTCCACCAGGTCCAGACCCGTCACCGCCTCGGTCACCGGGTGCTCGACCTGCAGCCGCGTGTTCATCTCCATGAAGTAGGCGCGGATGTCGCCGTCGTCCAGCTCCTCGGCGACGAATTCCACCGTGCCCGCGCCCACATAGCCCACGGCCTTTGCGGCGGCCACTGCGGCAGCACCCATCTCTGCACGGCGCGCAGCGCTCAGGCCCGGCGCAGGGCTTTCTTCCAGCACCTTCTGGTGGCGGCGTTGCACCGAACAATCGCGCTCGCCCAGGTGGATGACATGGCCCTGGCTGTCGCCAAAGACCTGTATTTCGATGTGCCGCGGGCGCAGCACATAACGTTCCACCAGCACGCGTTCGTCGCCGAAGCTGGCCTGCGCTTCACGCTGGCACGAAGCCAATGCGGCGATGAATTCCGAGGCGGTGTCGACACGCCGCATGCCCTTGCCACCGCCGCCAGCGCTGGCCTTGATGAGCACCGGGTAGCCGATGATGGCGGCCTGCTGGGCCAGGAAGGCAGGCTCGTTGTTGTCGCCGTGGTAGCCGGGCACCAAGGGCACGCCGGCCTTGTCCATCAGCGCCTTGGCCGCACTCTTGCTGCCCATGGCCGCAATGGCCGAAGCCGGTGGACCGATGAAGACCAGGCCGGCTGCTGCGCAAGCCTTGGCAAAGGTTTCGTTTTCACTGAGAAAACCGTAGCCGGGGTGGATGGCCTGGGCGCCGCTGGCCAACGCGGCATCAATGATGCGCTGCCATTGCAGATAGCTTTCACGCGGCGCGTTGCCGCCGACATGCACGGCTTCGTCACAGGCGCGCACATGGCGCGCGTCGGCGTCGGCATCCGAGTACACGGCCACGGTGCGCACACCCAGGCGGCGCGCGGTGGCGGCCACGCGGCAGGCGATTTCACCGCGGTTGGCGATCAGCATCTTCTTAAACATGCAGCGCCCCCGCGGTGAAATCGCCTGCTCGCGCTGTGCGCGACAGGCACTTTGGCTTCGCCGCAGCCGCTGTGCCGCTGTCACCGCGGTTGGCGATCAGTATCTTCTTGAACATGGTCACGCTTTCTTCAAGCATTCAAGGGCGCATCAAACACCGCGCCAGGCCGGTTCGCGCTTGTTCAAAAAGGCTTGCACGCCTTCGCGGCCCTCGGTGCTGGCGCGGATGTCGGCGATGCGGCGCGCGGTGTCTGCGCGCAGTGCGGCATCCACCGGGCGGCCCGCCACGTCCTGCACCAGCTGTTTGCAGGCCCGTGTCGCGGCGGGGCCGTTGGCCACCAGCGTGGCCACGATTTCGGCCACCTTGGCGTCCAGCGCATCGGGCGCCACCACCTCGTGCACAAAGCCAAAGCCCAATGCTTGCTGCGCGCTGAAGCGCTCGGCCGTGGTGAAGTAGCGGCGCGATGCCTGTTCGCCCAGCGCAGCCACCACATACGGCGCTATGGTGGCGGGCAACAGGCCCAGCCGCGCTTCGCTCAGGCAGAAATGCACGGCCTCAGAAGCCACCAGCACATCACACACCGCGGCCAGGCCCAGGCCGCCGGCATAGCAGTCACCATGGATGCGGCCCACCACCGGCACCGGGCAGGTGTACAGCGTCCACAACATCTGCGCCAGGCGCTGCGCGTCGGCGTGGTTTTCTTCCCAGCTGTAGCCGGCCATGGTGCGCATCCAGCCCAGATCAGCGCCAGCGCAGAAGGCCTTGCCATGGCCGGCCAGCACCACGGCGCGCAGGGTGGGGTCTTGCGCTAAGCCGGTGAAGGCTTGCGTCAATTCGGTGATGACGCCGTCGTTGAAGGCATTGCGCACGGCGGGCCGGTTGAGCCAGACCTCGGCGACATGCGGGCCGTGCGGGCCACCGCGGCGGATGTCGAGTGTGGGTGTGGTGGTCATTTGGAGGCGCTTTCTTCCCGCAGCATGGGCACCAGATCAATCTCTGGACAGGGCATGCCCAGCATCGTCAGCGCGGCGCTGATCTGCCCGCGGTGGTGCGTGCCGTGGTTGAAGACATGGCCCAGCGTGGCAGCAAAAGGCAAGGCCATGTTCTGGCCGTCAGTGCGCTGATATTCCAGCGTTCCGTGCAGCCGTTCGTCGGGCCACAGGTCCAGCAGCGGCGGCCATGCCAGCGCGCCGTCGAGCAAGCGTTCACGCAGCCTGGCGCGGTCGGACTCGGCCTCTTCGTCGAGCCGGTGCACGTTGGACTGGCCTTGCGCAAAGCGCGGAAACCACAGCAGGTGCTCGGCCACCAGCAGGTGGTTCAGGGTGCCGTGCACGCTCTTGAAGAACAGGCCCATGTCACGGCGATAGTCCGCTTCAGGCAACAAGGCCACATGGTCGAGCAGCCGGCGCGTGGCCCACAGGTTGTAGCGCGCCATCGTCTGCAGGTGTTCGCCCAGCGGCGAGCGGTGCAGGGTCTTGCGCATGGCCACGGTGCGGTAGGTCTTGCCGGGCCACTGCACCTGGCCGATTTCGGCATAGCCCAGGCGGCTGTACAGCGCCTGCAGTTCGCTGGCCTGCACCGCCGTGTCCAGCGCCATCCAGCGGTAGCCGCGGTCACGCGCCCACTGTTCGCAGGTGGCCACCAGGCGCCGGCCTATGCCCTGGCCCTGGTGGCGCGGGTCGACGGCGAATTGATGGAAGTGCGCGGTGTCGGGGTCGCGGTACCAGGGTGCATCGACCGACCAGGTTTCGCTTTCGATGTCGTAAGGCCCGCAAACGGTGACGGTGCCGACAATCTCGCCGGCTTCTTCAGCAACAAAGCACTGGCCTTCGGCGGCGCGCTTGCGGGTGACATCTGCCGCCTGTGCCGAAGCGGTGAAGTTCATGCCGCGCGCCACCAGCGGCGCGTAGGCGCGGTGCAGCAGCGCCGTCAATGCGTCCATCGAATCGCGCGCTGCCAGCGGGCGCACGGCCACGGGGGAATCGAAGTGCAGGGGCATGGTGGCAGTTTCTCTCGTGCGGTGGTCAACAGTTCTTTTCAATACCGCTTTTCAATACCGCTTGGCAGCCTCGTCCAGCATCACCTCGGTGGCGCCGCCGCCGATGGCCAGCACACGCGCGTCACGCCACAGCCTTTCGATGGGCGTGCCGGTCATGAAGCCGCTGCCGCCATGCAACTGCTGGCACGCTTGTGTGACCTCATTCACCAACTCACCCGTCAACGCTTTGAGCATGGACACATCCTGCACGATGTCGTGCCCCTGCGTCACGCGCCAGGCGCAGTGGTACAGGTACTGGCGCGCGGCGCGGGTGCGGGCGTCGAGCATGGCAATGCGCTGGCGCACCACCTGCTTGTCCCACAGCGGCGCGCCGAAGGCCTGGCGCGTGCGCACCCAGTCCAGCGCCAGCCGCAGCGCCTGCGTGCAGTGGCCGATGGCCATGGCACCGAGTGCTATGCGCTCGGTTTGAAAGTTCTGCATCACGGCGCGAAAGCCGCGGTCTTGTTCGCCCAGCAGGTGGGCGGCCGGTATGCGGCAGTCATCGAAGCGCAACTCGGCGGTGTCTGATGAGCGCCAGCCGGTCTTGTCCAGCGCCCGTTCCACCGTGAAGCCGCGCGTGCCTTTTTCGACCGCGAAGATAGAGATGGCGTGGCGTGCCGTGCCCGTGCGTGCGGCGATGAAGTACAGGTCGGCGTGGACGCCGTTGGTGATGTAGATCTTGCTGCCGTTCAGCACCCATTCATCACCGTCTTTGACGGCCTTGGTGCGCAGCCCTGCCACGTCTGAACCGGCACCCGCTTCGGTGATACCCACCGCGGTGATGGTGCGCCCTGCCGTCACACCCGGCAGCCAGCGCGCCTTTTGCGACGGCGTGCCGGCGTGGTGCAGGTGCGGGCCGGCCATGTCGGTGTGAACCAGCACGGTGATGATGAAGCCGCCGAATGTGCTTTGGCTCAAGGCTTCAGCAAACACCAGGTTGGTCAGCGCGTCGGCACCAGCGCCGCCGTATTCGGGCTCGAAAGCCAGGCCCAGCAACCCGGCTTCGCCCATCTTGCGCAGCACGCCACGCGGCACGCAACCTTCCACTTCCCAGGCTGCGGCGTGGGGTTCGACTTCACGCTGGATGAAACGCGCAATCTGCTCGCGCAGCAGTTCGTGGTCGTGCGTGTCGTAAATGGTTTGCATGGCGCCGGGTGGGTGCTTTCGGTCGCAACTTCAGTGGCGCCAGACGCGCAGCCCGCGCAGCGTTTCGAAATGGTCGAAATCGCCGTCGCGGTGCAGCAGTGCGTAGTCGTTTTCAATGCAGAAGCTGGCCAACAACACGTCGATGGCACTGGCCACCGTGATGCCTTGCGCGCGCAGGCTGCGGTAATGCTGCGTGGCGGCATGCGCCAATGCCACGCCGCCGGTGGTTTCGATGTGCAGCGTTTCCATCAGCTGGCGCGCCTGCCGGTGGTCACGCTCGTGGCGAAAGCCGCGCAGCACCTCGAACAACACCAGGTCTGGCACAACGATGCGCACTTCGCCATGGTCAAGCAGGTGCGACAACAACTCCACCACCGGCCGCTGCCGATTGGCGAAGAAGTCGATCCAGACGCTGGAATCAACGACGAGCACGGGGCTTGGCCGGTTTTTTCGCGGCGGCCGCATAGGGCTTGGGCGCGGGTTCGCGGGCCAGCAATACCGTGGCGGCTTCGTGGCCGCGGGCGCGGGTGGAAAGCGCAGGCTCATCGGCCGGGGGTGGTGCATCGGCCGACGGGTCGGGCACGGTCCAGTCAATCGACTCGTCCCCCTCCCACTTCAGCTTGCCCCGCCACTTGAGGATTTCGCGGTAGGCCGCCTGGCGAGCCAGCAATTGCAAACCGGCTTCCACGGCGTCTTTTTTGGTCTTGTACGGCCCGGCCGACATGGCCTGGATCATCAAACCGTCGTCGATATCGATATTGGTGCGCATGGTGTGTACAAAATTATAATGTGGCGCACATTTTACACTACATGCGGAAAACGCCAAAGCGCGGGCTGTCGGGGATGGGCGCGTTCAGGCTGGCGCTCAAGCCCAGTGACAACACACGGCGCGTGTCGGCGGGGTCTATGACGCCGTCGTCCCACAGCCGGGCGCTGGCGAAATAGGGGTGGGCCTGGTGTTCGAACTGGTCGAGGATGGGCTGCTTGAACGCAGCTTCGGCGTCGGCCGACCATTGCCCGCCCTTGGCCTCGATGCCGTCACGGCGCACGGTGGCCAGCACGCTGGCGGCCTGCTCGCCGCCCATCACGCCGATGCGCGCGTTGGGCCACATCCAAAGGAAGCGCGGCGAGTAAGCCCGGCCGCACATGCCGTAATTGCCGGCACCAAAGCTGCCGCCAATGATGACCGTGAACTTCGGCACCGTGGCCGTGGCCACCGCGGTGACCATCTTCGCGCCGTGCTTGGCAATGCCTTCGGCCTCATATTTGCGGCCGACCATGAAGCCGGTGATGTTCTGCAAGAAGACCAGCGGAATCTTGCGCTGGCAGCACAGTTCGATGAAGTGCGCGGCCTTCATCGCGCATTCGCTGAACAGCACGCCGTTGTTGGCGATGATGCCCACCGGCATGCCTTCGATGTGCGCAAAGCCGGTGACCAGTGTCGGGCCGTAGCGGGCCTTGAATTCGTCGAACTCGCTGGCATCGACAACGCGGGCAATGATCTCGCGCACGTCGTAAGGCTTGCGCCCGCTGCGGCCACTTTCGTCGATCGGAATGATGCCGTGCAATTCGCTGGCATCAAACAGCGGCGGGCGCGGTGGCCGCAGTTTCAATTGGTCGGGCTTCTTCCAGTTCAGATGGCCCACCGCGGCGCGTGCAATGGCCAGCGCGTGCATGTCGTTTTCGGCCAGGTGGTCGGCGACACCAGAAAGCCGCGTGTGTACATCACCGCCGCCCAGGTCTTCGGCGCTGACGATCTCGCCCACCGCCGCCTTCAGCAGCGGCGGGCCGGCCAGGAAGATGGTGCCCTGGTTCTTGACGATGATGGTCTCGTCGCTCATCGCCGGTACATAGGCACCGCCGGCGGTGCAACTGCCCATCACCACGGCGATTTGCGGAATGCCCTGCGCCGACAAGTTAGCCTGGTTGAAGAAGATGCGGCCGAAGTGTTCACGGTCAGGAAAAACTTCATCCTGGTTGGGCAGGTTGGCACCGCCACTGTCCACCAGATAGATGCAGGGCAGGCGGTTTTGCTGCGCCACTTCTTGCGCCCGCAGGTGCTTCTTCACCGTCATCGGATAGTAGGTGCCGCCTTTGACGGTGGCGTCGTTGCAGACGATCAGGCATTCGACACCGCTGACGCGTCCGATACCGGCAATCATGCCCGCGCCGGGCGCTACGTTGTCGTACATGTCCAGGGCCGCCAGCGGCGCGATTTCAAGAAACGGCGTGTCGGGGTCGAGCAGCATTTCCACGCGTTCGCGCGGCAGCAGCTTGCCGCGTGCGGTGTGCTTGGCCCGCGCTGCGGTGCCGCCGCCCAACGCCACCTGTGCCAGCCGCGCGTTGAGGTCGTCCAGCAGATGGCGCATTTGCTGCGCGCTGGCCTTGAAGGCCTCGGCGCGCGGGTTGAGCGTGGACGTGAGAGCGGGCATCGAATCTCCTGCGCCGGGTCTGTCACCGGATGTGGTTGCTTGACGTTTACGTTAACGTCAATTTGAAGGTGTTGCAGCGGGGAACTGCCCATAGACAGCGGCTTCCGCCCAGCCCAGCGCGGCCATCTCGGCAGCGCGCAAATGAGGTTCGCTGGGCATCAGAAACTCGTCCAGCTGCGGTGGCATGACGGCGCTGCCGGACAGCATGGCGTGGACCTGGCCGCGGTGGTGCGTCTGGTGCATGAACAGGTGTTGCAGCATGTGCGCGGCGGCATCGGTCTGCACCCGGCCTGGGCCGCGCGGCATGTGCACGCGGCGGTCCAGCGCGGCGTCGTCGGCTTCGGCCAGCCAGCGCAGCAGGCGTTCGTCGCTGGCACGTTGGGCTTGCGCCAGTTCGTCCAGCGTGGTGGCCGGCACGCGGTCTTGCCACGCGGCTTGCAGCCCGGGCTCGGCGTGCAGCACGCCGATGTAGTACCGGTCGACCGCCAGGATGTGGTTCAGCGTGGCCAGCAGGGTCGGGAAGAAGCTGGTGCGTGGCGCCTCCAGCTCGGCTTGCGACAACGGCCGCATCGCGCTGTGCAGGCGCAGGTTGGCCAGGCGGTTGGCATGGGCCTGGATGCGCAGCAGGGTCAGGGCTTGCATGGTGTTGGTGGGCTCCGGGTTTCGGCGGCATTCGTGGGGCGGCCCGCGGCCAGCGCCTGGCACAGCGCATCGGCCAACGGGCGCTGCAGGCTCGGCGCCAGCACGGCCGCTTCACCGCCGTTGTCAAAACGCCGCTGCCGTGCGCGCCACAGTGTGGCCAAGGTGGCCTGTTGCGCGGCCAACGCCGGCAGCAGACGTTGACGCGCCAAATCAGGCGGCTGCGCGTAGGCCAGCACCATGCAGCGTTGCAGCAGCGCTTCGGTGATGGGCTTCAGTGCCTCCTCATCCCAGGCCACAAAACTGCGGTCGGCGCCGCGCACCACGTTCAGGCCACGCGCTGCGCCTGCCGCACCCAGCGCGCCGATGACACCGCCCGCCACCGCGCCAGCGCCCATGGTCAAGCCGCCGGTCAGCAGGTCGGCCTTCAGCCCGGCCAGGGCACCGCTCAACACGCCCCCCACCAGCGCGGCGCGGCCCTCGCCCACGCGAGCGTGCAACGCAGCGGCGGCAGCGGGCACGCCGTGCGGCGCATCGGGCGCCATGTCGGGCACGCCCAGCAGTGTGGTCAGGCGCGTGGCGTGGGCCCGCATTTCGCCTTCCAGCGCCTGCACCAGCGCCTGGCGTGCGGCGTCTGCTTCGCTGCGGCGTGACTGCAGCACACCCCCGTCTGCCAGTGGACTGTGGCTGCAGGCCATCTGCGCCAGCGTCTGCGCCAGTTCGGCCACGGTGGCGTCGAAGCGGGCCTGCTGGCGGGCTTGCCAGGTGGCTGCCAGACGCACCAGGCGCGGGTCGCCCGGCAGCAGCATGGTCAGCGCATGCAAGAAGCGGCCGTCCGGCAACCAGCCGTCGGCCAGCGCGTGCAAGCCCAGGGCCGGCGCCTCGACCACCGGGCCGTCCACCAGCACCAGCACGGGCTTGTCGAAGCTGGCCAGCCAGGGCGGGCGCGGGGTGCCGGCGGTGGTGACGAGCAGCACGGCGTCGGCCTGCTGACGCAACCGGGCCCAGGTCTGCGCCGTGGCGTCGCGCGGCGCCCGCCAGCGTTGCCACCATGTATTGACGTTGGCCACAACCGCAGCGGCAGCGGCAGTGGCGGTGGCCGCGGCAATGGTGGCCGGCGGCGTGGGCAGCAACTCAAGCGCGTCGCCTTCGTCGCTGGTCAGCAAAGTGAGTGGTGTTTGCAGCGCGCCCACGGTCTGGCCCAGCAGCGTCACCGCCGGCTGTTCGCAGACCCACAGCAGCCGCACGGCGCGCGGCAGGCCGGGGCGCATCAGCGGGTGCAGATTTTCGAAGTAGGGTGTGTCCAGCGGCAGCGGAAACTGCCGCGCGCCCTGGCCCGCGCGCCAGCCGGCCCGCCAGGCCAGCAGCATGCGCGGCAGCACCACGAACAGCGCCAGCGTGGCGGCATACAGGTGCATCCACGGCGCGGCACTGGACTTGGCGTCAGCGCCAGGGCCCACGCGCAGCGGCGCCACGTCAGGCAGCGTGATGCCGGTGAACCAGCTGGCGGGCGCCAGCAGCACGCCCAGCCCTTGCTGCACGGCGGGTGCATCCAGGAAAGTGCTTTGCCAGCCGGCGCGGTAGTCCAGCACCAGGCCGCGCAGGTACAGGCCGGCGACCAGGCCCAGCGCCAGCGCGGCCGCCGCGGTGTGCAACACCAGCGCCGTGCGCTCGCCCATCAAAGGCCCGGCATGGCGCCACCACAGCGTGCCGGCGGTGCTGTCAGCGCCCTGGCCCCAGCGCGACAGCCAGGCCCGCAGGCCCCCGATGGGTACGGGCATGGGTTTCATCAGGAGCAAAGCCGCGTAGACCAACAGGTTCCAGGCCACCACCGCCCACACCGCTGGCGCCAGCAGGTTGACCCTTTGCGGCGGGCCCAACTGGTCGGCCAGCAAGCCTGCCACGGCGCCCAGCACCGCCGCCAGCAGCACCCACGCAGGATGCCAGCCGCGGCGCGCCAGCCAGCGCTGCGCAGCCTGGTCGCGCGGCAGCAGGCGCTGCAAGGCGACCACGGCGCGGGCGACGACGAAACGTTCGGGTGTGGCCTGCTCGCCGACGGTGGCCACCGCCTGGCGGGTGGCCCAGGCGCGGTCTTCCAGGCTCCAGTGCGGGCCTTGCATCCCTTGCATCCCCTGCGTCCCTGGCGTCCCCTGCGTCCCTGGCACTTGGTCGCCGACACCGCGCCCGGCTTCATGGGCTTGCAGCAGCAGCACCTGGCGGGCTTCGGTTTCTGTCATCGGGCGCAATGTAGCGCCCCGGGCCGGGTCAGGCTTTGTGACGCGGTGCTGGCGACGCGCTGGCCGGCTTTGTGCCCTGCATCCGCCCCGGCATCCCGTCCGTGCATCGGCCTCTACACAGACCCCGGGCCCGCCACGCGGCGAACGTCTGGCAAGTCCAAACGGTAGCCCAGCCCGTAGACGGTGGTGATGCAGTCGTGGCCCGGCTGCGCCAGCTGCAGCTTGCGGCGCAGGTTCTTCACATGGCTGTCGATGGCGCGGTCGCCCACGTCACGAAAGTCGGCGTGTAGGGCGTCCAGCAACTGGGCCCGCGCAAACACGCGCCCGGGCTGTTGCAGCAGTGTGCGCAGCAGGCGAAATTCAAGCGGCGTCAGCGGCAGCGCGCGGTCTTGCCACCAGGCGCGCAGGCCGGCTTCGTCGAGCGCAAAACCGCCAATGCTGGCGCGTGGTGCAAGGGCCGCTGGCGCGGCCAGCCGGCCCTCGGCGCGGCGCAGCAAGGCCCGCACCCGGGCCACCACTTCGCGCGGGCTGTAGGGCTTGCACAGGTAGTCGTCGGCGCCGATTTCCAGGCCCAGCACACGGTCTATCTCGTCCACGCGCGCCGTCAACATCAGGATGGGTACGTCTGAATCACGGCGCAGCGCGCGACACACGTCCAGCCCGTCCAGCCCGGGCAAGTTCAAGTCCAGCAGCACCACGGCCGGTGCCAGTGCAGCAAAGGCTGTCAGTGCTGTTGGGCCGTCAGCCACGGCATACGGTGCAAAGCCGCTGGCGCGCAGGTAGTCGCACAACAGCGCGGCCAGCTTGGGTTCATCTTCGACGACGAGGATGGGGCGCGGGTTCATGGGGGGCTCACACCTTGTCCCCCGGCTGCTTCGGCAGGTTCAACGCCACCCGCAACCCACCCAGCGGTGAAGGCGCAGTGCTGATGCGCCCGCCGTGGCTGCGCACGATGGCCTGGCAAATGGCCAGGCCCAGGCCGCTGCCGCCCGAGCGCCGGCTGCGTGAAGGGTCGGCGCGGTACAGCGGCTCAAACAAGCGCGCCAGGCCGGCCGCGGGCACGCCGGGGGCGCTGTCGTCCAGCGTCAGGTTGACCGCGTCCAGGCCAATCACTTCAAGTGTTAGCTGCACGCGACCCGGTGCGTTGGTGTAGCGCAGGCTGTTTTCCAACAGGTTCGCCAGCAGTTGTTCGATGCGCTGGCGGTCCCAGGCCACCGGCAGCGGGCCGCAGGGTGCGTGACATTCGAGCGTTAGCCCTGCAGCCACGGCCCGCGCTGCCACGCGGGCCGTGGCTTCGCGCACCAACGCCGCCGCGTCCAGCGGCGCAAAGGTGCAGGGCAAGGCACGCAGGTCTGACAACGCCAGTTGGTGAAAGTCTTCCACCAGCCGCGTCAAGCGCGCCACCTCGGCTTGCAGCGACAGCATCGCAGGCTGGCCCAGCGGGCGCACGCCGTCGATCAGGCATTCGACCTCGCCGCGCAAGACCGCCAGCGGCGTGCGCATCTCGTGCGACAGCTCGGCTATCCAGCGCCTTCGGCTGGCTTCCAATTGCTGCAGCGAAGACGCCATGCTGTTGATGTCCAGCGCCAGGTCTGACAACTCGTTGTTGCCGCGCGGTGTCAGGCGTGTGTCGAAGGCGCCATCGGCAATGCAGCGCGCCGCCTGCCGCGCTTCCTGCACCGGGCGCAGCCAGCGCCGGCCCACCCACACGGCGCCGGCCACCGCCAGCAGCACCAGCGCCACGGCGGCCAACAAGATGCCGCGGTACTGGCGCGCCAGGAAATTCGCGTCCACGCCCTGGCCTGCCGGCGGGCCGGGTTCCAGGCGTGCCCAGGCTACGGTCTGTTCGTTGACGGTGATGGCCTGTTGCGTCAGCAGCGCGCCGGGCGGCGGCGGGCGGCCCGACAGCAGGCGGCCTTCGGGCGTGGCGATGGAAAGGCGATTCGCGTAACGCTGCGCGCCCGGCGGCAGGCGGCGCTGCGGCGGGCCGTCGCGGTCTTCGCCAGGACCCGGGCCGCGGCCACTGTCCACGCCAGGCGGTGGTGGCCGGCGCTCGCGGAAATCGTCGCGCGGCGGGCGCACATCGTCACGCCCGCCGCCGCGCTGCTCATCGGGCCCGGCAGCTTCCAGCAACGGCCGCAGGCTGCCCGGTGGGCCGCCAATGGCCGCCAGTCCGCCTTGCGCCACGGCGCGCGCGGCGACGACGGCAAAGCGTTCCAGCCAGGCCTGGTCTTGCAGCCGCAGATAGTCTGAAAACCCGGCGCGCAGATTCCACGCCACCACGCCGCCGAGCGCCGTGACGGCCAGCAGCACCGCGGCCACCAGCAGCAGCACGGTCTGGTGCACAAGCGAAAGTCGCAAGGGGCCCAAGAGGCGCAAGGTGGCAGGCATGGCGCAGCGCATGTTAGCCACGGGGTGGCGCGCGATTGAGGAGGCGGACTCCACAATTCATCCATCGTTGCTGCGTCACGGGGCTTCAGGCTGCGGGCACGCCTTGGCCACACAGACCCGATGCACATGCACCCAACACCTGCTCGAAACACGCCCC
This sequence comes from Betaproteobacteria bacterium, assembly GCA_031371275.1. Lineage (GTDB taxonomy): Bacteria > Pseudomonadota > Gammaproteobacteria > Burkholderiales > Burkholderiaceae_C > Rubrivivax. Next base: position 22,052 of record JANMJI010000092.1, read on the forward strand.
TGGGCACCGTCGTGGCCAGCGCGCTGGCCCTGCTGTTGGTCGGCTGTGGCGGCGGCGGCGGCGGCGCCAGCAGCACCGCCGACACAGCCACCACGGCTTCGGCTCCGCCCACCACGCCCACCACGCCCACCGAAGCCGACCGCGTGGCCATCGGCGACAAGCTCTTCCATGAAGTGCGGCTGTCGGCCAGCGGGCGCCAGGCCTGCGCCACCTGTCATGTGCAAGAGCGCGGCCACGCCGACGCGAAGGACAGCTTCCTGCCACTGGGTGGGCCCAACCTCGACCAGCAGGGCACGCGCAGTTCGCCGTCGCTGAACTACCTGAACAGCAACACCGCTTTCCGCTTCGACGCCCTGGGCAAGCCCGAAGGGGGCTTCACCTGGGACGGCCGCGCCGACAGCCGCACCGCGCAAGCCCAGGCACCGCTGCTGGCGGCCAACGAGCTGGCCAATGCCGACACGGCAGCCGTGGTGCGTGCGGTGCGAGCGCTGTCTTACGTCAGCGAGTTGTTGTTCGCCTATTCGTTGCCGACGAACGCCACCGACGCGCAGCTGATGCAGGCCACGCAACAAGCACTTGCCGACTACCAGGCCGGCGACACCGACTACCAGCCCTACACCAGCAAGTTCGACTATGTGCAGCAAGGCCGCGCCAGCTTCAGCGCGCAGGAAGCGCGCGGCCTGGCGGTGTTCAACGACGCGCGGCGCGGCAACTGCAGTTCTTGCCACACCAGCACCGCGCCGGCGGGGCAGACACAAGCCCTCTTCAGCAACTTCGGCTATTTCGCGTTGGGCCTGCCACGCAACACCAGCACGGCCACCGCCAACCCGACGTTTTTCGACATGGGCCTGTGCGGCCCCACCCGCACCGACCTGGCCAACCGGACAGACTTGTGCGGCCTGTTCAAGGTGCCCACGCTGCGCAACGTGGCGCTCACCGCACCCTACTTCCACAACGGCGTCGTGGCCACGCTGGAAGACGCGGTGAGCTTCTACGCCACGCGCGACACCCACCCGGCTCGCTGGTACCCGGTGGTGGGCGGCGTGGTGCAGCGGTTCAACGACCTGCCGGCGGCCTACCGGACCAACATCACGCAGCAGGCGCCCTTTGGCCAGCAGCCAGGTGACGCGCCACGCTTGAGCGCGCAGGACGTGGCCGATGTGGCCGCGTTCCTGCAAACACTGACCGACGGCTACACGCCATGATGACTCCATCAACCCTGAAGACGCTTGGCCCCGGATCAACAGTCTCAGCTTGAACGGCCATTGGAATCACCCACTTCGATGATGCTGAATGCCAGTGTCGCGCTGCGGAAACCCTTGAGGCTGAGGGGCTCGGTCGGCTTGGCGTGCACCCGGGGCGCAATCTGGCTGTAGACGCGCTGCGACACCAGTATCTCGTCAGGCTTGGCCTCGCCGCAAAGCCGCGAGGCGAGGTTGGTGACTGACCCAATGGTGGCGTAGTCGTAGCGGCCTTCGAAGCCGATGGTGCCTATCGTTGCGTAGCCCTGGGCAATGCCGATACCACAGCCCAGGTGGTGCCCACGCTGCTTCCAGCCCAGCGCCAGTTCGGCCACGGCGGCACGCGCTTCCACGGCCATCCGAACGGCCGCCATCGCCGGGTCGGCCAGGGTGATGGGGTCGTTGAAGACGACCATCACACCATCGCCCTCGAAGTGCTCCACCGTGCCCTCGTGCCGCACGATGAGACGACCGACTTGGGCGTGATAGTCGCGCACCACGGCCATCACCTCCTCGGGTTCGTTCTGCTCGGCGAATGCCGTGAAGCCGCGAATGTCGATGAACAGAATTACCACCTCACCGCGGTGCGTGGCCAGCGGGTCGTCCAACTGGCCGGTAACAATCAGGTCGGCCACCTTGGGCGCCAGGAAACGACGCAGCCGCGCCAGGCGTTCTATCTGCGCCACCTGCTCCTTGACACGCGCCTCCAGCGTGTCATTCCACGCCGCCAGCTCCTTCTTCTGCTGCTCAACCTGCCGAAACAGCGATTGCACGCGCAACAACGACCGCACCCGCGCCAGCAACTCCTGCGTGTTGACGGGCTTGGCAAGAAAGTCGTCGGCGCCGGCCTCGATGCCCTTGATGCGCTCTACCGCAGGGTCTTGCGCCGTCACCATCACCACCGGCAGAACGGCGGTTTCCGGGTTCGCCCGTATCGCGCGGCAGGTGTCATAGCCGTTCATTCGCGGCATCACCACGTCAAGCAATACAAGATCGGGTTTGCAGTCCTTCACTCTTTCAAGCGCCTCGTCGCCATCCGTGGCCGTCACCACGTCATAGCCGCGCACCATCAGCATGTCGCGCAAGAGCTTCACGTTGTTCGGCGTGTCGTCGACGACAAGAATTCTGGCGCCGGGCATTCAATTCCCTTTGGCGATGGGCGCCAACACCGCGGCAACGTAGTCGCAGAATTCCCGAATGACGATGGGCTTGAAAATAACGCCGTCGAAGCCGGCCTTCATGATCAGGCTGCGGTCCTGCGTCATCATCGACGCAGTGAACGCGATGATCGGGGTCTTTTCGGTGGCCTTCTGGGCGCGCAGCGCTTGCAGTGCCTGGATGCCATTCATACCGGGCAGCTGAATGTCCATCAGCACGAGATTCGGCGGCTCGGCCGCCGCCAGCGCCAGACCTTCCTCGGCCGTCCTGGCCTCTGAGACCCGGTAGCCCCGAAACCGCAGCAGGTCGCGCGCCAGCTTCAGGTTCTTCTCGTTGTCCTCGATCACCAGAATGTGTTCATTCGTCATGGCGGGTGGGCAGTGTGAAGGTGAATGTGGAACCTTTGCCGAGTTCGCTTTGCAACAGCAGCGTGCCCCCGTGCAATTCGATCAAACGCAGCGTCAGGGACAGGCCCAGCCCGGTGCCTTCGGCCTTGCGGGTGTAGTCGTCACCCACCTGGCGGAACTCCTCGAACACGGCCTGCTGGTCGTGCGGGGCGATGCCCACGCCGGTGTCTGAAACAGCCACCTCCAGTGCCGAATTCACATGCCGGGCAGCGATGTCGACATGCCCCCCCGAGGGCGTGAACTTCACGGCGTTGGAAAGCAGGTTGAGCATGATCTGTTTGAACTTGCGTTCGTCGGCGCGGAATGTTTGCAGCGCGGGGTCCACATGCAGTGCCAGCTTGATGCCCTGCCGTTGCGCGCGTTCCCTGACCAGCGTCAACGCGTTTTGCAATGCCGAAGTGACGTCGAACTCCACCACATACAGCTGCATGCTGCCAGCTTCGACCTTGGACAGGTCAAGAATGTCATTGATGAGCGACAGCAGGTGTTTGCCCGAACTGTGAATGTCGCTGACGTACTCGGCCTGCTTTTCATTCAATTCACCGAAGATGCGTTCGTGCAGCGCCTCGGAAAAACCGATCACCGCATTCAAGGGCGTACGAAGTTCGTGCGACATATTGGCCAGGAAATCGGTTTTCGCCTTGTTGGCGCTTTCCGCCGCAACAACGGCCGCACGCTCCAATTCCCGCTGCGCTGCAATACGGTCGCGAAAGAAGCGCAGTGATTCGGCCATGCTGGCAATTTCGTCACTGCTCCTGGGCTCGGAAGGAATGGGCGAGGCAAAGTTGCCTGCTGCAATCTGCGTCATGCTCTCAGCCAGGCGGACCAGACGCGACGCGATGCGCCTGCCGACATACAGCCAACCGACCAAAGCCGAAAACACCAGACTTAACGCCGCAATCAGGATCAGCAATATCGTGTCTCGCTCCAGCGCAAGCCGCAGCCCACCAATCTGGCTGGCCAGGCGCTGGCCAAAGCCATCGCTGAGTTCCGACACCAGACCAGCGATACGCGCGCCCGCTTCCTGGTTGCGAAGCACGGCACTGTCGACCGACTTCTGCAGTTCAAGTTGCCGCGTGCGTAGGGCGAAGATGCCATCGCCCCCTGTGCCCCAGGCTGACAGCCGCGCGACCGCGGCGCGGGTGGACGCGAGGTCATTGGAAGCCTTCACGTTGGCAAGCGCAAACAGCAGGTGCGCCTGAGTCACCTCGAAGGCGCGGCGCAAATCGACCAGACGGTCCTGCGGGGCATACGACGCCTGGGCGATCAGTGCTGCCAGCAAGCTGCCGTCACCACGGACCCGCAGAATGGCTTCCAGCGATGCCACCTCTTCGGCCATCAGCAGCACGACGGCGTTGGCGGCATTGCCTGTGATCGTGTCACTCTGCGCAATCATCTGGAATGTCATCTTCCGCACCAACGGCTCAAGCGCCAAATCGAAAGCGGCCATCGCGGCACCCACCTTCCTCAACTGGTCTTCAGCTTGCGCCGGCGTCAGCGACGGGGCCTTGCCTGCTTGTGTCAGGAAGGGACTGAGTGAGGCGAGCAGGGGCTGGGTCACGGACACCGCTTCCGGAACCCGGAGTTGACCGACGGCGCGACGGACCTCGTCGAACAGCACCGTCCCTTTGCGCCGCACATCCACGCCCACCGCCTGGCTTGGGGACAGTTGGGCCTCGACCACGAGTGAGTTCAATCGCAGCACGTCGGCGCGCAGCTTCAACAGCGTCCGCAGCGACGTGATCTCCTGGTCAATCAGCCCATGGATGGACGCCGCGGCCGTCAGCGAAGTGCGTCGCGCCGCTGCCAGAAGATCGGCATTGGCCGCGGTTTCCAGCAAATCCAAGGTGGCCAGCAGGTCGCGTTGCGCGTCGGCCGTGCGCGCCAGCCGTTCCTGCGCCTGCGCTTCCAGACCCAAGCGCTGGCGCACCAGCGCGTCGGTTGCTGCGAAGTTGGCACCCAGCGCGTCGGGCATGGCAGCGATCAAGGGATCGACGTGCTCGCGGCCCTCGGACAACACGGCTATACGCTCACGCAAATTGGCCAGCAACTTTTTCATCCGGGCGCTCAGATCGACGCGGCTGGCCTCGTCTGAAGCCGATGTCAAGGCCAGCAGCGCCAGCGCAATTTCCTGGCTGTCGGATTGAAGCCGCAGTGCCGCAGTGGCTTGCGGAAAGCCCCGGTCAGCGACGCTGATGAAGGTTTTCTCAACCGCGCCGAAAGCCCAGAAGGCCACGCCACAAGCCACCACGGTCATCACCGCCACCGAGAGGAAGGCCAGTTCAAGCCGCCGCGCGATGCTGGCCCGCGGCCGGGCCCGCGCTGCGGCCAGGGGCAGAGCGCTTTCAAACTGCATGCCGCTGCGGCTCCGTTTCCGCCAGGCTGGCCGGCGGCCTGCGATCACGGCAGGGCCTCAATGCTCGGCACGGATGCCGACGATCTTGCCGACGGATCGGTTCCAGTTCTCCACACATTCGACGCTGCAGCGCTGCGCCCAGCGCTTGACGACAAACTGGCGCAACACGCGGGCCAGCAACGCGCGGTCGGTGTCGGCAATCGGAGCGATCGTCATGTCCGATGGCGTTCCCAGCGAACAATCGCCTTTGCCGGAATTGCAATTCAATCCTTGGGCGGTTTCAAAACCGGCGCGTTCCCAAATGCGTTCACTGAGTTTGGTGGCCTCGCTGGCGACCAGCGTCTGGACGCGCGGGTCCAGCGTGGCCCAGGCGTTCAGCGTCACTGCCTGCATCGACATGCTCCAACCCAGCGGCAGCGGATACAGGTAACGCGTGACTTCGTACCATTTCGCCGAATTGCCCGGCAAGGCGCCTGTAATGCCGCAATCGGCCGCACCGTCCTTCAGCTTGCCATAAGCGTCGCCGAACGGGACGTTCAGCGCCACGCCACCCAGGGCCTCGACAAACTCGGCAATCGGCCGCGTGCCGACGCGAACTCGGCGGCCCTTCAGATCGGTCAGGCTGCGGACAGGTGCCTTGCAGTAAATGACTTGCGCCGGATACGGAAAGATCGTCAACACCTTGATGCCGTGCTGCTTCTGGAAGAACGCGTCCAGCACCGGCAGATACGCCGCGGCAATCGCCCGCGCCCGCTCCAGCGTGTCGCCCAGCCCGGCCAGATCAATGCCCTCGGTTTCGATGTCGGCTTCGGCGCCGTAGGCCAGCACCGAAGTACCGAAATCGATCATGCCCAAGCGCATCAGGCGAACGATCTCGGTGCCCTTCAAGCCCAATTTGTTGAATGCCGTCACCTCCGCCGTAACCGCCCCACCCGTCAGTTCGGGAATCGTCTTTTCCCAGAACGGCAATTCGAAGTCACGGAATTGCGCCAGAAAGTCCCAGCTGCCAACGACCTTCAACTGGGTCGTCGGCAGGGCCTGGGCGTGAACGCTGAGCGCCAGTGTGGCCGTGCAGCAAAAGACCAGAAAGCGAATTCCAAGTTTCATTCGGCGTTATCCAGTTCAGGCCACAAGGCCCGGCCTGCTCAAGCGAAACTCGCTGATGTCATAGGCGCATTGGCCGGTGGTGGCCAACTCCACCAGGATGCGACCGAAAAGCGGGGTGTATTTGAACGCCCGGCCCGATTCACCCATCAGCACCGCCACGTTGGAACGGCCCGGCAAGGTGTCGAGAATGATCTGGTTGTCGAAGCTCATCGTGTACAAACAGGTCATGGCGTCCAGCGGCGCCGGTTCGATGCCGCGAAAGCGCGTGGCCAGAAAGTCGGACATCTGCGCCAGGATGCGGGGGTCAGGCTGGTAGCTGCATTGACCGGGGTCGGTGTAAGTGTCGTTCGTGAAGTCGGCACTGACCTTGATGCGGTCGGCCTGCGCCAGCGGTGGGAAGCCGTAATAAAGCGGTTCGGGGCCATTGCCTTTGGGGCCGAATTCGTACCACATCGGCCATTGCAGCGAAGTGTCAACCTTGTAATAGGCCACGGTCATTTGCCAGATCGTCAACTTCAACTGCAAGCCCAGTGGCAGCAAGACCTGGTTGGACCACGCGCCCGGGGCCAATATCAGGTGCTTGGCGTTGAATGTCCCCGCGGGGCTGTCGATGAGATACGTCGTGGCAGCGGGGTTGGCCGGGCGTATCGATGCCGGGCAATCGGTCAACAGCGTGGCGCCGTGCTTCTGGGCCAGCGCAGCAAAGGTTTTCAGTGACTGCTTGACGATGATGGTGGCGCCACTGGGCTGCTGCAGGCCCGTGTAATTTGGAGGCACGTCGTTGAACACCGGGTACGCATTGACCAGCCCCTGACTGTCAAGGCGGGTGTAAGGAATGCCCAATTCGGTCATGACCTGGGCGCAGTCCGCCAGGTCGCCTTCAACGCCGGGCACATCCACGCCGTAGAACAAGAGACCGTTGCGCCGCAGCAGCATGTCACCGGTGTAATCCTCGATCTCGCGCCATTGGGCCAGCGCCGCTTCTGCCAAGCGTGCCATGGTGGCATCGGAATACATCACGCGAAACATGCGTGAATCGCCATCCGAGCTGGCCCACGCATTGCCGAAATCAAATTGCTCGAACAGCACCGTCTTGTGCCCGGCAGCGGCGGCGTAATAGGCGGCTGACAGGCCCGTCGTGCCGCCGCCGATGACGGCGATGTCGATGTCGATGTCGGTAGGGTTGACGTAAGACACTCAGGGCATTCCTGCTGCAGGTGGCTGTTCCGACCGGCACACCAGCCAGTAATTGGAGACTTGGCGAAACGGATCCAGATGCAAGAACTCTTGCAGCACCGACTCAGCGACGCAGAAAGCGCCTTCCACCCACGCCTGATCGAACGAGTAGCAAGACCCGATGATGTAGGTTCGGTAGCGGTCATCGTGCAACAGCTTTTGATACGGTGCGCGTATCAAGTCCATCGCATCGCAGATGTTGTAATGCGCCGCCCAGCCGTGATAGCCACCACCAAAAGGGTTCTGGCCCCAATCCTGGTAGTACACGGCCAGCGGCGCGGGCAGGCGTGCCAAATCTGCGCCATGCACTTCGGCGAGCTGCTTCATCAGCATCGCGGCCATGGCGGAGTCCACAGCGACCGGGGTGGGCCCGTGCAAAGGCTGGTCAACGCGCGAAGGCGTCTCGGTCAGATCGCCGCTGGACTCAAGCACCCGCCAGAAATCGGAATAGTTCTCGTCGTCGTAGCTGGCCAACAGCACATAGGGCCCGCCATTCACGCCAGGGCCGCCGGGAACGTTGTTGCCAAAATAGTAGACCTGCCGCAGCGGCAAATCGGTGATGGTCGGCCCGCCAACCCATTGGCCGGGCGGCACCGGCGGGTTCTGCGTGGGCTTGGGATTGGTCAGGAAAGGCGGGTGGGTGCACAAGCCCGAATCGGCCGACCACCACGGCGAGTCAAAGACCATCAGCACCTTGATGGCGGGCTGGTCGATGGAAGACTGAAGGTAATACTGCACCTTGTCCTGATTGAGCATGTAATTCGGCGCACAACCCGCGGCAACCAGTTCCAGCGACTTGCGTGGCATGGCCAGAAACAGCTGGTCGGCCGCCACGACCTGCTGGCCGGGGTGGGTGTCGAACGTGCACAGGGTTTGCCCATTGGCCAGTTCGGCCAAGCCCGTCGCGGTGTGGTTGTAGAAGATGCCCGAACCCGGAAAGCCTGCGGCCAAGGACTGCACGGCGCTGGCCAGCTTCTCAAACAGCCCGCCAAAACCGCCGTCCAGCCGGCGGTAGCTGACGCCCGAGCCATAGTCGTTGTTGGCCTGCATCGCGTCGGCCGAGTTCCAGTTGATGACGTTGGACGTATAGCCCGCACCATCGGCGACGTAGTCGAAGCCTTCGTCGCCAAACCGGTCGTACAGCAGGTTCCAGTAGCCGATGTTTTGCACTTTCGTGTTGGCGCGAAACACCACGCTGGCGTTGCTGGCGCTGACGTAGCCGGATGAAAAGTAGGTGCACCAGGCTGGGCGGTCCTTGTTGGCCGAACCCAGGTTGGGGGCGAAGTCAGCCGCGATCGCACCCAGCACGTTGTCTGACGTGAAAGGCACAGGCACCTTGCTTTTGACATAAGCAAGGAATTCGGGTGAATAGTTGTAGGACAGGTTCGCAAGCGCCGCGGGCGACGACAGGCTGTTCTCGAAGACGCAGGTGCCGCGCAGGTAATACATGCGACCCGACTGCGGGTTGTCAGTCACGATCTCGGATTCATCGAAGGGCACCACCAAAGGCTGCAGGCCCAACTCGACGATCATGTTCTGCACCAGCACATGGCCGTCAACAATGGTTGTCGGGAAACCGTTGTCTACCGCGAAGCGCATGCCGCCGAGTTCGGCGTACAAGCCGTTCTGGCCCACGGGTGGTGGAAACTGGTAGGTGTAGATGCGCCCGCCCGGCCGGTGCCCGGCTTCGTACAACTGAACCGTGTCGCCCTGTTGCAGTTGGCCGCAGGTCAGCAGCCGATACGCCGTGTACAGCCCCGACGCACCCGCACCGATCACCACGTGGTTTGTCATCGCCCTCTCCCGGTTGAATGCCCTGCCCGCAGCCCATGTAAAGCCTTGCTTGGCCCACAAGGCGTCAGCCCACGCTAACACCAGGGCTGGGCTGAGCGCTGCTGTGGCCCATGCCAAAGTCTAACGAGTCAGCGCGGCTGAGGATGCATAACATTCAACTGAAGCGGTGTGGTGTATGGCACCGCGGCCCTGGCCGGGCGGCCAGGCTTGCGTGCAACGATAAAGCCCGGCAGACCTGCGTGGGCCCGGGGCTCAAGCGCCCCGCCTCACACCCCGTGCAGCAGCGCCACCAGTTGCGCCTGCGTGTGGGTGCCGGTTTTCTCATACATCTGACCGACATGGGTGCGCACGGTGCTGATCTTCACGCCCAGCATTTCGGCGGCCAGGGTGGGGCGCATGCCTTCGCACAGCATCTCGGCCAGGCGGGCCTGGGTGCGGGTGAAGTGGAAGCGGCGGCGCATGGCGTCGGTGCGGGTTTGCTGCACGCGTTCGATGGTGGCCAGCATCCAGCAGCCGCCTTGCTGGTCTTCGCTGGCGTGCATGGCGCGCAGCGTCACCTGCAAGGCCACGCCGCCGTCGGCTTCCAGCGGCAGCGCCAGTTCTTCGCCGGCGGCCACCGCGCCATGCCAGCGCGACAGCGGCACCCAGCGCCCGCCCTGGCGCAGCGCCAGCCGGCCGCCAGCGTCCAGCCACAGACCTTCGCGGCGTTCAATACGGCGCGTCGCCGCGGGGTTGGCTTCCAGCACCGCGCCGTCAGCGTCGGTCACGAACAGTGGCGTTTCCAGCCGCTGCATCAGGCACTGGCCCAGAGCGGCCAGGCGTTGCGCCCGGGGGGGCGGTTGCACGTTGGTGGCGTGGGCGAAAGTGGCGGGGTGGTTGTAGCTGAGTTGCATAGGGCCTCCTGTGGTCGATGGAGGCATTGGGCAGCAAGACGCCCTTCAGGCAAATGACACCTTGGTATCGGTTGCACGTACCGCCGGGCTCGCCGGCTACGCCAGCGCGCGGCGGAATCACCAGGCGTCCGGCTCGCCGGCTACGCCAGCGCGCGGCCGGATCACCAGGCGTCCGGCGCGCCGGCTACGCCAGCGCGCGGCCGATCAAAATCTTCTGTACCTCAGAAGTGCCTTCATAAATCTGGCACACCCGCACATCGCGGTAGATGCGTTCGACCGGAAAATCGCTGACATAGCCATAGCCGCCGTGGACCTGGATGGCGTCGCTGCACACGCGTTCGGCCATTTCGCTGGCAAAGAGCTTGGCCATCGCGGCTTCTTTCAAACACGGCCGGCCGGCGTCTTTCAGGCTGGCGGCATGCCAGACCATCTGCCGCGCGACTTCAATCTGCGTCGCCATGTCGGCCAGCTTGAACTGCACCGCCTGGTGCTGGAAGATGGGCTGGCCGAAGCTCGTGCGGTCCTTGCTGTAGCGCAGTGCCGCATCGAAGGCCGCACGCGCCATGCCCACGGCCTGGCTGGCAATGCCGATGCGCCCGCCTTCCAGGCCACTCAGCGCAATCTTCAGCCCCATGCCTTCTTCGCCCAGCAGGTTGTCGGCCGGCACGCGGCAGTGCTCGAAGTTGATCTGCGCCGTGTCGCTGGCATGCTGGCCCAGCTTGTCTTCCAGCCGGGCCACAACATAGCCCGGCGTCTTCGTTTCCACGATGAAGGCGCTGATGCCCTTCTTGCCAGCGGCCTTGTCAGTCACTGCCATCACGATGGCCACGTCGCCGTTCTTGCCGCTGGTGATGAACTGCTTGACGCCATTGAGCACGTAGACATCATCGCCACCGTCTTTCGAACGGACTGCGGTGGTCTTCAGCCCGCCGGCTTCGCTGCCCACATGCGGCTCGGTCAGGCAGAAGGCGCCCAGCATGTCGCCGCGCGCCAGCGGCTTCAGCCAGCGCTCTTTCTGCATCGGGTTGGCGTAGGCCATCAGGATCGAACACACGGGGCAGTTGTTGACGCTGACCACGGTGCTGGTGGCGCCGTCGCCGGCGCCAATCTCTTCCAGTATCAAGGCCAGCGCCAGGTAGTCCAGCCCGGCGCCGCCGCACTCGGTGGGCACGGCCACGCCATAGCAGCCCAGCGCAGCCAGGCCACGCAACGCGGCCTTCGGAAACAGGTGGCTTTTGTCCCAGGCCGCGGCGTGCGGCGCAATGCAGTCCTGCACATAGGCGCGCACGGCGTCCTGCACGGCAACATGGTCTTCACTCAGGAGCATGGGTGGGGCCTTCGCTTGAACGGCTGCCAATGGATTCAACAGATGGATTTGACAGAACGCCAAACGAGTGTAGGCGCTGGTTTGCTGCCGCCGGCGCTGCGTTGAGCGGCAGGTGGCGACGCTTCACAGCGGCGGCACCGGCAACCGAATGTCGGCGCGGCGGGTGTCGTCGCCAGGCACGGGCCGGCGCAGTTCGGCCATGCCGTTGTCCACTGCCGCGTCCAGCCCCTGCTGCACCATGGCCAGGGTCTGCAGCCATGGCGTGTCGGTGCCGCGGCGGGTGGCGGGGTGGCCAGCCGGGCTGCATCAAGGCCACCGCGGCCATGGCGTCAAACGTTGGCCGTCTTGCAGGTGCTGCAAAGTGGCCGTACGGTCGCCAAGCGCTGTGGCAGCCAGCGCCTGGCCGCGCAACCATCTGCCGCAGTGCGAGATGCCGCCGAAGGCCGGCACCACTGTGTTGGCGTTCAGGGTTTCGGGCAGCGGTTCTACAAGCCGCAGATCAAGCAGCAGCGCCGCGCAACGCCGGCCAAGTTCAGCCATGGGCGCCGGTTGCGCGGCCAAGGTGGCTGCAGCCGCGGCCAGCAGGCGCGGGCAGTCGTCGGGTGGGCGGCAGTTCAGCATCGGGATTTCGACAGCGGCCAGGCGCGCGCGCTGCGGCGCGGATGCTGCTTCGGCAACCGGCGGCGCCTGTGGCGCCTGCCATTCTTTGCGGCCCTACACTTCGGGCGTTAGCCCTGGTGGTGCCAGCAGGCCTTGCAGCTTGAAGAACAGTGGCGAGCCGGGCTGCGCGGGGCCTACTGCCAGCGCCACCAGCAACACCAGGCCGGCCGATGCCAGCATTGCGGTTGCGGCCCAGCGCAGCGCGCGGCGCAGGGTGACCACAGCAGCGCTACCAGGCCAGCGGCTGGCCGTCGTAATTGATGAAGCGGCCGTTGTCGGCCGGCGTCAGCGCGGCGATGGTCTGGCGCAGCGTGGCCACGCTGTCGGCCGCTTCGATGTCGGCGCCAGCGCCACCCATGTCGGTGCGCACCCAGCCCGGGTGCACGGCCACGCAGATGGCGCGGCCGGCCCAGGCCAATGAAGCGTCCTTCATGACCGAATTCAAAGCCGCTTTGGAAGCCCGGTACAGCCAGCCCGCGTTGGAAGCGCGCATGCCCAGCGAACCCATGCGCGACGACACCAGCACCACGCGCGCCTGCGGCGCCAGCGCCTGCGCCAGTTGCGGCAGCACCTGCATGGCGCCCAGCACGTTGGTGTGCATCACATGGTCGAACTCGGCCGCTGTGGGCGGCTGCAGGCCTTGGCTGCGCGGGCCGAAGACGCCCGCGTTCAGCAGCACCAGATCGAAGGCCTGGCCGTCGATCTGCCGGGCCAGGCCCGCAGCGCTGGCGGCCTGGGCCACGTCCATCTGCAACGCGGTAGCACCCAGCGCACGCAGCCGCGACAGGCCGGCTTCGTCACGCGCAGTGGCGGTGACCGCAGCAGCCGCGGCACGGGCCTGCGTCACGAATTCCAAACCTATGCCGCGCGAAGCGCCGACGACCAGAATTTTCATGCGCTGATTGTGATCCGGCGCGCGCAGGCCCGCGGCCACGCCGCGTTTCAAGCCGGCGCGGGGTTGCGCAACAGCCGCAATGCCAAGGCCACAAACAGCAGCCCACCCACCGCACCCAAGCCACGCCGTACCCAGGGCGCGGCGCCGAGGCGTGACAGCCGCGCGGCGACCATCACCAGGCCCAGCAGAAACACCGTGCCTTGCGCGATGAACCAGGCGCCCAGCAGCAAGAACGACAGCGTGGGCTGCGGTGACAGCGCAGGCACAAACTGCGGCAGAAAGGCCAGGAAGAACAAGGCCACCTTGGGGTTCAGCAGGTTGGTCAACACACCTTGGCGAAAATCAAGCTGCCAGCGTCGTGCGCCACCGGCCGGCACCGCAGCGAGCGCACCGCCGCCCTGCCAGGCCTGGCGCAACAAACCCAGCCCCAGCCACGCCAGATAGGCCGCGCCGGCCCATTGAATGACCAGCAAAGCCTGTGGCCGCAGCGCCAGCAGCGCCGCCAGGCCAAACGCCGCCGCCAGCGCATGCACCACGCAGCCGGTGCTGATACCCAAAGCCGCCGCCACGCCGGCGCGCGTGCCGCCTTGCAGCGTGCGGCTGACGGTCAGCAAAAAATCCACGCCGGGCGTGGCATTCATGACCAGCACGGCAAGCGCAAAGACCACCGCCTGGGTTGCATCCGGCAGCAGCGCTGTCACATCACTTCCAAGGCCATGGCCGACCGCGTGGGGTCGAGCTTCACAGCAGCTCCAAGGCCATCGCGGTGGCTTCACCACCGCCAATGCACAGCGCCGCGACGCCGCGCTTGAGGCCACGCTTCTTCAGCGCGCCCAGCAGCGTGACGACGATGCGCGCGCCGCTGGCACCAATCGGGTGGCCCAGCGCGCAGGCGCCGCCGTGGACGTTGACGATCTCGTGCGGCAGCTTGAAATCATGCATCGCGGCCATCGTCACCGCGGCAAAGGCTTCGTTGACTTCCCACAGGTCGACCTGGCCGGCCTGCCAACCGGCACCCTTCAAAACCTTGGTGATGGCACCGCCCGGCGCAGTGGCAAACCACTGCGGCTCTTGCGCGTGCACGGCGTGGCCGACGATGCGGGCGATGGGCTGCAGGCCCATCTGCACGGCGGTGCTTTCGCGCACCATCACCAGTGCGGCGGCGCCGTCGCTGATGCTCGACGACGTGGCCGCGGTGATGGTGCCGTCCTTCTTGAACGCCGGCTTCAGGCCCGCAATCTTGTCGAGCTTGGCTTTGAAGGGTTGTTCGTCGAACTTCACCAGCGTGTCGCCGTTCTTGCCTTGCACGGTCACCGGCGCCAGCTCCCAATCAAAGCTGCCGTTCTCGTTGGCGGCCTTGGCGCGGGTGGTGCTGGCGATGGCAAAAGCATCCTGCGCTTGCCGCGTGAAGTTGTACTTGGCCACGCACTGCTCGGCGAACAAGCCCATGCTCTTGCCGCGTTCGTAGGCGTCTTCAAGACCGTCCAGCGCCATGTGGTCGTAGACCGTGCTGGCGCCGTATTTGATGCCCTTGCGCGCAAACACCAGGTGCGGTGCGTTGGTCATGCTTTCCATGCCCCCGGCGACCACCACGCTGGCACTGCCGGCGGCCAGCATGTCGTGGCCGAACATCGCCGCGCGCATGCCGCTGCCGCACATCTTGCTCAGCGTCACCGCGCCGGCGCTGTCGGCCAGTCCGGCCTTGCGCATCGCCTGGCGCGCCGGGGCCTGGCCCTGGCCGGCCATCAGGCAGTTGCCGAACAGCACTTCGTCCACCGCGTCAGCGGGCACGCCAGCACGTTCGACCGCGGCGCGAATGGCCACCGCGCCCAGCTCCCACGCGGCGAGCGATGAAAAGTCGCCCAGCAGGCCGCCAATGGGCGTGCGTGCGGCGGCAACGATGACGATGGAATCAGCCATGGTGGGCTCCTTGGGTTGGCACAGGCGGCGGCGAAAGTGATGGCGAAATCAGCGCCGCGGTGCGGCGCGCGGCGGTGAAGCGTTTGGACGCTTCGTATGGGAAGACATCGTGTACGTGGCCGGCTTTGATGCGGTCTTTGTGGCCTTGCCAGAAGGCGGCGTCCAGCAGGTCGGCATGGTGGGCCATGAAGACTTCGCGCACGGCGTGGTTGCCCAGCAGGAAGGGTGCGAAAGTTTCCGGGAACACGTCTTTGGGGCCGACGCGGTACCAGACCTCGCCGCTCATTTCTTCTTCTTCGTTGCGCGGTGTGGGCACGCGGCGGAAGTTGCATTCGGTCAGGTATTCGATCTCGTCGTAGTCATAGAACACGACCTTGCCGTGGCGGGTGACGCCGAAGTTCTTCCACAGCATGTCACCCAGAAAGATGTTGGCCGCCACCAGGTCTTTGATGGCGTTGCCGTACTCGACCACGGCGTGGGCCACTTGCTCGGGTGCGGCCTCTTGCAGGTGGATGTTCAGCGGGACCATGCGGCGTTCGATGTACAGGTGTTTGATGACCAGGGTGCCTTCACCATTTTGGCCGTCTTCTTCCAGCAGGCTGGGGCAGAAGTGGCGCAACTCGGCCACCAGTTCTGCATCGAAACGCAGGCGCGGAAAGGCCACGTTGCTGTACTCCAGCGTGTCGGCCATGCGGCCGACGCGGTCGTGCTGCTTGACGAGCAAATACTTGCCTTTGATCTGCTCGCGCGTGGTCTCTTTCTGCGGCGGATAAAAGTCCTTGATGACCTTGAAGACATAGGGAAACGAAGGCAAGTCAAAGACCAGCATCACCATGCCCTTGATGCCCGGTGCAATGCGCAGCTGGTCGCTGCTGTGGCGCAGGTGGGCCAGGAAATCGCGGTAGAACAAATTCTTGCCGTGCTTTTGCAGGCCGATGGCGTTGTACAGCTCGGCGCGCGGCTTGCGCGGCATCAGACCGCGCAGGAACTGCACATAGGCCGAAGGTATTTCCATGTCGACCATGAAATAGGCACGGGCGTAGCTGAAGATCATCAGCAGTTCGTCTTCACCAAACAGCGCGGCGTCTATCACCAGCTTGCCGTCGTCGCCATGAAGTATCGGCAAAGCCAACGGCGTTTCGTTGAAGCCGTTGATGATCTTGCCAACGATGTAGGCACCCTTGTTGCGGTAGAACAGGCTCGACAAGACCTGGATCTGGAAGTTGGTGCGCGGCCGCCATTCGCGAAACTTCGCGCCCAACTCCGACAGCATGGCCTGCACGACGTTTTCGACATCGCGGCCCAGGTCTTCAAAAGCAAGCTGCAATTGGAAGTTATGCACGATGCGCCCCCAGGTCTCGTGCAGCTTGTCGCGCGTCGGGTAATAAGCGCGGTAGGTCGGGCGCGAAGCGGGTTCGTCGTTTTCGATGTACTCGGTGCTGACCGCCGGCCGCACGAAAGTGAAGTTGTTGCGGAAGTAGCTGCGGTGCAACAGCTTGGCCGTCACCGAATTGAAGAAGGTCTCGGCCAGTTCGGGCTGGTGGTGGTTGACGAGCAGCCCGATGTAATGCAGCTTGGCCTCTTGCCAGGTGTCCATCGACAGTGCGTCGATGTTGAATTCGCTGCGCAGGCGCTGCACGGCTTCGTTCACACGCTGGTCGTAATAGGCGATGCGCTGGGCCTGCGCGTGCTGCTGGCCATGCCAGTCGGCGGCTTCGAAGCGGCGCTGCGCGGCGGCGGTGGTTTCGCGGAACAGGCGGTAGTGGCGGTCAAAGCCGTCCAGCAGCGCCTGCGCGATGGCAAACGCATTGGTGTCGGCCAGCTGGTGCGGGAACATCGCCGATGGCCGGGCTTCAGGGCTTGTTGCCGTCGTTCGCGCTGCCGTTGGCGCTGTCGTTCGCGCTGTCTTTGGCGCTGCCCTCGTCTGGCGACAGCGCGGCCTGGCGCTGCCACCAGCGGCGCTTGGTGAGCACCAGCGCGTTGTCGTAGGCCGAAGCCATGGTGTCCAACGTGTCCACCGTCATGCGCAGATCTTGCAGCAGGCCGTTGTGCAGGCCGTAAACCCAGCCATGCACCACCACGCTCTGGCCGCGCTGCCAGGCGTCGCGCGCCACCGTCGTGCGGCAGATGTTGCGCGCCTGTTCCAGCACATTCAGCTCCACCAGCGCATCGACTTGCAGGCTCTCGTCCAGGCTGGCCAGAAAGCCCAGGTGGGCGTCGCGCACGTCTTGCACATGGCGCAGCCAGTTGTCGACCAGCCCGGCGCGCACATTGGTCATGGCCGCACGCACGCCGCCGCAGTTGCTGTGCCCCACGACGATGATGTGCTGCACCTTCAGCACGTCGATCGCGTACTGGATGACGGACAGCGCGTTGAGGTCGCTGTGGACCATTAAATTCGCCACGTTGCGGTGCACGAACAACTCGCCGGGCAGCAGGCCCACCAGGTCATTCGCCGGCACGCGACTGTCGGCGCAGCCTAGCCACAGGTACTGCGGGCTTTGCTGGTTCAGCAGCTTGGTGAAGAAGCCGGGTTCACGCGCCTCGGTGGCCGCCGCCCAGTGGCGATTTTTCTCGAAGAGTTCTTGAAGTTCGGTGCTCATGCTGCGCCGCAGTTTACGGGGCGGTAGATGGCATGCAGCGCCACGTCAATCACCTCACCGCCCTTGAGCAGGCTGCGCGGTTGCAGGGCTTCCAGCGCATACCCGGCCTTGCGCGCCACCGCCTGCGAAGCCGCGTTGCGCGCAAAGATGGGCGCTGTGATGCGCTGCAACTGCGGCCATGTCGCCCAGGCATGGGCCGTCACCAGGTGCAATGCACAGGCCACGATGCCCTGGCCCCAGTGGGCGCGGCCTATCCAGTAGCCGACCTCGGCGTTGCAGGCCCACATGCCTTCCTTGGGCATCAGGCCGATGCAGCCGACGGCCTGGCCTTGCACGGCGATGGCCCACACCTGGCCGTATTGCGGCTGGCGGTGTTCGGTGCTGCACCAGGCTTGCGCCAGCGCCAGTGTGTAGGGCTGTGGAAAACCGTCGTACAGGTTGTGCGCCACGCCGGCGTCGTCGGCATGGCGGGCGATGGCCGGTGCGTCATCGGGCCGCAATGCACGCAGCGTGCAGCGCGCGCCCGCCAGCGTGGGCACCCAGGGCGCCGCGCTCACGCTGTCAAGGCAAATCCGCCGGGCCCGGCGGCAGTTGCACGCCAAAGCGGCTGGCCGGCTGTGCGCCTTGGGCGTCGAAAACTTGCCAGTCGCCAGTGTCTTCGACGATCCACACCTCCAGCGCGCCGGCGTCGAGGAACAACTGCGTTTTGAAAGCCATCTCGGCGTCGGTGTTGGACGGTGAGCGCACTTCCACGCAGATTTCAGGAGCCGAGGGGAACGGACTCAATTGGCCGTGTTTGGACATGAAAGCGGCCGATGCCCAGGCCACATCGGGCACCCGAACACCCTCGGTCGTCAGGATGCAACATTCGACCATGGCTGTGCCGGCCGGCAGCTGCTGGGTCAGGGCAAGACCAATGGCCATCTGGCGGATGCCATGTCGGTTGTTCGCCGGGCTCATCTCTATCACCCCCAATGCATTGAGTTCGATCTTGCCCGCCAGGTCGTGCCAGCGCGGGTCGTTGCAGAGTTCGGTCCAGCGCAAGGCCAGTGCTTCGTGCGGCGTGACATGTCCCATGGTGATCGCTCCAAGAAACCCAACAACCTGATTATCGGCGGCGCTGCAAAAGCCCCGGCTACATCGTCTCGGCAAACAACTCGCGGCCTATCAACATGCGGCGAATCTCACTCGTGCCGGCGCCAATTTCATAGAGCTTGGCGTCGCGCCACAAACGCCCCAGCGGGTAGTCGCTGATGTAGCCGTTGCCGCCGAAAATCTGGATGCCTTCGCCGGCCATCCAGGTGGCTTTTTCGGCACACCACAAGATCACGCTGGCGCAGTCTTTGCGCACCTGGCGCACATGTTCGGCGCCCAGCAGGTCCAGGTTCTTGCCCACCGTGTAGCAGAACGCGCGGCCGGCCTGCAGCACGGTGTACATGTCGGCCACCTTGCCCTGTATCAACTGAAATTCGCCGATGCTCTGGCCGAACTGCTTGCGGTCGTGGGTGTAGGGGATGACGTTGTCCATCACCGCCTGCATGATGCCGATTGGGCCGGCGGCCAGCACCGCACGTTCGTAGTCCAGCCCGCTCATCAAGACCTTGGCGCCGCCGTTCAAGCTGCCCAGGATGTTGGCCGCCGGCACCTCGACGTTGTTGAACACCATCTCGCCGGTGTGGCTGCCGCGCATGCCCAGTTTGTCCAGCTTTTGCGCGGTGGAAAAACCCGGCATGCCTTTCTCGACGATGAAGGCCGTGACACCACGCGCACCCAGCTCGGGTTCGGTCTTGGCGTAGACCACCATGGTGTCGGCGTCGGGGCCGTTGGTGATCCACATCTTGCTGCCGTTGAGGATGTAGCAGCCGCCCTTTTCTTGCGCCTTCAGCTTCATCGACAGCACGTCGCTGCCGGCGCCGGGCTCGCTCATCGCCAGCGCGCCGACATGTTCACCGCTGATGAGCTTGGGCAGGTATTTCGCCTTCTGCGCATCGCTGCCGTTGCGCTTGAGCTGGTTCACGCACAGGTTGCTGTGCGCACCGTAGCTCAGGCCCACCGATGCCGATGCGCGGCTGATTTCTTCCATCGCGATCATGTGCGCCAGATAGCCCATGTTGGCGCCGCCATAGGCTTCGGGCACGGTGATGCCCAGCACGCCGATGCCGCCCATCTTGCGCCACAGGTCCATCGGGAACTGGTCGCTGCGGTCTATCTCGGCGGCGCGCGGCGCAATCTCGGCCTGCGCAAAATCGCGCACCGCGTCGCGCAGTGCGTCGATGTCTTCACCGAGTTGGAAATTCAGGCCGGGCAGGTTCATGGCGGGTCTTTCGTTGGCGGCTTCCATCATAGCCAGCAGCGCCTGCGCAGGCCTTTTCGTGCAGCTCGGCAATACGTCACGTCGGCGGTTCTGACAAACCGGCCTGGAACAAATTCACGCTCGATTTCCAAGTGACTGATTCCAGCGGCCAATTCGCCACTGGCATGGGCATTGCGGATACAGCCTGTCTGCAACACGAATGAGCCTCACCCCATGAACAAGATCGCCGCATCCATCTTCACCGCCGCCACCCTGATTTCTGGCGCCGCTTCGGCCGCCCCCATCGTCTTCGACCAGGGCTATACCGGCGGTGGTTATTCGAGCCAGAAAGAGAACGGCGGGCGCGGTGATTTCTCCAAGCTCTACGACAACTTCCGCCTGGCCAGCAACACCGCCGTGACCGGCGTCAACTGGTACGGCAGCGGCGCCCCCGACAACGGCATCGCCGGCTTCCTGATCGAAATCTGGGCCGACGGCTCGGGCCCCAGCGGCCTGCTGTTCTCGCAGTCGATCGAAGGCAATGCCAACGAAACGGCCAGCGCCGACGCCTTCAGTTATTCGACCGTGCTGGACAGCGCTTTTGATGCCAGCGCCGACACCACGTACTGGATTTCGATTCAGGTGTCGACCACCGTGCCCTATGGCAGCCAGTGGTTCGCCGGCATGGGCAACGACGTCGCCGGCGACGGCATGCGGCTGGACTTCTTCGGCACCCGCTACTACGTGGAAGGGGCGGCAATGGCCTTCAGCCTGACTGGCGGCGACGCGCCCAACGACGTGCCGGAACCCACCAGCCTGGCACTGGTGGGCCTGGCCTTGTTGGGCGCCGCCACGGCCAGCCGCAAGCGCAACGTCTGATGCGCAAGGCGCGCCGCATCGCGCCTGCCTGAACGCAGCGCCCGTCTGAACGCAGCGCTTGCTTGAACGCAGCGCCTGCCTAAACGCGGCGGCGCGGCTTGGCGGGTGCGCTTGCAGCCTGCGTCAGCACGCTGCGGCAACGGGCTTCGTGCTGCGCAATCTCGGCCAGTGTGATGTCGATGTCTTCGCGCTGCTGCTCCAGCAGGCGCCGGTGTTGGCCCAGCACGCCCATGAAGGCGGTGAGCTGCTGCGTGGTGTCAGACGGACTGTCGTACATGTCGACCAGCTGCTTGATTTCCAGCAGGCTCAGGCCCAGCCGCTTGCCGCGCAGCGTCAGCTTCAGCCGCGTGCGGTCGCGCTGGGTGTAGATGCGGTTGCGCCCGGCGCGCTGCGGCGTGAGCAGCCCCACGTCTTCGTAGAAGCGGATTGCGCGTGCGGTGATGTCGAACTCGGCCGCCAGCTCGGTGATGGTGTGGGTGTGCGGCGGCGTGCGCTGTGACGAGCGCGTTGACGAACGTGTGGACAGGCGTGTGGACAGGCGGGCGGCTGCGGGCATGCTTGGTTAGACTGACGTTGACGTAAACGTAAACCGAGACGCGAATATACAAACCATGGCCAATGCCCAAGAAAGCGCCCTGCACTACCCGCTGGCCGACAC
Organism: Betaproteobacteria bacterium; assembly: GCA_031371275.1. Classification (GTDB taxonomy): domain Bacteria; phylum Pseudomonadota; class Gammaproteobacteria; order Burkholderiales; family Burkholderiaceae_C; genus Rubrivivax. The sequence continues at coordinate 43,479 of JANMJI010000092.1, forward strand.
CCTGCCGGCCCCCGGCACGGCGCTGGAGATAGCCCCCGGCGTGCGCTGGCTGCGCATGCCACTGCCCTTTGCGCTGGACCACATCAACCTGTGGTTGCTGCGCGATACGCAAGACGGCATCGAAGGCTGGACCGTCGTCGATTGCGGCGTTGCCAACGAAGCCACGCAGGCGCTGTGGGAGCAGGTATTTGCCAACGAACTGCAAGGTCTGCCGGTGCTGCGCGTCATCGTCACCCACATGCACCCCGACCACATCGGGCTGGCGCACTGGTTGACCGAACGTTGGGGCACTGAAGGCCGTGATTGCCGCATGTGGATCAGCGGCACCGACTGGAACGCTGCCCGCGTCGCCAGCCACGGCAGCACCGGCGGCTTTTGCGGCGCCAACGCGGCGCTCTTTTTCGCGCGCCACGGGCTGCTGGACGAAGAAGCGCTGGCCAAGGTGCGTGCACGCACCAACTACTACGCCAGCATGGTGCCGCAGGTGCCCGGGCGTTACCGCCGGCTGATGGACGGCATGGTCATCCACATCGGCGGTCATGCCTGGCATTGCATCGTCGGCTACGGCCATGCGCCAGAGCACATCGCCTTGCACTGCCCCGCGCTGAACACACTCATTTCTGGCGATATGGTGCTGCCCCGCATCTCCACCAACGTCAGCGTCATCGACATCGAACCCGAGGCCGACCCACTGCCGCTGTACCTGCGGTCGATCGCCGCCATGCTGGCGCTGCCGGCCAGCACGCTGGTGCTGCCTTCGCACGGCAAACCCTTCAGCGGCCTGCACACGCGCATCCAGCAATTGCTGGCCCATCATGAAGACCGTTATGCCGAAGTGCTGGTGGCCTGCGCCGAAGCACCGCGAAGCGCGGCCGATCTGCTGATGGTGTTGTTCAAACGCAAGCTGGACCTGCACCAGACGACGTTTGCCATGGGCGAATCGGTGGCCCATTTGCATGCGCTGGCCGGACGCGGCCAGTTGCGCGAACACCCCGGCGCCGACGGCGTGCTGCGCTTCGAAACCGTGCGCTGAGACAGGGCGCTGAGAAGGCAAAACGGCAGACAGGGTGTGATCCTGTCTGCCGCCGCCCCGAGCCTCCCAGCCCGGCCTACCCTGTTATCTACAGCCCAGATGTTGTGATGACAACCGAGGCCCGCAGTATCAAAGCCCGGGGTCGATGCGGCCATCCACACAATGGTGGATAAGGGCTTTTTGACATCACCCCCGAACGAGGGATTTCATTCAAACACCGGCAGCACCTGGGTTCGCAAAGTGCCTCGCGCTGACTCGAATTCGGGCACCGCGGCGCGCACCACATCCCAGAACGCCGGGCTGTGGTTCATCTCGCGCAGATGGGCCAATTCGTGCGCCACCACATAGTCGATGACGGGCAGCGCAAAGTGAACCAGACGCCAGTTCAGGCGTATCGAGCCGTCGGCGCTGGCACTGCCCCAGCGGGTGGCGGCCGAACTGAGCGACAGGCGTTTCATGCGCACACCCAGGCGCGGCCCGAGCAGGCCGCAGCGCTCTTCAAACAAACGCCGCGCCTGGCGCTGCAGCCAGCTTTGCACGGCGTCGCGTATCTGCGCAGGCTGCGCCGTGGGCGGCAGGCCCAGGTGCAGCGCGCGGGTGGCGCCCGGGGCACCACCTTCGGCGTTGATGAGCACGGCGCCGGTGGTGCGGGCGTCCAGCAACACGGTGACAGTTGCGCCCAGAAAGGGCAGCTGCGTGCCATCGCGCCAGTCGATGCGGGCGGCGTCCAGCCGGCGCGCCCGTTCGCGTTGTTCGTGCAGCTTGCGCAAGATCCACGCGGCTTTTTCGCGCAGCGCGGCTTCGATGTCACCCACGCCCACCCAGCGCGGCGCGCTGACGGCCAGGCCTTCGGCGCCGATGACAAAACCGATGCTGTGGCGGCGTGACCGGCGCAAGGCATAGGCCACGGGGTGGCCGGCGAGCAAGATTTCGCGCTGCGCGCCAGGGTGGCGGAAATCGACCGCCGGGGCGGTCATCGAAGGCGTGGGTTTGGCAGGCGGTGTGGCCGGTGGCCGTGCAGCCGGCGGGAATTCAACCGGCGCCGGGGCCTCGTCAAACAGCGACAGCTGCATCAAAGGCAAAGCGGTGGGCCGGGGCGGCATGGCCAGGTCTCAGGCGCCGGGCTCGGCTTGGGCGGCTGCGGCCGGCCGGGCTCTCAGCAGGCCGGGTGGATAGGCTTCGGGGTCGAGCCGGCGCATCTCGGCCTCGATCCAGATTTCCACCTCGCGCATCAGCTCATCGGGCTCGCGGCCGCTGCTGCTGATGGGCTTGCCTATCGATACGTCGACCACCCCCGGGCGCAGCAGAAAGCTCTTGCGCGGCCAGCATTTGGCCGAACTCGCAGCCAGCGGCACGATGGGCACGCCGCTGGCAATCGCCAGGCGCGACGCGCCGCTCTTGTACACGCCCTGGCTGCCGCGCGGTATGCGCGTGCCCTCAGGAAACATGATGACCCAGATGCCTTCAGCGGCCAGCCGTTTGCCCTGTGCCGCGACCTTGTTCCAGGCTTCGGCGCGCTTGCTGCGGTCGATGTGGATCATGTCCAGCCGGCCCATGGCCCAGCCGAAGAACGGCACGTACAGCAACTCGCGTTTGAAGACATAGGCCAGCGGGTGCGGCATGAAGGTGGGGAAGGCGAAGGTTTCCCAGGTGCTTTGGTGTTTGGCGGCCAGCACCACGGCAGCGTTTTCATCGGCCGCGGTGGGCAGGTGTTGCAGCCCGTGCACGCGGTACCGCACACCGCAGATGACCTTGGCACCCCAGATGGCGATCTTCAGCCAGGCCATGGTGGGCCAGTACAGCGGTTTGCCGCGCATGAAGATCGACAGCACCAGCATCGCCAGGCCCCAAGGAATGACGGTGACGGCCATCCACAGCAGGAACAACGCGGAGCGAAGGGCCCAGAAACAAAGCCTCAGAAAATGCATCAGGCGAGGCCTCCGGCGGCAGAGTCTTGCGTGTGATCGCGCGACAGCAAAAAATCCGTGAAGGCGCCCAGGCTGGCGTGGACGCGCGCTTTGGGAACCTGGGCCAGCAGGGCTTGCAATGCGTCACCTTGCAGCCCCTGCGCGCGGCCGCTCAACACCAGATGGGGCTCACAACCCGCGGCCTGCGCGGCCTGCAGGTCGCGCAGCGTGTCGCCCACCACCGGCACGGCGTCGAGCGCGGTGCCGTAGCGGCGGCCGATGTCCATCAGCAAGCCGGGTTTGGGCTTGCGGCAGTCGCAGTTGTCTTCGGGGGTGTGGGGGCAAAAGAAAACAGCGTCGATGCGCCCGCCTTGGGCCTGCAGCATCTGGTGCATGCGGGCGTGCACGGCGTTGACAGCCGACATGTCGATCATGCCGCGGCCAATGCCGCTCTGGTTGGTGGCCACGACCACATGCCAGCCGGCGTGGTTGATGCGCGCCACCGCTTCCAGCGCACCTTCGATGGCGTGCCATTCCTCGGGCGCGGTGACATGGCCTTCACGGAATTCGTTGAGGATGCCGTCGCGGCCCAGGATGACGAGTTTGGTGGTGTGCATGGCGGGCCGGTTCAGCGCTACTGGGCCAGCCGTGACAGATCGGCCACGCGGTTCATCGCCGCATGCAAACGCGCCAGCAAGGCCAGCCGGTTGCTGCGCAACGCGGGGTCTTCGGCGTTGACCATCACGGTGTCGAAGAAGGCATCCACCGGCGCCTTCAATGCAGCCAAGGCTTGCAGCGAGGCGGTGTAATCGGCCTGCTCGAAAGCACGCTCGGCGGCAGCTGCCACGGTGGCCAGCGCCGCGGCCAGCGCGGCTTCGGCGGGCTCTATCAGCAGCGCCGTGTCGACATCGCCGCGGGCGCGTTCGCTCTTCTTCAGGATGTTGCCCACACGCTTGTTGGCCGCCGCCAAAGCCGCGGCTTCGGGCAGGGCCGCAAAGGCGTGAACGGCGGCCAGGCGGCGCGGCACATCGCCCAGCCGCTGCGGCGCCAGCGCCAGCACGGCGTCCACGGCTTGCGCGCTGGCACCTTGTTCGCGCAACAGCACCGCCAGGCGGTCGTTGAAGAAGCTGGCCAGCAAGGCACCCACCGGCTGCGTTTGGTGGGGTTCGGCGAAAGCGCTTTCAGCCGCAGTGACGAGCGCGTCCAGCGCCAACGGCAGGTTCTTCTCGGTCAGCATGCGGATCACGCCCAGGGCATGGCGGCGCAGCGCAAACGGGTCTTTGTCGCCGGTGGGCAGTTGGCCGATGCCAAACAGGCCGACCAGCGTTTCCAGCTTGTCGGCCAGCGCCAGGATGGTGCCGGTGTGGTTGCGTGGCAGCACATCGCCAGCAAAGCGCGGTTTGTAGTGGTCTTCGATGGCGATGGCGACGCCGTCACGCAAGCCTTCGTGGCGGGCGTAATAGCCCCCCATCACGCCTTGCAGTTCCGGGAATTCGCCCACCATGTCGGTCAGCAAATCGGTCTTCGCCAGCAGCGCGGCCTGCTGCACCTTGCTGTCCAGCACGGCGAACTCGTCTTGCGCGTCCACCGTGTAAGGCAAGGTGGCCATGCGCAACTGGTTGACGATGGCGTGGGCGATGGCGCGCACCCGCTCGGCCCGTTCGCCCTGGCTGCCCAGCTTGCCGTGGTAGACCACCTTGGCCAGGCCTTCGACACGGCTTTGCAGCGTGCGCTTCTTGTCCTGGTCGAAGAAGAATTTGGCGTCGGCCAGGCGCGGGCGCACGACCCGTTCGTTGCCTTGAATGACCTGGCTGGGGTCGGCCGGGCTGATGTTGCTGACGATGAGGAATTTCTCGGTCAGCTTGCCTTCTTTTGCCGATGACGTGTCCAACAGCGGAAAGTACTTCTGGTGGGCCTTCATCGTCAGGATCAGGCATTCCTGCGGCACGGCCAGGAACTCGGGCTCGAAACGGCACAGCAGCACGTTCGGGCGCTCGACCAGCGCCGTCACTTCATCCAGCAAGGCTTCGTCTTTGATGGTCGTCAAACCTTCCTTCGCAGCCGCGGCCTGCAGTTGCTTGACCAGGTCGGCGCGGCGTTCGGCAAAGCTGGCAATCACCGCGCCTTCGTCGCGCAACTGTGCGGCGTAGCTGTCGGCATCGCGCAGCGTGATGCTGGGTGTCTTGGCCTCGAAGCGGTGGCCGGTGGTGATGCGGCCCGCCACCAGGCCCAGCGCGGTGACGGCCACGACGTCAGCACCGTGCAGCGCGACCAGGCCATGTGCCGGGCGCACGAAATGCACGCTGGTCCAGCCGTCGGCCAACTGGTATTGCATGAGCTTGGGAATGGGCAGCCTGGCGATGGCGTCGGCCAGCGCTTTTTGCAGGCCATCGGCGAGGCTGACGCCGGGCAGCACGCTGTCCATGAACAGGGCTTCGGCCTTGTCTTTTGCCGACCCGTCGGGCAAGCGCTTGAGCTTGGGCACCACGCTGGCGTCGGCACCGAGTGCGGCCAGCTTTTTCAGCAGCGCCGGCGTGGCTTGCCCCTGCGTGGTCAAGGCCACCGACACCGGCATCAGCTTGGTCTGCGCGGCCTTGTCGGCGGCCTTGCTGCTGACGGCCGCCACCTGCACGGCCAGGCGGCGCGGGCTGGCGTAGGCCGTCACGGCGGCGTCTGCAGCGGCAAGGCCCTGCGCCTTCAGGCTATCGGCAAGCACGCTGGCAAAAGCCTCGCCCAGCTTCTTCAGCGCCTTGGGCGGCAGTTCTTCAACGAACAACTCAACGAGCAGCGTGGTCATGGGATCAAGCCGCCTTCTTTGCCGATTGCAGGGTCATCTGCGCCGTCACTTCGTCGGCCCAGGCGCGCGGCGCCATCGGGAAGCCCAGGCGCAACCGGCTGTCCAGGTAACTGGCGGCCACGCTGCGCGCCAGGTTGCGTATGCGGGCGATGTAGGCGGCACGCTCGGTCACGCTGATGGCGCCGCGCGCGTCCAGCAGGTTGAAGGTGTGGGCGGCTTTCAGCACCTGCTCATACGCCGGCAAGGCGAGCTGCTGATCCATCAAATACCGGGCATGCTTTTCATGCGAACCGAAGGCACCGAGCAGGAAATTCACATCGCTGTGCTCAAAGTTGTAGCTGCTCTGCTCGACTTCGTTCTGATGATAGACATCGCTGTATTTCAAGCCCTCGGTCCATTGCAGGTCATAGACGTTGTCCACGGCTTGCAGGTACATCGCAAGCCGCTCCAGGCCGTAGGTGATCTCGCCCGTGATGGGCTTGCAGTCGATGCCGCCCACCTGCTGGAAGTAGGTGAACTGCGTCACTTCCATGCCGTTCAGCCAGACCTCCCAGCCCAGGCCCCAGGCGCCCAGCGTGGGGTTCTCCCAGTCGTCTTCGACAAAGCGCACGTCGTTGGCTTTCAAGTCGAAGCCCAGGGCCTTGAGTGAACCCAGGTACAGCTCAAGGATGTCACCCGGCGCCGGCTTCAACACCACCTGGTACTGGTAGTAGTGCTGCAGGCGGTTGGGGTTGTGGCCGTAGCGGCCGTCCTTGGGGCGGCGGCTGGGCTGCACGTAGGCGGCCTTCCAGGGCTCAGGCCCCAGCGCGCGCAGAAAGGTGGCGGTGTGGCTGGTGCCGGCGCCCACTTCCATGTCATAGGGCTGCAGCAGCGCGCAGCCCTGGTCTGCCCAGTAGGACTGCAGCTTGAGGATGATTTGCTGGAAAGTGAGCATGCGCGCGCCGGCTGGGCAAAACAGCAAGTTTACGGGGCCGCAGATGCGCATCCCGCCTGCGCTTGGACAAGCCAGCGGCCAGGGCGACGCCGAATCCAACAAAATCTAACTGCGAACGATTCGCATTGCGTTTACACTTCCGCATGCACTCAACATTCGCCGTCAGGAGCTTCAGCGTGGGGATGTTCAACGCTGGCGCGCGGGCGTCGGCGCTGCTGTCTTTGCTGATCTCGTCGCTGATGTTGTCGCTGATGTTGTCGCTGTTGACCGGCTGCGGTGGCGGCAGTGCCGCGGCCGGTGGCAGCGCCGAGGAAGAAAGTGCGCTTTCGGCCCAAGCCAGCCTGGGCGAAAAGATTTTTTCCGATGCGTCGCTGTCGGCTTCTGGCGCCCAGGCCTGCGCCAGTTGCCATGTTGCCGAGCTGGGCCACGGCCCGCGGAATACGCTGGCGGCGCAGTTTGGCGGGCCGGCGCTGCAAAGCCAGGGCATTCGCAGTGCGCCTTCTATCCGCTACCTGGGCTTCAACCGCAGTTTTCGCCTGGCTGCCGATGGTGCGCCCAGCGGCGGCTTCTTCTGGGACGGGCGCGCCGGGTCGCTGCTGGACCAGGCCGGGCGCCCTTTTCTGGGCGCCGCTGAGCTGGCCAACGCCAGCCGCGCCGAAACCGTCGCGCGCCTGGCCCGTGCGCCTTACGCCGAAGAGTTCAAGCGCGTCTTTGGCGCCGACATTTTCAGCCGCCCTGACGCTGCCTTCGACCGCATGACCCTGGCCTTGCAGCTGTACCAGCTTGAAGACTCCGAGTTCGGCCCCTTCAGCAGCAAATACGATGAATTCCTGCGCGGCCGGGCCACCCTGACGACCACCGAACTGCGCGGCCTGGCCTGGTTCAACAGCCCCGACAAGGGCAACTGCGCGGCCTGCCACCCGTCAGCCAAGGGCGCCGACGGCAGCCTGCCGCTGTTCACCGATTTCAGCTACGACAACCTGGGCGTGCCGCGCAACCCCGAGCTGCAACGCAACGCCGACGCGGGCTATTTCGACCTTGGTCTGTGCGCCCGCGAAGGCGGCGACATGGCCGCCCGCACGGACCTGTGCGGGGCCTTCAAAGTGCCCTCGTTGCGCAACGTGGCTTTGCGCGGTTCGCTGTTCCACAACGGCCGTTTCAAGACCCTGAAGGACGCGCTGAGCTTCTACGTCCAGCGCGACACCAACCCCGAAAAGTTCTACCCCACCGATGCCCAGGGCCAGGTGTTGAAGTTCGACGACGTGCCCGTGCAGTACCGCCGCAACGTCAACACCACCGAGGCACCCTACAACCGCCGGCCCGGGCAAGCCCCGGCCTTGAGCAACACCGAGATCGACGAGCTCATCGCCTTTCTGAACACGCTGACCGACGGCTTCAAGCCCTGATCTCAGCCTGATCGACTTCAACCCTGCCCGACCCCATCCGCCCCATGCCCAAGCCTGCCACCCCGACCCTGCTGCGAACGCTGCCTGCCCTGGCCCTGGCGTTCAGCCTGACTGCGGGCGCAGCCCAGGCCCAGACCACGGCCACCGAGCTGGAACGCAGGCTCGAACGCCTGGCCGCTGAGCTGGCCGAGGTCAAGGCCCAGCTGGCTGCGATGCAGCAGCAACGCGCCACCGCAGCACCTGCAGCAGCGCCGGCCACACCGCCTACCACCGCGATACCGGGGGTCATCGAGCCCGCCGCACGCCCGGCCGAGCCGGCCACCGTACTGGGCAGCTATGGCGAGATCAACTACAGCCGGCCGACCAAGGCCACGCAGAACACGCAGGTCGACGTGCGCCGCTTCGTGCTCAGCGTGCTGCACCGCTTTGACGAGCGGACCAAGCTGGTGACCGAACTTGAGGTCGAACACGCCGTGGTTTCGGCCAGCGACCGCGGCGAGGTCGCGCTCGAGCAGGCCTATGTCGAACGCCAGCTGACGCCCGCCTGGGCCTTGCGCGCCGGGCTGTTTCTGATGCCGCTGGGCCTGCTCAACGAAAACCACGAGCCGACGGCTTTCCATGGTGTCGAACGCAACTTTGTCGAGACCGCCATCATCCCCAGCACCTGGCGCGAAGGCGGCGTGCAACTGGTGGGCGCCTTTGACAACGGCGTCACTTTGCAGGGCGGGCTGGCGACCAGCTTTGATCTCACCAAGTGGGACGCCACCAGCGGCGAAGGCCGCGAATCACCATTGGCCAGCGTGCACCAGGAACTGGCCTTGGCCAAGGGCCGCGACCTGGCCTGGTTCGGCGCCGTCAACTGGCGCGGCGTGCCTGGCTTGTTGCTGGGTGGCGGCGTCTTCAGCGGCGGCGCCACGCAGGGCCAGGCGGTGGCCAGCGCCCGCGTCACGCTGTGGGATCTGCATGCGCGCTGGACACCTGGGCGCTGGGACCTGGCGGCGCTGTACAGCCGCGGCAGCATTTCCAACACGGCCAGGCTGAACGCGCCGCTGGTGGGCCACCCGACGCTGATACCGGCCCGCTTCGACGGCAGCTATGTGCAAGGTGCCTACCGCCTTTGGCGCAACGAAGGCCTGGTGCTGACGCCCTTCGTGCGCTGGGAGCGCTTCAACACCGCCAGCCGCTACGCCGACCTGGGCCCCGGCCTGACACCCAGCGCCGGCACAGCCGAGCGCGTGTGGACGGTGGGCGCCACGCTGCAAGTCGCACCCGGCGTGGTCGTCAAGGCCGACAGCCAGCGCTTCGGCCGCGAGAAGGACGCCGACCGCGTCAACCTTGGCCTGGGCTGGAGCTTTTAGGCATGCGCTTCGAGCCGTTGGGCAGCACCGCTTTGGCCACGCTGGCGCTGGCGCCCAGCGCCGCCTTCGCGGTCGACTACATGACGGCCGACCAGGCCGCGCGGCTGATGTTCCCCGACGCCGACAGCTTCGATGTCAGCCCCGTGGTGCTGGACGCCGCGGCGCTCAAGGCGCTGGCCGAACAAGGCTTGCGTGCGCGTTCTGCACGTTGGGCGGTGCGCGTGGCGCGGCGGGGTGCGGCGGTGCTGGGCTATGTCGTTGCAGACGAGGTACTGGGCAAGGTTGAGCTCATCAGCTATGCCGTGGGGCTGGCGGCCGACGGCAGCATCAAGCAGGTCGAAGTGCTGTCTTACCGTGAAAGCCATGGCCATGAAATCCGCTTGGCGGCCTGGCGCCGGCAGTTCGTCGGCAAGACCGCCGCCGCGCCCTTGCAGGTGGGCGATGACATCGCCAACATCAGCGGCGCGACGCTGAGCTGCGAGCATGTCACCGACGGCGTGCGCCGCATCGTCGCCGTCATCGCGCTGGCGCGGCGCCACGGCGGCCTGGCGTGAATGCCACACCCCTGCTGCGCCGCGCGCGGCCCTTGCTGGGCACGCTGGTCGAAGTCGGCGCGGGCGGCGGCGCCACGGATGGCGCCGCGGCGCAAGCCATCGCTGCGGCCTTCGAACGCATCACGCAATTGCAGGCGCGCTTGTCGCGCTTCGACGCGGCCAGCGACATCGGCCGCTTCAACGTCCTGGCCCGCGGCAGGGGTCTGAAAATCCATGCCGACACCCAGGCCGTGTTGCGCGCGGCACTGCGGCTGCAGAATGCCACGCAGGGGCTTTTCGACATCACGCTGGGCCAGGGTACCGAAGGCTGGGCCCTGGACGGCGACTGCCTCGTCAAGCGGCTTGACGGGCTAACGTTTGATCTGGGTGGCATCGGCAAAGGCTACGCCGTCGATGCGGCAGCCGAGACCTTGATGGCCGCGGGCTGCACGGCCGGCTGGGTCAACGCCGGTGGCGATTTGCGCGTCTTCGGCAACACCGCACTGACATTGCAACTGCGCGATGAAGACCACGGCGGCACACGGCCCTGGGGCCGATTGCGCGACGGCGCCTGCGCCACCAGCCGCTATGCACGCGGCAGCCGCAGTGCGCTGGCCGGCGCCGATAGGGATGCCGACGTTGACAGCGGCATAACGTATCACCTGAGCGTGCTGGCGCCTTGCTGCCTGTGGGCCGATGCATTGACCAAGGTCGCCGCGCTGGCGCACCCTTCGGCCGATTTGGCCGATTCACCCGATTCACCCGATTCGCCCGATTCGCCCGATCACCCGGTGCTGGGTGAATTTGGCGCCAGCGTCTGGTGGCATTGAACCGGCAGACGACCATGCCCGGCCCCCACAACCACCTGCGAGCCTGGCAACGCCAGGCTATCGACGGCACTGGCGCTTTGTTGCTGGCCAGCGGCGTGGTCTGGCTGTGGCTGCACTACGGCAACCCGGGTGAGCTGCCGCATCCGCTGGAAGCCTGGTCGTTGCGGCTGCACGGCCTGGCGGCCTTCGCAGCACTGTTCATGTTCGGCCTGCTGGCCGCCGCGCACGTGCCGCATGGCTGGCGCGCCACCGCGCGTGGGCGCGGTCGCTGGCAGCGGCGTTGGGGCCTTGCGCTGTGCATTCTGGCCGCGCTGCTGGCGGTCAGCGCCTACCTGCTGTACTACTTTGCCCCCGACAATGTGCGCCCCATCCTCGGCGGCGCGCACAGTGCGGCCGGTGGCGCGATGGCCGTGGCGTTGTGGGCCCACCGCCGCGCCGCCCGCCGCACCGCCTGCCGCACCGCCTGCCGCGACACCCGCGGCGACACCCGCCGCGACACCCGGCCATGAAATCGGAGCTTCTCATCACCTGCCTGGCCGACCTGCCCGCCGGCAGCCATGCCGTCGTCACGCGCCTGCAAGCCAGCGGGCCCGGGGCCGATGCCGCGTTGCTGCGCCGTCTGGCCGAAATCGGCTTCGTCGCCGGCGAGCCCGTGCACCTGCTGCGCCGCGGCCCGGGCGGGCGCGAGCCGCTGGCGGTGCAAATCGGCGACACCTTGTTCGCGCTGCGCGCGCTCGAAGCCCGCTGCATTCAGGTCGAGCCGGTGGCCGAACCCTGGCCCGGGGCAGGCCATGTCTGACCACGCAGCAGCCGCCACCGTGGCCCTGGTGGGCAACCCCAACTGCGGCAAGACGGCGCTGTTCAACCGCCTCACCGGGGCGCGGCAAAAAGTCGCCAATTACGCCGGTGTGACGGTCGAGCGCAAGGTTGGCCTGGCCCGACTGGACGGCGGGCGCAGCGTGGCGGTGGTTGACCTGCCCGGCACCTACAGCCTGGCGCCGGCCACGCCCGATGAGCAGATCACGCTGGACGTGCTGCTGGGCAAGGTGGCCGGTGAAGCGATGCCCGACCTCATCGTGGCGGTGCTGGACGCCACCAACCTGCGCATGGGTTTGCGTCTGGTGCTCGAGTTGCGTGCCTTGTTGTCCAGCGACGGCAGGCCGCTGCTGGTGGCGCTGAACATGGCCGACGCGGCACGCGCACAAGGCCTGGTGATCGATGTGCCGCTGCTGGCCGCCGAAATCGGCTGCCCGGTGGTGGAAACCGTGGCCGTGCGCGGCGACGGCCATGCCGCCCTGCGCCAGGCCCTGCAAGGCCATTTGGCGCAGCCGCTGGCCGCACCGCTGGCCAGCGTCGTAAATGACGCCGTGGCTGGGCTCACAAATGAGGCCCCGAACAACCCCACCGCGCTGGCCCGCGAAGTGCGCCGCATCCTGAAGATCGTGGTGCCCAGGCCGCCGCAGCGCGCCCGGCTGCAGCACCGCATTGACGCCGTGGTGATGCACCCCGTGTGGGGCCTGTTGCTGCTGTCGGCGTTGTTGTTCATGATGTTCCAGGCCGTCTTCTCATGGGCTGTGCTGCCGATGGACGCCATCAAGGCTGGCATTGCCGCGCTGTCGGGGCTGGTCACCACGCAAATGGCCGACGGCCCGCTGCGCAGCCTGCTGGTCGACGGTGTGCTGGCCGGCGCCGGCAGCGTGCTGGTGTTTCTGCCGCAAATCCTGATCCTGTTCACCTTCATCCTGGTGCTGGAAGACAGCGGCTATCTGCCGCGCGCGGCTTTCTTGCTGGACACCTTGATGGGCAAGGTGGGCCTGTCGGGCCGCGCCTTCATTCCGTTGTTGAGCAGCTTTGCCTGTGCGGTGCCGGGCATCATGGCCACGCGCACCATCGCCCACCCGCGCGACCGGCTGGCGACCATCATGCTGGCGCCTTTGATGACCTGTTCGGCCCGGCTGCCGGTGTATGCGCTGCTCATCGGCGCCTTTGTGCCCAACCGCGCCGTCGGCCTGTTCAATCTGCGTGGCTTGACGCTGTTCGGCCTCTACGTGGCCGGTGTCGGCTCAGCCATGGCGGTAGGCTGGCTCATCAAGCGTGTCTGGCTGAAGAACAGCTACCAGCCGCTGATGCTGGAGTTGCCGCCTTACCGCCTGCCCAGCCTGGGCAGCGTAGCGCTGGGCCTGGCTGAGCGCACACGCATCTTCATGCGGCGCGTGGGCACCACCATCTTCTGCCTGATGGTGGTGTTGTGGTTCCTGTCGAGCTGGCCCGGGCCGCCACCCGGCGCCACGGGCGCAGCCATCCAGTACAGCGTGGCCGGGCATATCGGCAAGATGCTCGAGCATGTCTTCGCGCCCATCGGCTTCAACTGGCAGATCAGCCTGGCGCTGGTGCCCGGCATGGCCGCGCGCGAGGTGGCGGTGGGGGCTTTGGGCACCGTGTATTCGCTGTCGGCCGCGGGTGACGCGGTGGCCGAAACGCTGGCCCCCGTCATCGCGCAGGGCTGGTCTTAGGCCACCGCTTATTCGCTGCTGGCCTGGTATGTGTTTGCGCCGCAATGCCTGTCGACACTGGCCGTTGTGAAGCGCGAAACCAATTCCTGGCGTTACCCGCTGTTGATGGCCGGCTACATGTTTGTGCTGGCCTATGGCGCGGCCTTCATCACCTACCGGGCCACGCTGTGGCTGGGGGCTTGAACATGGGTTGGCAAACCGCCGTCACGCTCTTGCTGGTGGTCGCCTGCAGCGCCTATACGGTGTGGACGCTGATGCCGGCCGCCCTGCGCCAGCGTTGCCGTGCTGCGCTGGCTTTGGCGCTGGGCCGCGCGCCCCCTGTGGCCGATGCAAGAGGCTGCGGCGGCTGCGGCGGTTGCGCCACCAAAGCCACCGCGCCGGCGGCCGAACAGGTGGTGAAATTCGTCAGGCGCCCGCCCGGCGCTTGAGCAGCACCGCTGCACCCACCACCGCCAGCGCGGCCACCCACAAAGGCCACAGGCCGGCGCGCGAAGCCCACCAGGCGAAGGGCGTCAGGCCCTGGCGGCCTTGCACCGTGGCTGTCAGCACACCTCGGGTGTAAGGCAGCAACTGCGCCATGACATGGCCGTGGTGGTCTATCACCGCGGTGGCCCCGGTGTTGGTGGCCCGCAGC
>JANMJI010000121.1:0-3748 GCA_031371275.1 Betaproteobacteria bacterium
CAGCCCGTCCAGCGGCGCCAGCAGGTGCAGCACGCCCTTGCCCAGGTCCAGCGCGCGGGCCAGCGCCTCGCGCAGCTCGGCCTCGTCGCTGGCGCGCACCACCAGGTCGGCCACCGGCAGCTCGATGGTGTGCTCGCGGAACCGGTCCAGCCGCGGCCAGGGGTCGAGCTTGACGAACTCGCCGTCCACCCGCAGGTGGCTGTGGCCCCGCGCCTTGGCCCACTTGGCCAGGTCGGTGTAGACGCCTTTGCGGTTGACGACCAGCGGCGCCAGCAGGCCCACGTGCTGCCCGGCATGGTCGCGCAGCAGTTGTGCGGCGATGCTCTCGGCGCTTTGCGCCTTCACCGGCGCGCCGTCTTTGGCGCAATGCTGCAAGCCCAGCTTGACCCACAGCAGGCGCAGGAAATGCCAGACCTCGGTGGTGGTGGCCACCGTACTTTTGCGGCCACCGCGGCTCAAACGTTGTTCAATGGCCACCGTGGGCGGTATGCCGTACACCGCATCCACTTCAGGCCGGCCCGCCGGTTGCACGATGCTGCGGGCATAGGCGTTCAGGCTCTCCAGATAGCGCCGCTGCCCTTCGTTGAACAGGATGTCGAAAGCCAGCGTGCTCTTGCCTGAACCACTGACGCCGGTGATGACGTTGAACTTGCCGCGCGGGATGTTCACGCTCAGGCTTTTCAGGTTGTTCTCTTTGGCGTTGACGATGCGGATGCTGTCGTCGGCCGCGGTTCTGGCGCGCCGCGCTTCACGCAACACCGTCTGCAGCGCCCGGCCTTCTTCGGCCCTCAGCGTGCCAAAGCCCAGCGCCTGTTCGTAGTCACGCAGCGCCAGGCCGGTGTGTGATGTCGGGTGGGCCTTCACGTCGTCGGGCGTGCCGGTGCACACCACTTCACCACCGGCTTCACCGCCTTCAGGGCCCAGGTCGACTATCCAGTCCGCAGCCCTTATCACGTCCAGGTTGTGCTCAATGACCAACAGCGAATGCCCGGCGTCCATCAGCTTGCGCAAAGCGCGCATCAGCTTGGCGATATCGTCGAAGTGCAGGCCGGTGGTGGGCTCGTCAAACAAAAACAGCGTGCCTTTCCTGGCCACACGCTGGGCCGCGTAACTTGAAAACGAAGCAGCCGCATCGGCCAGGAAACCGGCCAGCTTCAGGCGCTGCGCTTCGCCGCCAGACAGCGTGGGCACGGGCTGGCCCAGCCGCACGTAGTCCAGCCCCACGTCGATGATGGGCTGCAAGCGCGCCACCACTTCGCGGTCGTTCTGGAACCAGTGCGCGGCGTCGGCCACCGTCAGGTCCAGCACGTCGGCAATGCTCAGTTGCATCGGCCCGCGAACGATCTTCACGTCCAGCACTTCGGCGCGGTAGCGGCGCCCGTCGCAATCAGGACAGCGCAGGTAGACGTCGCTCAGGAATTGCATCTCCACATGCTCGAAGCCACTGCCACCGCAGGTCGGGCAGCGGCCGTCGCCGGCGTTGAAGCTGAAGGTGCTGCTGGAATAACTGCGTTCGCGGGCCAGCGGCAGGTCAGCAAACAACTTGCGCATCTCATCGAACGCGCCGACGTAGCTGGCCGGGTTGCTGCGCGCGGTCTTGCCGATGGGGCTTTGATCGACGAACACCGCGTCAGACAAAAAGTCGGCGCCCAGCAAGCGGTCGAACGCGCCCGGTGTTTCGGTGGCCTTGCCGAAGTGGCGGGCCAGCGCGGGGTACAGAACATCCTGGATGAGTGTGCTTTTGCCCGAGCCTGAAACACCCGTGACGCAGACCAGCCGTTGCAGCGGCAAGGTGACGCTGATGTGGCGCAGGTTGTGGTCGCGCGCGCCTTCCAGCACCAGCTTGGGCGTGGCTTCGTTGACGAGTTTGCGAAAGCCGCTGCCCACTTGTTTGCGGCCGCCCAGGTAGGCGCCGGTCAAGGTATTGGCGTCGCGCGCTTTGTCAGGCGGGCCGTCGAAAACGATTTGCCCGCCGCGTTCACCCGGCCCGGGGCCCATGTCGATGAGCCTGTCTGCCGCCAGCATCACCGCCGGGTCGTGTTCGACGACCACCAGCGTGTTGCCGGCATCGCGCAGCCGGTGCATGGCCTGCACGATGCGGTTCATGTCGCGCGGGTGCAGGCCAATGCTGGGCTCGTCCAGCACGAACATGGTGTTGACCAGCGATGTGCCCAGCGCAGTGGTCAGGTTGATGCGCTGCACTTCACCACCACTGAGCGTGCGGCTCTGGCGGTCCAGCGTCAAATAGCCCAGGCCCACGTCGCACAGGTATTTCAGCCGCGTGCGCACTTCGTCCAACAGCAGTTTCAGCGCGTCGTCGAGCAACGTTGACGGCAAGCTCAGCGCGTCGAAGAAGCGGCGCAGGCGTTCGATGGAAAGCTGCATCAGGTCGTGCAGGCTCAAGCCTGGCATGGCTTCCAGCTGTTCGCGCGACCACTGCGCGCCCACCGGCAGATAACGTTTCTCGGCTGGCAACACGGCATCGGCACCGGGCTTGTCGCCCATGCGCCAAAGCAGCGCTTCCAGCTTCAGCCGCGCGCCGCCGCAAGTGCCGCAGGGCGTGTAGCTGCGGTACTTCGACAAGAGCACGCGGATGTGCATCTTGTAGGCCTTGCTTTCCAGATAGCCGAAGAAGCGGCGCACGCCGTACCACTGCTTGTTCCACTGGCCTGTCCAGTTCGGTGAGCCTTCCACCACCCAATCGCGTTGCGCCGGGGTCAGCTGCGACCACGGTGTGTCGCGCGGAATGCCGGCTTCACCGGCGTGGCGCAGCAGGTCTTCCTGGCTGTCTTTCCAGGCCGGTGTTTGCAGGGTCTTGATGGCACCGCTGCGCAATGTTTTGCGGCCATCGGGAATGACCAACCCCAGATCGACGCCGATGACACGGCCGAAGCCGCGGCAGGTGTCGCAGGCGCCATAGGCACTGTTGAAGCTGAACATCGAAGGCTGCGGGTCGGCATAGCGCAGGTCGCTTTCCGGGCAGTGCAGGCCGGTGCTGTAACGCCAGATGTCGGGCTGTGCCGCAGGCGCAAGTGGGGCTGCATCCACATGCACGCTCAGCCGCCCACCACCGCGCTTCAGCGCCAGTTCGATGTCGTCCAGTACGCGCACTTTTTCTGCGCTGGCCAGGCGCAGGCGGTCTGCGACCACATCCAATATCTTGCGCGAGCCCACCACACGCTCGGCCTGCACGCGCGTGAAGCCGCTGGCCGCCAGCCATTGTTCTTGCTGCTCGGCACTGGTGTCGCCGGGCAGTTCGACCGGGAAGGTGAAGACCAGCCGCGGGTCACCCGAAGCCGCGGCGCGGGCCATCAAATCGGCGTAGATGGTTTCTGCGCTGTCGTGCCGCACCGGCAGCGCGGTCTGCTTGTCGAACAACTGCGCGGCGCGGGCAAACAGCAGCTTCAGGTGGTCGTTGACCTCGGTCATGGTGCCGACGGTGGAACGCGAGGTGCGCACCGGGTTCGTCTGGTCGATGGCAATCGCCGGCGGCACACCGTCCACACGGTCCACCGCGGGCCTGTCCATGCGGTCCAGAAACTGGCGCGCGTAGGCGCTGAAGGTTTCCACGTAGCGCCGCTGGCCTTCGGCATACAGCGTGTCAAACACCAGGCTGCTTTTGCCCGAGCCGCTGGGGCCAGTGACCACCGTCATCTCGCCGGTCTGGATGTCCAGGTTCAAGTTCTTGAGGTTGTGCTGACGCGCACCGCGAATTCGTATGACACCGGACGACATGCAAGCCTTCTAG
>JANMJI010000153.1:0-4608 GCA_031371275.1 Betaproteobacteria bacterium
ACGGTGATGGCTTGGACAAAGGACGACAAGCTTCCCTGCCGCTGCACCACCTGGGTCGAAGCGTCGAACGGGTGCACGATGGGTATGGGGGTCGACAGCGGATCGACATCGAAAGTGCCTATCGTCAACTTCATCGAAGAACAGAGTCACCCAGCAGCCAGCTGGCCAGCGCGCCGGCGGCCAGTTTATAGACCAGCCCGCAGGCCGCCACCACAAACACCGAAACCAGCAAGGCCAGTTCGGCCGGGGCGACACTGCTTGTGGGTGCAGGAATGGGCGCGGCGTCGGGGCTGGCAGACATGCGCCGAGGGTAGCGTACGGCCCCGCGTGGCCGGGTTGCGCGAACGGCTGCGCGGTCTGGCCCGGTTTGAGCAGCCACCCAGGTGGCCATTCGGCCACCCCGCACGCGCGGGTTTGACGGGCTGAAGCGGCGCGGCCAATCTCTGTCTGTCGCGCATCGGTAACCCGACGCGCCTGAAACTGCGCAGGTCGGTCAACGGCACTGCCGACGCTTTGGAGCACCCCGAATGTCCAGCTTGCACAAGCCCGCTGTCGTTGCACCGGCCCTTGCACTGGCGCTTGCATTGGCGCTTGCACTGGCCGGCCCCGCACTGGCGGCATCGGGCACCCAGATCGACCTGAACGGCACGCTGCGCTATCCCGAACTGAACGCCAACGGCGGCATCGGCAACGAATTGCAAGTCGGCGCGCAGTACCACAGCGGCGCCGTGGCGGGCTTCGGGCAGAGCAAGGGGCTGCCGCTTTCGGCCCAGGGTGTGGACGGCAACGGCACCACCGGCACGGCGTCTTTCCTGGCCACGGCGAATGCAGAGATCGGCACCCTGCACGCGCTGGCCAGCGGCAATGCGTCGTCCACACCGGCTGGCCCCCTGTCGCCCTTTCCACACGCCAACGCGCAGGCCAGTGTCACGACATCGTTCTGGAACACCGTGACCTTGTTCGACCCGACAAAGGAACTGGGCGCGCCCATCACTGCCACCTTCAACATCCAGCTCGACTGGCAGGGTGTGTACGGCGGCGCGGCCGCCAATCTGTTTGCCAGCATGACGGCATCGGCCAACTTCAGCGTGGCCTTTGTCGGCGGCATTGGCGTGCAGACCTTCCGGCGCTCTGACACGCCCAACCTCTTCTACCTGGCCGACGCGCCGATGGTGGCGACGTTTGCCAACGGTCAAACCATTGACATCAGCGCCAGCCTCAGTGTCGGCGCTGAGGCCGGCGTCGGCGGCTACGGGCTCAACAACGTCAGCGCCTCCGCCACCAGTGACGCTTCCAACACCGCGCACTTCTTCATAGCCGGCGCGCCCACGCTGACGGCCATCGGCGAAGGCGGCCACAACTATGCGCCGTCGGCCGTGCCCGAACCGCCGGCGGCGCTGCTGCTGGCCTTGGGTGGCGTCGGGCTGGTGTTGTGGCGCCGGCGCGCTGCGTGGGCCACGCCATCGACCGCCTGACCAGCTGCAGCGGCACCGTCACCGCCACCAGCAGGACGCTGGCGTTGGCCGGCTTGCTGGTGGCGGCGGCGGGCCGTGCACAGCGCCGTCTGACGCCGCGGGAGGATAGGCAGTTCAAACGCCATTTTTGGCGCCCGTGAGGTGGCCAGACCCGGCACTCGACGCGCTGATCGCGGCTTTCAGGGTCAAAGTGGTCCGTTGCGAGCCGACGAACCCGACCGCTGTGGTCCATCACGGAGCTCGCCTCGTGTTTACGCTGATGGTCAAGCCGGTCCGCCCCGGTCCTGAAAACCCCGGCCACAGCCGGTCCCCGCAGCCCGCGGTGCCGGGCCGCCGAAACGGTGAGGTCTTGATGGCGCTCAGGCCGCTTGCAGCGCCTGGCCACGCGCTGGAGCCCGCGGCGGTGCCCGGGCCTGCAGACCCAGGTGCGTGAGGATCTTCTCGATCACCGGCTGCTCCAGGATCGCGGCGATGATCTTCAGCTCACCGCCGCAGTTCGGACAGTGCTCCATATCGAGCTCGAAAACCCGCTTGAGCAGCTTGGCCCAACTCAGCCGCACCGGGCGGTGATGCGCGCAGTTCGCCTCGCACTCGGCGGGCGGCGCGGCCTGGGCGGGCGGCTCGGGTTCTTGCGGCACCACCAGCGCGCGCAGCTTGGCGTTGGGTACAAGCACGCCGTGCAAGCGGATCAGGTGCAGCCTGGGCCTTGGTACCAAGGCTGCCAGCCGCTGCATGAACTCCAGCGGCGACATCACCAGGTGCGTGGTGCGGTCGCGCCAGGGGGTCTTGAGCTTCAGAACCACCTGAGCCGCGGCGTTGGTTTGTACGCGCTCGTTGGCCAGCGCTGGGCGGGTGATGTAGCGGCAAAGTTATTCCAGCGCCTGGCGATCGTCGGCGCCGCAGCGCACAGCGGCGTGCAAGCTGAACCCGTCGATGTCTGCACACAGGTTCTGCTTGAAGCCCGTCTCCCTCGGCATTGCGCCTTGCAGCGTCAACACCTTCTGGCCGGCGCGCGGGCCTCGTCCGAATCGCTGTCGTTGTCGGCCATGTAGGTCGAACCTTCTTCTTCGACCAACACCCCCGACGGGTGAGCAGCTTCATCATCCGGGTGATGATCTTGTGCAACACCGCCTGCAGCGCCTCATCGGTCGGCGTGGGCACTTCGACGAAGACTGGCGCACCGTCGGCGCCGCGCCGGTACACGCCGTCCAGCACCAGACAGTGAAGGTGGATGTTGAGGTTGGCGGCCGAGCCCGGCTTTAAAAGCTCGGCTGGATCAGCGTGACCGCGCCGCTGTCGGCCGCGTCGGCCTTGAGACCGGCCTGCCCCAGCAGGTGGCGCGTGATCACGCGGTGCACCACCTGCAGCACGGGCGTCACAAGCTTGGGCTGTGCGGCCAGCAGCAGGCGCAGCGGGATGGGTAGAGAAAGCACCCACTGCCGCACCGGCACATGTGGGATGACGTGGCCGACCAGGTGCGCCGCTGTCTGCGCCATGCGCCGGGCCCCGCACGAGGGGCAAAAGCCGCGCCGCTTGCAAGAGAAGGCGACCAGCTTGTCGTGGCCGCAGTCGGCGCAATGCAGGCGCAGGAAGCCGTGGGCCAGGATGCCGCATTCCAGGAAGGCGTCGAACTCATCCTTGACGAATCGCGGCAGTTCGGCGCCAGGCTCGGCCTCAGCCTGCTCGATGAAGGTCGCGGTGTGCTGCTGCACCAAGCGGTACAGCGTGGTCTGTTCCGGGCGGTGGCGCTCGTAGTGGACCGGGGCGCCATCGGGCGCACGCTGCCCCGCACAGGGCTGCTGGCCAATGGCTTGCACGCGAGGCTCCCGAAGTGGTGAGCCCGCACGGTCTCAAGCCGTGCGCTGCGCCTCAATCGCCCAGAGTGCCGCCTACCTGTGTGTGCCCACCGCTATGGGGCCACATTCCGGGGCCTCGGTGCATGTGCGACCGACCGCTTCGGGGCGACGAGTTCACGGCAGCGTGTCGCTGAAGGGTCGGGATTGCCAGTTCGGCTGGCTAAACAGCAGTCACCCGATCAGGCCGGCGCCCGGTCAACCTGGCTCGGCACGATTGGCTCAAGGCAACGGCCGCAGTTCGCAGAAATCGGACTTTCGTGCTGATACGCCCTGATGGCCTGAATGTCCGGAAAGTGGCCGACACCGGCTGCAGGACGGTTCGGGTCCACCGACCACAACCGCTGCAATCCAGCCGCCAATCCCAGCGGGCTGACGCGGTCGCAGCAGTTCCAGTACACACTGCCGGCGTTGACGCGCGACAGCAGTGCACGGGCGACGCTTTCGTCCTGCGTGTAGACGCCTGCGGCGAGGCCGTAGCGGGTGTCGTTCATCAGCGCCACCGCCTCTTCGTCGCTGCCGCCGCGCTGGATGCCGATGACGGGACCGAAGCTTTCTTCGCGCATCAGCACCGTCGAGTGGTCGACGTGGCTCAGCACCGTGGGCTCGAACCAATTGCCGGGGCCGCTCCGGCGCTGGCCGCCCGTCAGCAGCCTGGCGCCCTTGGCCACGGCGTCGGCGACTTGCGCTTGCAGCAGCGCCAGCTACGGCGCGCGCGTGATGGCACCGATGGTGGTGTCGGCGGCCACGGGGTCGCCAATCTTGAGAGCAGCGACGGTGGCGACGAAGTGCTGCACGAAGGCGTCGTGGATGCTCTCGTGGACGTAGATGCGCTCGACCGAACAGCAACTCTGGCCGCTGTTGTACATGGCGCCGTCGGCCAGGCTCTCGGCGGCGGCCAAGGTGAGAGCGTCGGCGCGCACGTAGCTGGGATCCTTGCCGCCAAGCTCAAGCTGCAGCTTGACCAGCCGCGGCGCCAGCGCCACCGCGATGCGCTGGCCGGTGGCGTGACTGCCGGTGAAGAAGAGGCCGTCGATGTGCTGCTCCAGCAGCGCCGCACCGACCGCGCCGGCACCGACAAGGCACTGCGTTGCAGCCGACGAAGTAGGGGTAGTCCCAGGCCGAGATGCTGGCCAACACACCTGGCCGTCAGCGTTGAGCCACCGGGCGGTTCACCCACCGGCCAGCCGACGGGGCCGGTGGTGTTTTACGGCAAGCTGGCGCTGTAGCTGTAGCTGCGCTGGGCCCCGCGCCTGCGTTGCAAGCCCAGCGCCGCCAGG
>JANMJI010000155.1:0-17045 GCA_031371275.1 Betaproteobacteria bacterium
CAACCTGTGGGTGGGCAGCACGGCCACCAATGAAGTGGTGGAAATCACACGCACGGGCAGCGAAGTGCGGCGCGTCAACCTGGCGCCGCAGGGCGTCAACCAGAACGAGATCAGCGGCCTGGCGTTTGCGGCCGACGGCAAATTGCTGGTGGCCAGCACGCAGGGCGTGGTCTACCGCGTCGACCTGGCCGCCGATGTGGCGGCTGTGACAGCGGCCACGATGTCGGCGATTGCCGCGCGCACGACCAGCGGCGTGGCCGCCAATGCGGCGCTGCCCGCCACCCATGTCGGCGAAGTCATCGACATCACCGGCAGCAACTTCAACACCGGCACGCGGGTGTTGTTCCAGGTGCGTGATTCTGTCGGCGCGGTCAGCGTCTTCGCGGCCACGCCGCAAGTCATCAACGCCAGCGGCACCCGGCTGCAGGTGCAGGTGCCTGACCTGGCGACCACCGGCGACGTTCGCGTCGTCAACCAGAGCCACATCAATCTGGGTGGCAGCACCGGCTATGCCGACTCGGCCTACCGCAACGTCACCGTGCAGTTCACGGCCGGCAGCAGCACCGCCAACATCCGTTTCAGCGATGGTGGCTTGCAGGGCATCGGCGACGAAAGCTGGGGCCTGGACAACGTCCGTGTCAGCCAGGGCGGGGCCACCGTGTTCAGCGACAACTTCGAGGCCACCGTGTCACCGAAGTGGGCCGACGCCAGCGTCAACGCCGAGTTGCTGGGCAGCTTCAGCCACTACAGCGGTCGCTTCTCGTCCGGTGCAGGCCAGACGCTGAGCCTTGACGGCCTGACTGCAGGCCAGACCTACACGCTGAAATTTGACTTGATCGTGCTCGATAGCTGGGACGGCACGAGCCCGATCTACGGGCCCGACTTCATTGACGTGGCGGTGGACGGCACCAAGCTCTTTCACGAACACTTCGCCAGCGACTTCCCCGACGGCCGCGGCACACAAAGCTACGGCGCCAGCGCGCCGATACGGCTGCAAATCGTGCCCACTTTGACGGGCACCAACAGCGGCATGCCCGGCGACACCAACCCCTTCAACCTGACGGGTTCTGGCTTCATGGAAGGCGCCAGCACGGTCAGCGTGGGCGGCGTGGCTTTGGTCGATAGCCAGAACAACACGACGCCCTTTGATGTCAGCGGCACGCGCAACAGCAACATCACCGTGCTGGCGCCGCTCAGCCTTGACGGCCCCATCCGCATCACCACCGATGGCGGCTATGCAGAAATCGCCGGCCCCACGACGACGGCGCAGCCGCTGTCCTTGTTCACCGCACTCACCGCCACAGCCGCCACCGGCACCGCGGCCGACGCCACCAAACCGGCGGTCAACACCGGCCAGAACATCGTGCTGCAAGGCCAGGGCTTCACCAGCAGCACGCGGGTGCAGTTCCAGGGCGTGGCCGACGACGGCACGCTGGGCACACTGACGCGCACCGGGTCGGCCGGCAACGGCGGCACCACGCTCACCGTGGTGGTGCCGGCACTGGCGCGCAGCGGCGCCGTCACCGTGCTGGGCAGCGGCAACGCGATTGACCTGCAGGTGCTGCCCACGCTCACCGCGGTGGGCGGCACCGTGGCCGCAGGCAACACGCTGCTCATCACCGGCACTGGCCTGGCACGCAACAGCCTGGCCGTGACGGTGGGCGGTGTGGCGGTGGGCACGTTCAGCGTGCGCACGGTGCTGGACGGCAGCAGCACCGTCCCTGACCTGCAATTGCTGACGCTGACGGTGCCCGCCGGCGTCGTGGGCACCGAAGTGCGTGTCACCACCACCGGCGGTAGCGCGCGCGCGCAAACCGGCGCCAACCCGGCAGCCTTGGCCAACCTGACGCCGGGCGCCGACGTGGGCAACATCCTGGCCAACGCGCTGGTGCTGGGCATTGCCAGCGACCAGAAGCAAACCGTCAACAGCGACATTGGCGGTGGCCTGGCCGGGCTCGACGTGGATTTGTACAAACTCGAGCTCACGGGGGGTGACGCGATAACACTCAATCTGAGTGGCCTGGCGACCCGCCTGCGCATCTTCGACGCCGCCGGTACGCAGATCACCGCGCAGTCCTTCGCCGCCAACGGCAGCACCGCGGCGCTGCGCTTCGTGCCCACCACCAGCGGCACCTACTACCTCGGCGTCAGCGGTTCGGCCAATACCGGCTACGACCCCAATGTGCAGGGCAGCGGCAGCAATGCCGGCACCGGCAGCTATGTGCTGGGCGTCGAACGCCTGGGCGCCGGTTCCACGCGCCTGGCGGCCATCACCGCCAGCGCCGGCAGCGGCACGGCGGCCAACGCCGCGATGCCTTCGGCCAACACCGGCCAGACCATCACGCTGGCCGGCAGTGGCATCCTGGCCACCGACCGCGTCGTCTTCACCACCATCGACGGCAACGGCACGCTGAGCAGTCTCACCGTGACGCCCGCGGCCGGTGCCATCAACGTCGTCAACCAGACGATTGCGGTGGTCGTGCCAGACAACGCCACCACCGGCGGCGTGCGCCTGGAACGCGACGCCAGCATCGGCGGCGTGTTGCTGCAGGTGGTGCCCACCTTGACCGATGTCAATGTCGGTGCCGGCAACCCCTACATCGGCGGCACGCTGACGCTTTCCGGCAGCGGTTTTGCCGAAGGCCAGATCGCTGTGCTGTTCGGCGCCCAGCGCGTGGACGACCTGTCACCCAGCTACGGCATCGACGTGTTCGGCAGCGGCGGCAGCAACAACCGCTTGAACATCGTGGTGCCGGCGACCACGCCGCCGGTGGCCGTCGGCCCCTACCGCGTCAGCACGCTGGGCGGCACCAGTGCGCCCTTTGGTTTGAGCTTGACCGACATCACCGCCACCGCGGCCGGCACGCCGGCCAACGCCAGCCTGGCCAGTGCGGTGCCCGGCCAGACCATCACCTTGAACGGCCTGCTGCTGGACGCCACGATGGACGTCGTCTTCGACACCATCGATGGCAACGGCACACGGGCTGAGCGTGTCGTGCGCCCGACCAGTGTCAACGCCGGCGGCACGCAGGCCCAGGTGGTGGTGCCACTGGACGCGGTGACCAGCACCGTGCGCCTGCTGGGCGACGTGAACGGCCGCAGCGTGGCGCTGCAAATCGTGCCGGTGCTGGTTTCGCTGAACGTCGAAAGCGTGGCCGCTGACGGCAGCAGCGCGCAGGTGTTGCTGCTGGGCCTGGGCTTTGTCGAAGGCGGTGGCGAATACCGTTTCGGCGGTGTCGTGGTGTCAGACCCCGGCACCAACAGCAACGCCGACGTGCTGGCCCGCAACGACAGCGTGCTGGGTTTTGTGGCCAACGGCTATGCGCGGGTTACCGTGCCCTTGACCAGCGGCAGCACGGCCTTTGGTGCGATCACCGTGAAGACCGACGGCGGCACCAGTGTGGCCTACACCGTCAACCTGGCCGGCATCACGGCCACGGCGGCCAGCGGCACGCCGGCGAATGCCGCGCTGGCCAGCGCGAACGCCACCCAGACCGTCACGCTGACGGGTGTCGGGCTGAAGACGACCAGCGACGTGCTGATGGCCTGGACCGACATCAACGGCACGCCGCGCGTGGTGGTGCTGAACCCGGCCACCGCCGCGGCCGACGGCAGCAGCGCCACGCTGCTGGTGCCCGAATACGCCAACGGCGCGCCGCAACTGCGGCTCTTCGGGTCGGCCACCGCGCCGGTGTTGCAGGTGGTGCCCAAGCTCACCGCGTTCGATGTGCAAGACCGCATGGTGTTGTTCGGCAGTGGCCTGATCGAAGGCAACGGCAGCTACCAGTTTGCCGGCGTGCGGGTGGATGACACCCCCACCGATCCGAACAACATCGATGTGTACTACAGCACCGCCAACAGTTTCCAGAACGGCAGCGTCTACATCAACCGCACGGCACTGCCGCAGCATGGCCTGGGCGCGGTGACAGTCGCCACCGCCGGCGGCACCAGCGCGCCGCTGGACCTGAACGCAATGCGCGTGGACCTGGCCGGCAGCTACATCGGCGACCTGGCGGTAGACGCCGCAGGCAAGATCTGGGTCACCGACTACGCCAACCCCGGCAAGCTGCAAAAGATAGACCCCGCCAACGGTGCCGTGCTGTCGACGATTGCTTACACCGACGCCTTCGGCACGCCTTACAGCTACAACTACGCCGGCTTGCAGGTGTTGGGCGCGGCGATGACGCTGGGCGGCACCAGCGTGCCGGCGGGCAGCCTGCTGCTGTTCAATGGCTACCCCAACCCCGACCGCGTGATCGCGCTGAACCCGGCCACCGGCCTGGTCTTGGCCAGCCTGACACTGGCCGGCAACTACGACCTGACGGCAGGCGTGTTTGACGCCACCAGCGGCAGCATCTTCATCCTGGAAAACAACGGCCCGGGCAACCGCATGCTGCAAATCAACGCCGCCACCGGGGCGCTGGAAGCGGCCATCACCGTGCCCATTGCCATCAGCACCTGGTCGGGCATTGCGGTCAGCCCCATCAGCGGCAACCTGTGGATAGGCAGCAGCAGCGGCGGCACGGTGGTGGTGGAAATTACCCGCACCGGCGCCGAGGTGCGGCGTGTCGACCTGGCTTCACAAGGCGTCAACCAAGGCGAGATCAGCGGCCTGAGCTTCCTGCCCGACGGCCGGCTGCTGGTGGCATCCACACAGGGTGAGGTCTACCGCGTTACTGTGCCATGACGGCTGCCATGACCGCGGCAATCAAGGCTGCACCGTCCAGCGATGAACGCGCCTGAGCAGCGGCTGTTGCCGTCTGCCGGCGCGCAGGCGCTGTGGGGTGAGATGGCCGCGGCCGTTGACGCCGCGCAGCGCTGCGCGCTGTGGCTGCGCTGGCTGGCCGAACTGGTGCCTGGCTGCACCGCAGGCGTGGTGCTGCTGGACGACGGCCAGGGCACGCTGGCCGCCACCGCGCGCCTGCCCGAAGGCCTGGCCCCGCAGGCTTTGCTTGAAGTCGTCAAGCAGGCGCTGGCGTTGGGCGTGGTGGCCATGCGCGCCATCCCGCAAGGCCATGAGCTGGCGGTGCCGCTGCACCGCAGCGGGCCCGGTGGCGCTGTCCACGGCGTGGTGGCGCTGACGCTGTGGAGCCACGACGCGGCCGCCGTCCACCAGGCCGCCGCCGCCGTGCGCTGGGGCATGGGCTGGTTGCTGGATGCGCAGTCCACCGCCGCCGCCGACGGCGACAGCGCGCCACTGCTGCGTGCGCGCCAGGCGTTGGACATCACCGCCGGCGTCGTCAACGAACCCGGCTTCACCCCCGCCGCCATGGGCCTGGCCGAACAGTTGGCGCGGGTGTTTGCCTGCACGCTGGTGCAACTGGGCTGGTGTGAAGCGGCCGGCGCACGGCTGCTCGTGCGTTCGGGCACGGCCTGGCACGACGGCCGCGCGCAACTCGTGGGCCTGGCCGAGCAGGCCATGAACGAAGCGCTGGACCAGGGCCGCCCGCTGATCTGGCCCGGCCCGCCCACGCCCGACCTGCTGGGCCGCATGGCGCATGAAGCCTATGCCCGCGCCGCCGCCGCGCCCGCGCTGCTGTGCGTGCCGCTGCGGGCCCAAGGGCTGCTGGTGGGCGCACTGTTGTTCGAGCGTGCAGGGCCCTTCACGCTGGACGAAGCCGAAGCCGCCGACGCGCTGGGCGCCTTGCTCGGCCCGCTGCTGCAAATGCGGCGCCAGGCCGAAGAAAGCGTGCCTGCCCATCTGCGCCGCAAGGGCCATGCGCTGGCCGCCTGGGCCGTGGGCAGCCGCCATGCGGGCTGGAAGCTGCTGGGTGGCGGCGCCGCGCTGTTGCTGCTGGTGGCGGCGTTGTTGCCCGTCGCCCATCGGGTCACCGCGCCGGCGGTGCTGGAAGGCCAGACCCAGCGCGCCGCGGTGGCGCCTTTTGCCGGCTTCATCCGCTCGGCCTCGGCGCGCGCCGGCGACACCGTGCAGGCCGGGCAACTGCTGGCCACGCTGGACGACCGTGATCTGCAGCTGGAACGTGTGCGCTGGGAAAGCGAGTTCGAGATGGCCACGCGCAAGGAACGCGAAGCCATGGCCGCCGCCGACCGCGCGGTGATGCGCCAGATGTCGGCCCAGGCCGCACAAGCCCAGGCCCAGCTGGACCTGGTGCGCGGCAAATTGCTGCGGCTCGAAATACGCGCGCCTTTTGCCGGCGTCGTCGTCAAGGGTGATTTGTCGCAGATGCTCGGCGCGCCAGTGGAAACCGGCAAGGCGTTGTTCGAGCTGGCGCCGCTGGAAGCCTGGCGCGTGATCCTGAAGGTGGATGAACGCGACATCGCCTGGGTCCAGGCCGGCCAGGGCGGTGAGCTGATGCTCAGCGGCCTGGTCGGCCAGAGTTACGCGGTGAAGGTGCAGCGTGTGCTGTCGGTGGCCGAAGCCGAAGAAGGCCGCAACCAGTTTCGTGTTGAAGCCCAGCTGGCCGATGGCGTGACCCGTTTGCGCCCGGGCATGGAAGGCGTGGCCAAGGTCGAGGTCGGCCGCGCTTCGCTGCTCTGGGTGTGGACGCACCGGCTGAGCGACTGGTTGCGCAGAACCGCCTGGGAGTGGAGTCCGTGAGTCCGCAGGCTCTGCCTGGCGAACGCCTGGCCCGTCCTCGGGCCAGGCTGCGCGCAGCGACTAGGGTGCCAACATGAGTGGTGGGCTCACATCCAGTAGCTGGTTCCGCATCGCGCCCTTGCGCCCGCGTTGGCGCAGCCATGTGCAGGTCCACCGCCACCGCTACCGGGGTGCGGTTTGGTATGTGGTGGAAGACCGCATCAGCGCCAAGTTTCACCGCTTTGACCCGGCGGCCTACCGCGTCGTGTCGCAGCTCGATGGACGCCATTGCTTGCAGCAGATCTGGGAAACCCTGGCCGCCGAGCAGCGCGAAGACGGGCCTTCGCAGGAAGACATCGTGCAGCTCATCGGCCAGCTGAACGCGGCCGATCTCATCGTCACCGAAGCCAGTGTCGATGTCGCCGAGCTGTTCGAGCGCCAGGGCAAGCAGCAGCGGCAGAAGCTGAAGTCACGCTGGGCCAACCCGCTGGCATTGCGCTTTCCGCTGTTTGATCCCGACCGTTTCCTGACCCTGCTGCACGCCTGGCTGGGCGCCTTGCCGCGCTGGCTGGTGTGGGCGCTGTGGCTGGCCGTGGTGGTGCCCGCGGCGCTGCAGGTGCCGGTGCACTGGACCGAGCTGACGGGCAACTTCGGTGAACGCCTGCTGGCCGCCGACAACCTGGCGTTGCTGGGCGTGGCTTTCATGGCGATGAAGGTCTTTCATGAAGCGGCGCACGGCTGGGCCTTGAAGGCCCGCGGTGCTGAAGTCCACGAGATGGGCGTGATGATGCTGTTGTTCTACCCGGTGCCGTATGTCGATGCATCGAACGCTTCGGCACTGGTGCGCAAGAGCGACCGCATCGTCATCGGCGCGGCTGGCATGGTCATCGAAGTGTGGCTGGCGGCCATCGCCTTTTTCGCCTGGACGGTGGTCGAACCCGGCCTGCTGCGTTCGCTGCTCTACAACCTGGTGGTGGTGGGCAGCGTGTCGACCGTGGTCTTCAACGCCAACCCGCTGCTGCGCTACGACGGCTACTACATGCTGGCCGACGCCATCGAAGTGCCCAACCTGGGCCAGCGTGCCAACGGCTGGTGGCTGCACCTGCTGCGTTGCCACGGCTTTGGCATTGCCAGCGCGCGCGCGCCGCAGGCCACGGTGGCCGAACGCCGCTGGTTTGTGGCCTATGCACCCACCGCACTGGCCTACCGCGTGTTTGTCACGCTGTCGATTTCATGGATCGTCGGCCAGCAGTACTTCTTCGTCGGCGTGCTGATGGGCGCGTGGTCCATCGGCAGTGGCATCGTCTGGCCGCTGCTGCGCGGTTATGCACGCCTGGCGGCCGACCCGCAGGCCACCAGCCGTGCCGGCCGTGTTGCGGCGGTGGCGCTGGGCGGGCCGGTGGGGGTACTGGCCTTGCTGTTTGTGCTGCCGCTGCCGCACCACACCCGCACCCATGGCGTGGTGTCGTTGCCAGAACAGGCCGTGCTGCGCGCTGGCACCGACGGCTTTGTCGAGAGCTTGAAAGCCCAACCCGGCGAGCGTCTCGCGCCGGGCGACCTGGTGCTGCACAGCACTGCGCCGCAACTGCAGGCAGAACGCAGCGTGCAAGCCGCCAAGGTGGCCGAGATGCAGGCCAGACTGGACGCCGTGTGGGGCGTGTCGCCGACCAAAGCCGGCCAGCTGCAGGGCGAGCTGGCGCGCGAACAAACGGCACTGCGGCGGCTGGATGTGGAAGTTCAGCGCCTGGACTTGCGCGCCGGCGTGGCCGGCCGGTTGCTGATCGACCAGCCGCGCGACCTGCCCGGGCGCCATCTGCGCCAGGGCGATGCGGTGGGCTATGTGGTGGGGCAGGTGACGCCGCTGCTGCGCGTGGTCGTGCCGCAGCACGCAGTGGACGCGGTGCGCGGCGACACCCGCGCCATCAGCGTGCGCCTGCCGCAGGCCTTCAGCACCGAACTGGCGGGCCGCCTGGTGCGCGCGGTGCCCAAGGGCGGGCGTGATTTGCCCAGCGCCACGCTGGGCCGCACCGGCGGTGGCGACATCAGTGTCGACCCGCGTGAACGCGGCGGTGCACAGGCGCTGGAAACGGTGTTCGAGTTCGAGGTGGAACTGCCGGGACAGGAAGCGCTGCGCCACCTCGGCAGCCGCGCGTTTGTTGCGTTTGAACATGCCCCCGAACCGCTGGGCTGGCGCGCCTGGCGGCTGCTGCGCCGGCAGTTGCTGTCGGTGTTTCAGGTGTAGCGGCGGTGTCCAGCGCCACCACCCTGCCGCGCCGCGCCGCGATGGCCGTGCCCGAAGACCCGCGGGCTTTTTATGCCGAACGCCAGCCGTATGAGCCAGGCCCGGTCGACGCCTGGGGCCTGGGGCTGCTGGGCCGCCTGCGTGACCAGTTGCCGCAGCGGCTGTGGCGCGGTGAAGCGGTGGTGCAGCAGGCCAATGGGCTGGCCGACGAAGTGAGTGCACTGGACGACGCTGCGCTGGCCGGCCAACTGCGCCACCACGCGGTGGCGGCGCAGGGCGCGCGCGCCGCGCTGGCCCGTGCGCTGGCGCTGGTGCGTGAAGCCGCCCACCGCAGCCTGGGCATGCGCCCGTATGACACGCAACTGCTGGGCGCCGGCCTGCTGCTGCGCGGCAAGCTGGCCGAGATGCAGACCGGCGAAGGCAAGACGCTGACGGCCGGCCTGGGCGCCGCTTTGGCGGCCTGTGCCGGGTTGCCGGTGCATGTCATCACCGTCAACGACTACCTGGCCGAGCGCGACGCGGCCAAGATGGCGCCGCTGCTGCGCTTTCTGGGTGCCAGCGTGGGCGTGGTGTTGAGCGGCATGTCACCCGCCGACCGCCGCCGCGCCTATGCCTGCGACGTGACCTACTGCACCGGCAAGGAGCTGGTGTTTGACTACCTCAAGGACAAACTCGCCTGCGCCGGCGGGCCCAGCCGCTTGTCGCTGCGCCTGGGGCAGTGGCTGGCCGGG
The DNA here is from genome assembly GCA_031371275.1 of Betaproteobacteria bacterium. GTDB lineage: Bacteria > Pseudomonadota > Gammaproteobacteria > Burkholderiales > Burkholderiaceae_C > Rubrivivax. Next base: position 9,512 of record JANMJI010000155.1, read on the forward strand.
CGGCCCGGGGGTGCGTCGGGTGGGCGGTTGAATGGGGGGTCGAACAGGGGGTCGAACGGGGGGTCGAACACGGGCACGCTGCTGCGCGGGCTGCACTTTGCCATCGTCGACGAGGCCGACAGCATCTTCATCGACGAAGCGCGCACACCCCTCATTTTGTCGGCCATTGCCGAAGGCGAGAGCGACCCGGCGCCTTGCCTGGCGGCGCTGGCATTGGCCGCCACGCTGGTCGCGGGGGTGCACTTCAAGCTGCGCGCCGCCGCGCGCGAGGTCACGCTCACCGCTGCCGGCAGCGCGCAAGTGGCCGCGGCCGCACATCTGCTGGGCGCCGACGGCGCCGTGCGTGTGGGCCGTGAACATCTGGTGTCGCAGGCGCTGCGCGCACTGCACCTGTTCCAGCGCGACAAGCACTACGTCGTCAAGGAAGAACAGGTGCAGATCGTCGATGAACAAACCGGGCGCACGCTGCCTGGGCGCAACTGGGAAGACGGGCTGCACCAGATGGTCGAGGCCAAGGAAGGCGTGGCGTTGTCGCCGCCGGTGCGCACCATGGCGCGCATCACCTACCAGCGCTTCTTCCGCCGCTATTTGCGCCTGGCCGGCATGACCGGCACGGCGCGCGAGGTCGGCGCTGAGCTGTGGCGGGTCTACGGCCTGCACACGGTGGCCGTGCCGACGCACCGGCCTTTGCGCCGCCAGGTGTTGGCGGCGCACTGCCTGCCTGATGAAGCCGCCAAATGGCAGGCCGTGTGCAGCGCCGCGCAGGTCTTGTGCAGCGCCGGCCGGCCGGTGCTGGTGGGCACACGTTCGGTGGCAGCCAGCGAAGCCGTGGCGCGGGTGCTGGAGCAAGCCGGCGTGCCGCACCAGGTGTTGAATGCCTTGCAAGACGCTGCCGAGGCCGCCGTGGTGGCCGCCGCCGGCCAGCCTGGCGTGGTCACGGTGGCCACCAACATGGCCGGCCGTGGCACCGACATCGAACTCGGCCCGGGTGTGGCACAAGCCGGCGGCCTGCATGTCATCCTGACCGAGTTCCACGAATCGCGTCGCGTCGACCGCCAACTGTTTGGCCGCGCCGCGCGCCAGGGCGACCCCGGCAGCGCGCAGGCCATCGTCAGCAGCAGCGACGAACTGCTGGCCCACCACGCGCCACGCTGGCGCCATGCGCTGGCGCGGCTGCCGCCGGGCCACTTGCAGGCGCTGGGCCTGGCGCTGTTGCGCCGGCTGGTGCAACGCAGCGCCGAGAACGGCCACGCCCGTCAACGTGCGGCCGCGATGCGCAGCGACCGCGAGATTGAAACCCTGCTTTCGTTTTCAGGAAAAAACTAAATGCGCCTTGCGCTGAACGCCGTGTTCTTGACTTTGCTGGTGGCTGGCGTGAAGGCCCAGGCCGCGCCCACCGGCGGCAGCCAATGCCTGATCGAACCGATGCAGAAACTGGAACTGCGCAGCCCCGTCAGCGCGCCCATCGCCGCGGTGCATGTCGAGCGTGGTTCGGTGGTCAGGAAGGGCCAGCTTCTGGTCAGCCTGGACGCCGCGGTGGAGCAGGCCGCGCTGGAAGTGGCGCGCTACCGCTCGGTGATGGAAGGCACCGTGCGCGCGGTCGAATCACGGCTGCAAAACGCCAGTGAAAAGCTCAAGCGCCGCAACGAACTGCTGCTGCAATCTTTCGTTTCCACGCAAGACCGCGACGACGCCGCCGCCGAAGTGCGCGCCGCCGAAGCCGACCTGCTGCAAGCCCGGGACAACCGCGAAGTGGCGCGCCTGGAAGCGCGGCAACTGGCCGCATCGGTGGGGCGTTATGCGATCCTGAGCCCGATTGACGGCGTCGTCGTCGAACGTCTGCAAAACCCCGGTGAACTGACGCAGACCGGCGACGCCGCCACCGCCGTGCTGAAGCTGGCGCAGACAGACCCGCTGCGCGTGGAAGTGGTGCTGCCGGTGTCTGAATACGGCCGCGTCAAACCCGGCCGTGTGGTGGAAGTGCGGCCCGAGCCACCGTTTACCGGCGTCTACAAAGCCACCGTGAAAATCGTCGACAAGGTGGTTGATTCGGCCAGCGGAACCTTCCGCATTCGGCTGGAGTTACCCAACCCCAAGGGCGATGTGCCGGCTGGGGTGAAGTGCATGGCGGCGCTGTGAAGCACTGAGCAGTGCTTGGTGCGTGCTGCTTGGTGCGACCGGCAGGAATCGAACCTGCGACGTGGCCTTCGGAGGGCCGCATGATATCCACTTCACCACGGTCGCGTGGGCAGCCCTGCATTCTAGCGTCCGGGTTTCCTGCGCCGTGGGCGGGCCTGGCAGGCCGGGGTGCGGCCCCTATAATTCGCGGGTTTACGCCCTCTCAGGCGCAACCCAGCCCTTTCGGACCGGACCCGAGGATTTCATGAGCGAAGCGCAGCAGACCGGGCAAGAACAAGCCCACGAAGAAAACCACGAAGGGCCGATCAAAACGCCCAAGCAGTTGATCGCGGCGATTGCGGCTTCTTTCCTGGTGCCCATCTTCGCCATCGTGCTGCTCGTGAATTACGTCGATTGGGACGACAAGCCGTCCGCCGGCAGCGACGGCCTGGGTGCGGCGGCGGTGGCCAAGCGTTTGCAGCCCGTCGGTGCGGTGGAAGTGCGTGACGCGGCCAACCCTGGCGTGATGCGCGCCGGCGACCAGGTCTACAGCGGCCAGTGCGCGGCCTGCCACGCGGCAGGGGTGGCGGGCTCACCCAAGTTCGGCGACGCCGCGGCCTGGGGCCCGCGCATCAAGACCGGCTACGAAGCGCTGCTGAATTCGGCGCTCAAAGGCAAAGGCGCGATGGGCGCGCAGGGCGGTGGCGACTACGCCGACCTGGAAATCGGCCGTGCCGTGGTCTACATGGCCAACCAGGGCGGTGCCAAGTTCGAGCAACCCAAGGCAGAGGTCGCCCCCGCGGCAGCCGCCAGCGCGCCGAACTGAGGCGCCCAACTGAGGCGCCCGGCAGAGCGCGGCTGGCGCTGCCGGCGTAGCGCGTGCAGCGTCACAAAAGGCCGCCTGCGGGTGGCCTTTTTCCTGGGCGGCTGAGCGGCTTGCATCCGCGCCTGCCCGGCGGGCGTAAGGCTATGGGTGAAGCGCCGCCCTATCTCAACCCAAGCCTTGTCAGCCGGCCGCGCGCGCCGCGGGCTGGGGGTCCAGCGTGTAGCCAAAACGCCCCGGCATCTGTGCAAACGGCAACGTTTGCGGCTGCCAATGACCGGCCTCGACAGCATCTGCCGCCACGCCCATGTCCAGCGTGTGCACGATGCCGTGGCCCAGGTCGGTGGCCAGGAACAAGCGGCCCGCTTCGTCCAGCCAACTGCCCAGCACCTGGGCAACCAGGCCGGTGTGGCTGGTGACGGGCCATACAGCAGGCGAGCCCGTGGCAGTGCCCACGCGCCAGACCCAGGGCGCGGCTTCCAGCTGCAGGTACACGCGCTGCGGGCCGTTCTGGAAAAACCAGGCGCCGGCGTCGTCATGGGCATAGTTGCGTTCGATGAAGCCCAGCAGTTTTTCGTGTTCGATGCGGCTGCCCTTGACCTGCGGAAAAGGCCCCGCCGCCTGGATGCGTTCGTCGCGCATGAACCAGTTGCCGCGTGCGTCCAGCGCCAGCCAGCCGTAGCAGTGCGGCACCTTGGGCCACTTGCGCAGCGCGGCTTCAACGATCGCGTCCATGGCCCGGAACTTACACCTTCAGGCGTGGCCGCACAGCCATTCGCTGACAGCCCGCGGCATGGCCAGCACCTGCCCTGGCGGCCGGCCCTGGGGAAAGCCCACATGGCCGCCGTGCGCAGGCTGGCACAGCGTGACAAAGCGGCCGACCTGGGCCTGCGCGGGCAGAGACCGTCCGGGCACAAACGGGTCGTTGCGCGCGTTCAGCACCAGCGCCGGTATGCGCACCTGCGCCAGGTGCGGCTGGGCCGAAGCACGGGCCCAGTAGTCGGGCGTGTCGCGGTAGCCGTGCAGCGGCGCGGTGAAGACGTTGTCGAAGGCGTACAGCGTGCGCGCCGCGGCCAGGGTGTGGCGGTCGAACAGGCCCGGGAACTGCTGCCACTTGGCCAAGGCGCGGGGCTTCATGGTGCGCAAGAACATGCGCGAATAAAGCAGCCAGTTGAAGCCGCGGTCTATGGCCTGGCCGGCGGCGGCCAGGTTGATGGGCGAAGACACCGCGGCCACGGCGGCAGCGCTGGCCGCGGCGCTGTCACCGGCCTCTTGCGCCCAACGCAACAGTGCGTTACCGCCCAGCGAAATGCCCACCACCAGCAGCGGCCCGGCACTGCCGGCGCGCAGGCGCTGCAGGATCCAGCCGACTTCTTCAAAGTCGCCCGAGTGGTAGGCCCGCGGCGCCAGGTTCAGCGCGCCCGAACAGCCGCGGAAATGCGGCACGCTGTAGGCCCAGCCGCGCTGCTGTGCAACGCTGGCAAAGGCCTGGGCGTATTGGCTGGCACTGCTGCCTTCGAGGCCGTGGAACAGCACCAGGTGGCGCTGCGGCGCGGCCGGGCTGCCTTGCAGGTGGTCGACGTCGATGAAATCGCCGTCGGGCGTGGCCCAGCGTTCGCGCTGGAACAGCGGCGCTGGGCCGAGGTGGCGCTGTGACAGCGTCGCGGCCCACACCGTCTGCAGGTTGCCGCCCGGCAGCCACAGCGGTGCGCGGTAACGTGCCAATGGGGCCAATGGCGCCAATGGCGCCAACGCAACGGGCGGCACTGCGGTGGTGGGGGGTGGTGGCATCAGTGCAGCGTGCTCGGTGCGTCGCCGCCGTGCGGCGGCGGCGGCTCAATGGGCATGCCCGGGCTGGCGTGGTGGGCGGCCAGGCGCCAGCCGGCGGGGGTCTTGACGTACACGTTGCTGGTCAGCACCCAGCCGGTTTGCAGGCCCTGTGCGCTGCGCACTTCGATGCGTTCAACCAGGTGGTGCAGCGCAAAGCCCAGCTGTTGCAGCCGGTGCACCTGCTCGGGCCGCACCGGTATGCCGCCGTTGGCGAAGATGGCCTCGAAGCTGGCGCGTATGGCCGCCGCGCCGATGACACGCCCGCCACCCGGATGCACGCAGACGATCTCGTCGTCGTCGGCCCACAGCGCCATCAAACGTTCCAGGTCGCCGCGCTGCAGGGCTTCGTAGAGTTGCGCTTCGACCTCGTCGGCGGTGTCGGCCAATGCGGGCGGCGGCACGCGGCGGGTCATGGCCGCGGGCGCGCCTTGCGGCCCGCGCGGGCCGCAGCCAGCCCTGCCACACCGCACAGCCACAGCGCCCAGGTCGTGGGCTCGGGCACGCCGGCGGCCAGCCACAAGACAGCCTGCGTGTCGGCGCCGTCGGCGGCCAGCGTGGCGTCTATCCAGCTGCGGTATGCCGCCGGCTGCACAAAGGCCGAGCCGATGGGATGGTTCTGTTCGTCGGTCAACAGCGCCGATGTCAGCCCCAGCAGCACGCTGCTGTCCGTCACATGACCCAAGAACAGGCCGCCACCGCTGTCACCGCCCTGCACATACAGGGTGGTGTCCCAGCTTGCGAGCCAGTTCACCGTGACCGGCGGCAGCGGGCCGGCGCCGTCGTCGTCGTAGGTCAGCAGGGATTCGCTGACGCTGGTGAAGCCGTAGCCACGCGCCGGGCCAGAATTCGCGGCGCTGGCGATGGTCACGTTCAATGGCCCGACTGGGCCTGCGGGCACGGCCGTGCCGTTGACCGGCAGGTACGGCACCACGGTGCTGGATGGCGACAGCCGCAGCAGCGCGAAGTCGTTGGCCGGGAAGGTGCCGGAACCGGGTGCGGCGTAAGAGGCCAGCACCGTGCGACCGCCGTAGCCGTTGCTGTAAGGGCTGCCCACGCCCAGCGCGTTGTGCTGCACCGTCATCACCCAGTCGGGTGTGATCTGCACACCCACGCCCACCGCCAGAAAATTGATCGTCGGCGTAGCGCCTTGAATGGCCCAAGCCGGCAGCGCGCCGGCCAGCCCGGTGGCGATTGCAGCGGCCAGAAAACGACGGTGCAGTTTCATCATCAACTCCTTGCGGCGCGGCACCACAGGCTAACGGAAGACCACGCACATGTAGAACAAGCCCTTAGCATCGCCACCCGGCAAGTCTTTGAACTGCTCAAGTGGGTGCTCGAATGGCATGGCCAGAATTGTAGGGATCCGATGATGAAAACCACCGACGAACGCGACTGGCCAGAACGCAGCCGCGAACTGTCACAACTGCTGGCCCGTGCCGGGCTGGGCGACCGCGCTGCTTTTGCCAGCCTGTACGAGCGCAGCAGCGGCCATTTGTTTGCCGTCGTGTTGCGCATTCAGCGCGACCGCGCGCAGGCCGAAGACCTGCTGCAAGAAATCTATGTCAGCGTCTGGAAGGCCGCCGCCGGCTTCGACGCCGCGCGCAGCCAGCCACTGACCTGGCTGACACACATTGCCCGCAACCGCGCCATCGACAGCCTGCGCCGCGCCAACACCCAGCCGCGCACCGAAAGCCTGAGCGTCGAAGACGACGACGACCGCCCCAACCCGCAGGAAGCCCTGGCCAGCAGCGAGCCTGGGCCGCTGGATTTGCTGGGCCAGGCCAGCGACAAACGGCAGCTTAGCCAGTGCATGGAACACCTGAGCCCGCCGCAGCGCCAAAGCGTGGCGCTGGCCTTTTTTGACGGCTTGTCGCATGCCGAAGTGGCCGAGCAGTTGCGTGAGCCGCTGGGCACCGTGAAGAGCTGGGTGCGCCGGGCGTTGCAGACGCTCAAAGGTTGCCTGGAACGCGGCGTGCTGCGCGACAACGGCAAGGCGGCCTGACCATGGACTACGCAAGACAAGACCTCGCCGACGCGCTGGCCGCCCAGTACGTCGCCGGTACGCTGCGGGGCCGCGCCCGTGCCCGGTTCGAAGCCCTGCTGCCCAGCCACCCGGGCCTGCAAAGCGCGGTGCGTGACTGGCAAAACCGGCTGATGCCGCTGACCGGCGTGCTGCCCCCGGCCGACCCGCCGGCCCACGTCTGGCAGGCCATCGAAGGTCGGCTGTGGCCGCGTGCGGCAGCCGCTGCGGCGCCTGCGTCGTGGTGGAGCCGCGTGTCCGCGTGGCGCGGCCTCTCGGCGGTGCTGACAGTGGCCGCCGTCGGCATGGCCGTGGTGCTGGTCAACCCGCCACCGACGCAACCGCCGGTGGTGGTGGTGTTGCAGTCCACCGGCAGTGACCCCACGGTGGCCGGCAGTGTGGTGGCCAGCTTCAGTGGTGATGGCCGCGCCGTGGTGGCGCGCCCGCTGACGCCGGTGTCGCTGAAGACCGACCGCGTGATGGAGTTGTGGTGGGCACCCGAAAAAGGCGCGCCCACGTCACTGGGTTTGATGCGCAGCGATGGCGTGACGGTGCTGAGCCGTGGCCAGTTGCCCGGCGGGCTGAAGAAAAGCGGCATCGACCACCTGGCCGTCAGCGTTGAGCCACCGGGCGGTTCACCCACCGGCCAGCCGACGGGGCCGGTGGTGTTTTACGGCAAGCTGGCGCTGTAGCTGTAGCTGCGCTGGGCCCCGCGCCTGCGTTGCAAGCCCAGCGCCGCCAGG
>JANMJI010000196.1:0-7509 GCA_031371275.1 Betaproteobacteria bacterium
TGGTTTTTCGCGCCGTGCCGCATGCCACGCTGCTGCCCAGCTTCCAGGCTTTGTTTGACAGCCTGGGCATTCGCAACACCACCTTTTCTCTGGTCATGGTGCTGGTGGCCATCAACCAGCCCTTCACGCTGTGGATGTTGCGCAGCTTCTTTGTCAACATCCCGCAGGAACTGGACGAGGCGGCGATGGTCGATGGCTGCACGCGCTTGCAGGCTTTTCGCCGCGTCATCATCCCGGTGATGTGGCCCGGCGTCGTCACCACCGGCCTGTTCAGTTTCTTGCTGGCCTACAACGATTTCATGCTCAGCTCGGCCTTGACGAATGCCGACCGCATGACCATGCCCGCGGCCATTGCCGGGGCCATCACCGCCGAGAGCGACACGTTGCTGATGCAGGGCGTGGCCGGGGCTGTCAGCATCACGCTGCCGCTGATCGTGCTGGTGGCCTTGTTCCAGCGGCAAATTGTCTCGGGCCTGACGCAAGGCGCGGTCAAAGGCTAACGGCAAAAATGAGTGCTTAAGTGATGACCACATGTTGCCCGAACACGCCGCATTCAACCCCTACCCCAAGCCCATGATCCTGAGCCGCGCAGAACTTGAACGCCGCCACATCCGGCGCGCGCAGTACGTGTCCTGCGATGACGCTTTCATCGACGTGCGCCTGCCCGGCAGCACACCGAAAGAAAACTATTCCATCATCGGCCCGGGGGTGACGCAAAACGCCGGCCAGGTGGTGAACCTGCGCGAAGCGCACGGCTTCAACATCGGCGCCGCCGGCATGGGCGCTGGCCTGACCAACAACCTGCACCTGCACTTCACGTCAGAGGTTTTCATCGTCTGCGAAGGCAGCTTCACCGTGCGCTGGGGTGTGGCCGGCGACGAAGGCCAGGTGCTGCTGCAAGCCGGTGACGTGGTGTGCATGCCGACATGGATGTTCCGCGGCTTTTCCAACAGCGGCAACACGTATGGTTTCTTGATGACGGTGCTGGGCGGCGACGACACCGGCGGCATCATCTGGAGCCCTGAAGTCATGCGCCGGGCCCGCGAAACCGGCCTGTGGCTGGGCCGTGACAACCAGATCATCGAAGTGCCCGCGGGCGCAGCGCCGCCGGCCGAGACAAGCCTGCTGCCGCTGATGCCGCAGGCCGAGGTGGCGGGCTTGCGGCGTTGGTCGGCGGCCGAATTGATGGCCCGCCGTGTGCAGCCCGCGCAGCGCGATTTTCGCGCCGCCACGCTGGACGCCGTGCTGCCCGGCCACGCCTGGCAGCTGGCGCCCGTCATCGGCTGGGGCCTCAGCCAGCACCGCGAACACCGCCCGGCCGTGACAGACCCGCAGGGCTTTTCCGTGGAATGGCTGCATGTGCCGGCCGGCCAGCGCAGCGCGCCGCTGCGGCTGCATGAAACCGCTGTGCTGGTGCACGCCAGCGGGCCGCTGACGGTGGCTTTCAACCGCGGCTTAGACAGCCTGCAAACCGAGCTGGGGGCCTGGGACACCTTGTCAATGCCGGCCGGCTGCTGGCGCCGGTTCATCAACACCGGCAGCACCGATGCCTACGCGCTGCTGGTGGTGGCCGGCGACGCGCGCAAGACACCGCATTTCGAGGCCGCGGTGCACACCGCCGCCGCAGCGCAGGACACCACGCTGGACGCTGGCGGCCGCCTGGCGCGCCGCAGCCTTTTGCCGCCAGCGATGACGGTTTGATGCTGCGCTTTGATGCGCCGCTTTCCGGCTACCTGCATCGGCTTCAACTGAGAACACCGCGATGAAAAACAACCGCTTGATCGAGATGTTCAGCGCGCGTCAGCCCGCTGTGGCCGGCTGGATGAGCCTGGACTCGGCCTACGCCGCCGAACTGGTGGGCAGCAGCGGCTTCGACGCCGTGGTGGTGGACTGCCAGCACGGCATGGCCGGCCACGCGCAGATGCTGGCCATGCTGCAGGCGCTGACGCACACCCCGGCGGTGGCCATGGTGCGCGTCAGCCAGAACAACCTGGCCGAGATCAACCGCGCGCTGGACGCCGGCGCCTACGGCATCATTTGCCCGCTGGTGAACTCCGTCGAGGAAGCGCGAGCCTTCGGCCGCGCCTGCCGCTACCCGATGGATGGCATCGAAGGCGACCGTTCCTTCGGCCCGGCGCGCGGCCTGCTGGTGGGCGGGGCCGACTACCCACAGCATGCCAACGCGCAGATGCTGGCGTTGGCGATGATAGAAACGCAGGCCGGCCTGCAAGCTGTGGAAGCCATTGCCGCCGTGGCGCAGATAGACGGCTTGTTCATCGGCCCCAGCGACCTGGGCATTGCCCTGGGCCTGGGCCCGGGCGCCGCCCACACCCACCCGCTGCTGGCCGCGGCCATTGCCCGCATTCAGCGAGCCTGCCACGCGGCAGGCAAGGTGGCAGGCATCTGGTGCGGCAGTGCAGAGATGGCCCACGCCATGCTGGCCCAGGGCATGCAGCTGGTGGTGCCCGGGCATGACGCGCAGTGGCTGAAGACAGAGATCGCGCGGCGGCTGGCGGTGGTGCGGGCCGTGGAGCGCAAGTAATTGCACACATGATCGCGCACATGATTGCGCGGGGACGTGCGCGCGCAGGTGCTTGCAGACGTGCGCGCAGGCTAGGCCGGCGGCAGAGCGTCGATAGACCGCAGCACCGCCCGTGCAATCGTCTCGCGTTTCGGCAGATCTTCAAGCCGCCGGGGCGTGTCGATGTTGAGGGCGAAAAATACCGGGCCGCTGGGCCATTCGACCCAGCCGACCCAACGCCCGATCTTGCCGCTCCAGCCGGTCTTCGCACGCAAAATCCAGTTGCGACCAGCCTCGGCAACCATCACATCCTTGACCAGGCGTTGATGCTCGACGCGAAAGGGCAACTCGTTGCGGCAAAGCCGTCGCAAGAACGTGATTTGCTCGGAGCACGAGATAGCCCCGCTGCCTTCGACCCAGAACGGCGCTTCGCCTGTAGCCAGCGCGTTGCCGTAATCGATGGCGCGCATGTATTGCGCTTCCCGCTTCAAGCCCAACTCCTGCGCAAACCGCTGGTAGACCCACACCACCGAGTTGCGCATCGCCGAGCGCAGGGTCTGGTCTTTGTTCCATGCCGGTGTCGGGTGCTGGACGCCGTCCCATGAAATCACCTGGAACTCGTCTTTGATCAAACCGGCATCGAGGGCAAACAGGCTGTGGGGAATCTTGAAGGTTGACGCCGGCGTGTAGCGGCGGCGGCAGCGGTCCAGGCCATGGGCCCAGAGGGTCGGCGATCCGGGTCGGTCGTCGGCAATGAGGATGGAGCCGACCGCGTCGGCGTCGGCAAAGAAGCGCGACCATCCGGGCTTGTCGATAGCCTCTGCGGACAGCGGGGCAGCGACTGCGTTTGCAAGGGGCACAGCGCTGAGGGACATCAAGACTTCGCGCCTGGTTTTCATGCCGCGAATTGTCGCCAAGCCGATTGCCGCCCAGTCAATAGGCAGCAGTGCAGTGGGAATTCGTGGGCCAAGCCACCTCACAAAGCACTTTCATACCCCTCGCCAAGTCCTTAATCCGCAACAAGTTTTACCCTCTCCGATTCGAGGTTAGGCTTGTAAGTACTTGATTTTATTGATTTTTCGTCCTGCCTCGCATTGACCTCGCCAGAGCCCTCGGGTACAGTGGGAGTTCGTGTTGATTAGTGGGGTTTTGTGTCATCCATCGTATTTCGCGGCGGGCCGGTGCTCACGCTGGACGGGAAAGGGCGCATCACTGTGCCTGCCCGTTGGCGGGATGTGCTTGTGGCCACCGTGCAAGGCCAGATGGTGGTGGCCAAGAACCCCGACGGCTGCTTGTCGCTGTACCCGCTGCCGCTGTGGGAGCAGTTCGAAAACAACGTGCTGGCGCTGGCCACCGAAGACGAGGCCTGGCGCCGCTTCTTCATCGGCAGCGCCACCGAAGTTGAAATCGACAGCGCATCCCGCGTGCTGATTCCGCCGGAATTGCGGCTGTGGGCTGGCCTGGAAGAGAAGGTCAAGTTCATGGGTGTGGGAACGCACTTTGAATTGTGGGACATCGCCCGCCACGAAGCCCATGAAACCGTGGCCGTCGCCAAAGGCCGCCCGGCACCGCTGCGCAACCTGGTCATACGGTGAACGCTGCCTCTGTGGTCTTGGCGGTTCCGGTTTCAGCACCGGCTTGGCACCACACCACGGTGTTGCTGAACCCGGCGGTGCAGGCACTGGTGACGCAACCCGGCGGCACCTATGTCGATGGCACCTTCGGCCGCGGCGGCCACACCCGCGCGGTGCTGGCTTTGCTGTCGCCCCTGGGCCGTGTGGTGGCCTTCGACAAAGACCCGGAGGCCCTGGCCGCCGCGGCCGACATTCAAGACCCGCGCCTGCTGCTGTGCCACGCCAGCTTTGCCGACATGGCCCGCGAACTGAGTGCACTCGGCATCACACAGGTGCAGGGTGTGCTGCTGGACCTGGGTGTCAGTTCGCCGCAAATCGACAACCCGGCGCGCGGCTTCAGCTTTCGTTTCGACGCGCCGCTGGACATGCGCATGGACACCACGCACGGTGAAACGGCGGCGCAGTTTCTGGCACGCGCTGAAGTCGGTGAATTGACGGAGGTGATTCGTGACTATGGCGAAGAACGGTTTGCTGTTCAGATTGCAAAGGCGCTTGTGGCTCGCCGCGAAAGCGGGCCTGCCATCACCACTACAGGCGAGTTATCCGCGCTCGTGGCTCGCGCCGTCAAAACCCGCGAGCCGGGCCAGGACCCTGCAACGCGCACGTTTCAAGCTCTACGGATTCACATCAACGCCGAGCTTGAAGCGCTTGAGCAGGGGTTGAAGGCCGCACTCGCGCTGCTGGCCCCGGAAGGCCGCCTGGTGGTCATCAGCTTTCATTCGCTGGAAGACCGCATCACCAAGACCTTCATCGCCCGTGAAAGCCGTGATGTGGTCGACCGCCGCGCACCGATGGCGTCGCCCAGGGACATGCGGCTGCGTTCGCTGGGGCGGCTGAAGCCGTCGGATGAAGAGATTCGCGCCAACCCGCGGGCGCGTTCTGCGGTGATGCGTGTGGCTGAACGTACCGAGTTCGCTTGATGGGCAAGCTGAACATCCTGCTCGTCATCGCACTGCTGGCCAGCGCCCTGCTGTTGGTGAAGACGGCCTATGAGTCACGCCAGTTGTTCGCCGCACTGGACCAGGCGCGGGTCGAGCAAAAACAGCTCGACGCCGAGTTCAAGCGCCTGGACGCTGAAGCGCAGGCGCAGAGCACACATCTGCGTGTGGAGCGCACCGCGCGTGAACGGCTGCAGATGCGCACGGCCACGCCGGGCGTCACCGCGTACGTGTTCGATCCCGCGGCATCAGGGGTAGCGCGATGAACAGACCTAACGCCAACAGTGTGCGCAGTGTCAACTACGCCACCAGCCCCTTGCTCGCCAGCAAAACCCCGCCCTGGCGTTCGCGCTTCGTGGTCGCGCTGGTGGGCGGCGCTTTCCTGCTGCTGTTGGGCCGTGCGGTGCAGCTGCAGATCGTCGATACCGGCTTTTATCAATCGCAGGGTGAAAAGCGCTTTGTCTACAAGCAGTCGCTGGCCGCCAGCCGTGGCCGCATCCTCGACCGCAACGGCCTGGTGCTGGCCACCAGTGTGGCCTTGCCTTCGGTGCAGATAGACGCCAAGACCTTCACTGCCGACGCTGCACAGCGCAAGCAACTGGCCCAGCGCCTGGCCATGCCGCTGGCCGAGCTGAACGACAAGATCGACAACGGCAGCGGCGCCGTGGTGCTGCGCAGGCATCTTGAAGAAGCCGCCTGGCAGGACGTGAAAGCGCTGGGTTTGAAGGGTGTGCAGGAAGTGCGCGAATACAAGCGCAGGTATCCGGAAGGCGAGGCCGCTGCGCATGTGGTGGGCTTCACCAACATCGACGACAAGGGCCAGGAAGGCATCGAGCTGGGCTTCCAGACCCAGCTGCTGGGCCAGGCCGGCCAGCGCACCGTGGTGCGCGACCGTCTGGGCCGCGTCGTCGAAGATGTGGGCGAACAGGCCAGCCCGGTGAACGGGCGCGACATCACGCTGTCCATCGACAGCAAGGTGCAGTTCTTCGCCTACCAGCGTGTGCGCGACGCTGTGAAAGAACACAAGGCCAAGGCCGGCAGCGTGGTCGTGCTGGACACCCTAACGGGCGAAGTGTTGGCACTTGCCAACTACCCCAGCTTCGACCCTTCGAACCGCGCCAACCTGACGGGCGCGCAGCTTCGCAACCGGGCGCTGACCGATGTCTTCGAGCCCGGCTCGACGATGAAGCCGCTGGTGGTGGCGCTGGCGCTGGAAACTGGCCGCGTCAAGCCCGACACCGTCATCAACACCGCGCCGGGCAGCCTGGTGGTGGGCCCGCTGGTGGTCAAAGACGCCCACCCGCACGCGGCCTTGACGGTCAGCGAAGTGATACAGAAAAGCAGCAACGTCGGCGCCGCGCGCATCGCCATGGGCATGCCGGCGCGCGAACTGTGGGAGTTGTTCAGCAGCGTGGGCTATGGCCAGCGGCCGCAGATCGCGTTCCCCGGCGCGGTGACGGGCCGCCTGAAGCCGGCCAAGAGCTGGCGCCCGGTGGAACAGGCGACCATGGCCTATGGCTACGGCCTGTCGGCATCGCTGTTGCAGATGGCACGCGCCTACACGCCGCTGGCGCGCCAGGGCGATGTGATCCCCGTCACCATGCTGCGGCATGAAGAAGCCGACACCCCGGTGCAAGGCCTGCGCGTGCTGTCGCCGGCCACGGTGCTTGAGATTCGCAAGATGCTGCAACTGGCCGCAGGCCCCGGCGGCACCGGGCCGAAGGCGCAGACCATCGGCTATTCGGTCGGTGGCAAGAGCGGCACCGCGCACAAGCAAGAGGGCAAGGGCTACGCCAGCAACAAGTACCGCGCGTGGTTCGTCGGCATGGCGCCGATCAGCAGCCCGCGCATCATCGTGGCGGTGATGGTCGACGAGCCCAGCAACGGCCTGCACTTTGGCGGTGATGTGGCCGCACCCGTGTTCAGCCAGGTGGTGCAGCAAACGCTGCGCATGATGAACGTGGCGCCCGACATCGACGTCAAGGCGCAGATCAACGCCAAGCCCGGCTCTGCGCCCGCGGCGGAGCAAGAGAGCTTCTGAAGTGTTGACGACACTGGGCTCCGCCCTTGAGGCCGCGCAGTGGCTGGCCGCACGCGTGGCGCTGCGCGACGGTGGCCGCCTGCGCACCGACAGCCGCGCCGTGCGCCCGGGTGACGGCTTCATCGCCTGGCCCGGCCAGGCCACCGACGGCCGCCGCTTCGTGCCGCAAGCACTCGCCGCTGGCGCTGCGGCCTGCCTGGTGGAAGCCGAGGGCGTACACAGCTTCGGCCTGGCCGGTGAACGTGTGGCCACGCTGGCCGGCTTGAAGGCCCAGGCCGGTGCCGTGGCAGATGCAGGCTATGCCCAGCCCAGCGCCGTGCTGGACGTGGTGGCCACCACCGGCACCAACGGCAAGACCAGCACCGCGTGGTGGAC
>JANMJI010000206.1:0-9847 GCA_031371275.1 Betaproteobacteria bacterium
GGCAGCCAGTCCAGCAGCACCGGCTTTTCATGGTCCATGAAACGCAAGGCCTGGCGCAGCATCTGCTGGTTGGCGCACAGCATGCGGTGGCTGTTGATGACGACCTTGGGCTGGCCCGTGCTGCCGCTGGTGAGCAGGTACTTGGCGTGGGTGTCGGGCGTGATGCTGGCAAAGGCCTGCATCACCGCCGGCGTTTCGCGCGTCGCCAGCAGGGCGGTGAACGACAAGGCCGGCAGCGCACCCGGGTGCTGTTCGGCGCCCTGGCTGAAGACCAGCACCGGGTGGATGCCGGCGCGGTGCAGCGCCGGGCCGTAAGTGGCGGCGTGACTGGCGTAGACCAGGCCCGCATCCAGCGCCTGCAAGATGCCGTGGATGCGGGAAAAGTCGCCCCCCGCCAGCCGGCAGTAACCGCTGGACACCGTGCACACCGCGCGCCCGATGTGCATGCCGGCCAGCAGCAGCACCAGGTGGTGCAGCGTGTTGTCTGACAACACCACGACCGGCTTGCCGGCCGGCAGCTGCAGGTTCAGCAGTGCCTGCGCCACGGCGCCCACCTGCTGGCGCAATTCACCCCAGTGCAGGCGTTGCCAGCCACCGCCTTGCTCGGCCGGCAGGGGCTCGGCAAAAGCCAGCGCGTCGGGCGTCTGGGCGGCCCAGTGTTCCAGCCATTCGCCCACGCAGCGGGCATAGGGGGCCAGCGGCTCGGGTGAACGCAGCTCAAAGCCGCCGTCGGCGCGCATGATCTTTTCAACGCGCCGCGGCGCCAGCATGCGCGGGTCGTCGAAGAAAGCGTTTGCCGTGTTCGTCTGGGCCATGCGCAGTGTCTCCATCAGGTAGGTTCCGCTTTCGCGGTCCATACACATCTGTATGTGTTTGGTGGAATACTAAGCGCGCGGCGCTGCGAGGCCATCCGGGTATGCCCGTATTTCCATACAGCACTGCATGGCATCATGGGGGTTGAAGCATTGCTGCTGCTGCTGCTGCTGTTGCTGTTACCGCTATTACCGTTGTTGCCGCCGATGAGCCTGCCCCCTACGCGATCCACCCGATCCACCCGCCCCGCCCGATCGGCGCCGTTGCGCCGCAGCCCAAGCGCCGCCGACGCCACCGTGGGCCGCACCCCACTGACCCCCGAGTCCTGGGTTGAAGCCGCCACCACGGTGCTCGTAGACCAGGGCATAGACCATGTGCGGGTGGACGTGCTGGCCGGCCAGCTGGGGGTCACGCGCGGCAGCTTTTATTGGCACTTTCGTGACCGTGAAGACCTGCTGCGCCGCGTGCTTGCGGCCTGGAGCGAAAGCGCCACCGAACAACTGACGCGCCGGCTGGCCAGCGCCAGCGCCGACCCGCGCGAACAACTGCGCGATGTCATCTCATTGCCTTTTCGCGGCCGTGCAGCGGCGCGCGCGGCGCGCATCGAACTGGCACTGCGCGCCTGGGCCCGGCGTGACGACATGGCACGCCAGGCTGTCGACGCCGCCGACGCAGCGCGCATCGGCTATCACACGCAGATCTTTACGGGCCTGGGTTTCGCTGCTGAAGAAGCCAGCCTGCGCGCCTTCATGCTGTACAGCTACGAGGTCGCCGAATCATTGCTGCACCGCCAGGGCACGGCCGCGCAGCGCCAGCAGCGTGCGGCGTTTGTCGAGCGCTTGATGCAACAGCGGGTCTGAGTTAGCTGACACACAGAAAAGTGCGGCTGCGGCGCGTATAAACGTAGCGATGATCGAACCCATACTTCTCAGCACCACCCGCGTATCCACCTTCGACGGCGAGCGTGCGCTCACCGGCGCCAGCGGCTTTTTCTTCGAGCGCGACACGCGGCTGTTCCTGGTCACCAGCCGGCATGTCGTGATCGACAAACCCAGCAAACACTACCCCAGCCGGCTGGAAGTGGAATTGCACACCGACGCTGACAACCTCACCCGGTCTATCGGCCTGTCGGTGCTGCTGTACCGCGACGGCAAAAGCATCTGGCGCCAGGGCCGCGACGAAGGCGGCGAAATTGACGTGGCGGTGATCGAACTGGAACGCGCTGCGCTGCCCCCCGCCGTGGCGCTGCGCTGCTTTACGCCGGCCCATTTGCAAGGCGCGCTGGACGAAGTGGAAGTGGGCAGCTCTTTGCTGGTGGTCGGTTTTCCGCTCGGCTTTCACGACGCGCTGCACCATCTGCCGGTGGTGCGTCAGGCGGCCATTGCTTCGTCTTTCGGTTTGCGTTTTCAGGGCCAGGGTTTTTTCCTCACCGACGCCCGCACCCACCGCGGCACCAGCGGCGCGCCGGTGGTCATGCGCGACCCGGCCAGCACCGACGCGCTGCCCTGGAAGCTGCTGGGCGTGCATTCGTCGCGCATGGACATCGGCAGCCGTGACCGCGTGGAAGACGAATCGCTGGGCCTGAACTGCGCCTGGTATGCCGACATCCTGATGACGCTGACAGGCCCGGCGCCAGAGCCCGAGCCGGACCAGGCCCCCGCGCCGCTGGCGCAGACCACGTTGCAGCCGGTGACGGCTTCAGACCAGACCCAGACAGCGGTGCTGGACGCCGTGCCCAGCGCGCAGCCGATATCGCCGCCGGCCGTTGCGGGCGCGAATGGCGTTGCTGGCGTGGGTGGCGTGGGTGGCCCTGATGACGTTAATGGCGCTGCAACAGTCTGAAACCTGCCCAGGGCCTGAATTGGCGAAACTACGTTCTGCCGACTAAACTCGGGAGTTCAACGTTTTAAGGATGCCTGATTCAGAATGAATGCGACCCACGCCCATATTGTTGCCATCCGACGTGATGGTGTTGTTGAAGGCCACCAGCTGCGCATTGACGGCGGTGGTGCCGGTCTGTCGAAGTTTTTCTCCACCGGCAAACACGGCAGCCCTGAAAAAGCCTTGCGCGCCGCCAAGCGCGCCGCCAAGGTGATGGGCCTGCCCAAGACCAGGGAACGCGGCGGCAGCGAAGAAGGCCGTGTGCCCAGCACCAGCGCCACCCAGGCCGCCGGCATTCGCTTCGAATGGTCGCGTGACAGCAGCAGCCCCATCCTGCGCGTCGTGGCCACCTGGACAGACCGCCGCAACAAGGGCCGCAACACCTCGTATTCGGTGGAACGCAACGGCCTGGGTGGCGCGCTGGACAAGGCCATTGCCGCGCGCACTTCTTGTGGCGCCGCGGTGCCGCGGCGTGACGCGCTGCTGCGCTTGCTGCGCCGCGAATACCGAAACAAAGGCGCGTGAGGCGGGGACTTTCGAATCCAGTACCCGGCCGGCTTGCCATCTCGCCGGCAATGCGGGGCCCCAGGCAGAGCGACCTTGGTTTGTTTGTAATTGGGCCGGCCGCGCTCAGCCGCTCAGCCGCGCAGTTTCGCAGCGCCCAGCGTGCGCCCGAACAAACTGAACAAACGTTCCCAATGGCGTTCTGCCGCAGCCTGGTTGTAGATGCCCGCGCGCAGCGGGAACACGAAGCCGTGTTCAACGCCCGGGTACCACTCAATGCGGTGCGGCGTGCCCGCGGCGGCCAGCGCATCCTGTAATTGCAGGATGTCGGCTGGCGGCGCCCATTTGTCGATTTCGGCGCAGGCGAAATAACTCTCGCAGCGAATCTTCGACGCCATGCGGTGTGGCGAATCGGCCGCGGCGGTGGCCATGTTGGCGCCGTGGATGGACGCGATGCAGTGCACGCGTTCGGGGAAGGCTGCCGCGGCCCACATCACGAATGGGCCACTCATGCAATAGCCCACGGCACCCAGCCGGCTGCTGTCGGCCGCGGCCTGGCCGTCAACGAAGGTCAGCATCGCCAGCGTGTCGCATTCGGTGGTGGTGGCGTTCAACGAGCCCATCAGCGCAAACATCGCTGCCAACGCCGGTTCGGTGCGCTCTTTCAAGACAAAGTCGCGTGCGCTGCGGTAATACAGATTGGGCAGCACGACGAAATACCCGACCGCGGCAAAGCGCCGCGCCATGTCGTGCAACTCTTCGCGTTTGCCCGGTGCGTCCATATAAAACAGCAGCACCGGGAAAGGCCCGCCTTCTTCGGGGTGGACAACAAAGCTGTTCATCGCGCCTGCGGCGGTGGCAATGTCCAGGTGGTGTTCGATCATCGATGGCATCCTTCAAATCAAGTACAGCCGCAGCATACTGAAAGCCCAGCCACTGCCGCGCCCTGCGGGGCCGCCTTCCGCATGAAACCCATTTTCGATTCCACCGTGGTCGTGGGCGCCGGTGCCGTCGGCAGCTTTTTCGGCGCCATGCTGGCACGCGCCGGCCACCGCGTCACGCTGATAGGGCGCGCCGCCCATGTCCAGGCGATTCAGTCGCATGGCCTGCAATTGCACAAGGGCGGGCAGGTGCAGGCGGTGCCCATGGCCGCCACCACCGAACTGGCGGCCTTGCGTGATGCCGACCTGGTGCTGTTCTGCGTCAAGTCCACCGACACCGAAACCGTGGCCCAGCAGATGGCGCCCTGGTTGCCGGCGCATGCGGTGGTGTTGAGCTTGCAAAACGGTGTCGACAACGCCGAGGTCCTGGCCCGCCACCTGGCGCAGACGGTGGTGCCGGTGGTGGTCTACGTGGCCACCGCGATGCCCGAGCCCGGGGTCGTCAAACACTTCGGCCGCGGTGACCTGGTGATCGGGCCCTTGAACGCTGCCGCGGCGGCCAGCGCCACCGTGCAGAAGCAATTGCAAGCCGTGGTGGACATCTTCGCCACCGCCCAGGTGCCGGTGCGCCTGTCAAGCGAAGTGGTGGGTGCGTTGTGGCTGAAGCTGGTCGTGAACTGCGCCTACAACGCCATCTCAGGCTTGTCGCAACAGGCCTATGGGGCCATGGCCGCGCTGCCCGTGATCCACGCGCTGATGCAGGCCGTGGTGCAGGAAGTGGTGGCCGTGGCCCAAGCGGCGGGGCAGCCGCTGGCGCTGCATGCCGCGCTGGCAGCGATGGAGCAGATTGCCGTCGTCATGCCGGCGCAGTTGTCTTCCACCGCGCAAGACATGGCGCGCGGCAAGCCGAGCGAGATTGATCACTTGAACGGCTACGTGGCGCGCCGCGGCACCGAGCTGGGGGTGGCCACGCCGGTGAACCAGGCTTTGTTTGCGCTCGTGAAGTTGGTGGAAGCGGGGCGCGGCAAGGTTTGATGCGGGGCGATGCCGCCTGCGACCGGCGCGGCGCGTGCCGTCCGGGTGCAAGGCCCCGGGGCCCAGGGCCCAGGGCCCAGGCTACAAGTCCTTGTGCTCGATGGGTCGCAGCCGCAAGGCCGGGCCTTGCGAGTATCCGAGCCTGGCGTCAAACTGGCGCCCCGCCGTCGTCACGGCCGCTAGCGAGACCGCCCCATGCGTTGGCAAGACATCATGTCCAGCGACACCTGGAAAAAGATCCTGGCCGCCAGTGGCGAAACCGTAGCGCCCGGCTTGGTATCGTGGTCCAGTACCAAGCAGGCGCACGAAACTGCGATGACAGCGTTGGGCATGTTGGGCGAGCAGCTGGAGCAATACCAGCAAATGAACAAGTTGCAGGTCGCGCCCCGGCTTATCGCATTGCGGCGGCTGGAAGCCAAATGCGAAGCGCTGTCTGAGCGCGTCGCCAGCAAACCCAAGGCCGCTGCTGCGGTGCAATTGCTGGCCGGCCAATGCAAGGGCAAGGCCGATTACCTGACGGCCGTGATGCAGTTCCAGGACCCCTTCGATTCCGACACCAAGGGCAAGGGCGTGGACATGCTGCGCAACATCGTCAACCTGCTCGTCGTGCCTGGGGCGCGTGCGTTGCAGATGGATTACTGGATCGAGAAATTCGACCCTGCCCACCGCCCCGGCACGGGCTTCAACCCCTTTCGCAAACTGTATTGGACCTGGTTGCTCAAAGCCGAAGTGGACGAGACCGTGCCACCGTTTTTCATTTGGCTGGAAGCCAATTCGGGCGAACTCGAACAGAAGATGCTCGAACTCGACATGAGCACCGAAGGCGTGGCCTACCTCGACGGGGCCGAGCGCTTGCATGCCGTGATCTCGATTGACGACGCCGGCAAGACCTGGGCGACATCGAAGACCGGCCCGCAGCCTTTCGACACCACGGGCTGGCAGTCCACCGGCTTCCCCGGCTTCGGCGCTTTCGTCGTCGCCACCGACGGCACGCTGTACGCGCACGAGCACCAGGAAAACCAGTTCCACCATTCCAGCTTTCTCTCAGGAGGTCAGGTGCTGGCGGCGGGGATGATTCGGGCCGAGGGTGGGGCCATCAAGGACATCACACCGAAGAGTGGGCATTACAAGCCGCGCCTGAAGGATTTTCGGCGCTTGGTCTCGTTACTCGAACGCAAAGGTGCGCTCAAGCAGGCGTCGATTCGGTGGACCGATTTCGATGCCAAAGACCACAAGGAAAAGACCTACACCCCGCAAGAATTTCTTGAGTACGCGGTGGCATCCCACCTTGCCACCCAGTTCAAGCTCAGGGCTGCGGCGAAGAAGGTCAGCGGTCAGGTGCCGCAGACCACGCAGCAGAAAAAATAGCGCGTGGCCGGTGCGTTTGGCGTGATGGCCGGCAGCGGCTGCACGGCTCAAAGCCGAGATCGGTGGTGGAGACGAGGAGGATCGAACTCCTGACCTTCGCATTGCGAACGCGACGCTCTCCCAGCTGAGCTACGCCCCCAAACCAACGCGCAAGTTTATCACCGCCGTTTAACATCGCCGCCCGAAGAAGACCACAGGAGTGCGGCCATGAAAACACGCCACAACCCGGCCTGGCTGGAGGCCCAGTACAACAACCGCGCCCGCGTCGCCGACCATGCCCAGATCTTCGCGCGCTGGGGCCAGGCTTCGGCGCTGGTGCGCGAGCAGCCTGGTGCGGTGCTGGATGTGGCCTATGGCCCGGGCGCCGGCGAAACGCTGGACATCTTTGCCGCCGCGCCCGGCATGGCGCCGGCCGCCGGTGCGCCGGTGCTGGTGTTCATTCACGGTGGCTATTGGCGTTCGCTGGACAAGGCAGAACACGCGTTTGTGGCGCCGGTGTTCAACGCCGCTGGCGCGTTGGTGGTGGTGCCCAATTACGCGCTGTGCCCGGCGGTGACGCCAGAACACATCACGCTGCAGATGGCGCGCATGCTGGCCTGGGTGTGGGCCCATGCGGCAGAGCATGGCGGTGATGCTTCGCGCATGGTGCTGGTGGGCCATTCGGCAGGCGGCCACCTGGCGACCATGCTGCTGAGCTGCCGCTGGAAAGAAGTGGTGCCTGAAATGCCAGCGCAGCCGCTGGCCGGCGCGTTGTCCATTTCGGGCCTCTACGACCTGGAACCGCTGCGCCACATGCCTTCGGTGCAGGCCGATCTGCGCCTGACGCCGGCGGCCGTAGCGCGCCTGAGCCCGGCGTTTTTCCCGCGGCCCAAGGGTGCCAAGCTCTACACCGTGGTCGGGCTTGACGAGAGCGACGAATTCCTGCGCCAGAACCGTCTCATCCGCGACGTCTGGGGGCCCACTGCGGTGCCGGTGTGCGAGACCTTGCCGGGCACCAACCACTTCACGGTGCTGAACGGCCTGGCCGACCCGAAAGCGCGGCTGCATGTTCTGGCGTTGCGTTTGTTGGGCCTGGGCTGAAGCGCTGGCGGGGCGCTACGCTTCGTCCTTGACTGTCTTTGCTTGAGCTTGCTGCCCATGAACTTGTCTGCCATCGTTGCGGGTGTCTGGCGTGCCGGCGCCTGGGGCCTGAATGCGCAAGGCCTGGCGAACTGGATGGCCCAGGCGCTGGACCTGGGCATCACCAGCTTCGACCACGCCGACATCTACGGCGGCTACACGGTGGAGGCGATGTTCGGTGAAGCCTTTGCCAGCGCACCCGGCCTGCGCGACCGGCTGCAGATCGTCACCAAATGCGGCATCAAGCTCGTCAGCCCGCAGCGGCCGGGCCACAGCGTCAAGAGCTACGACAGTTCACGCGCCCATGTGCTGGCCAGCGTCGACCAATCGCTGCAAGCCTTGCGCACCGACCGCATCGACCTGCTGCTGATGCACCGGCCCGACCTGTTGATGGACCCTGACGATTTGGCCGACACTTTTCGCCACCTGCTGGCCGCCGGAAAGGTGCTGCACTTTGGCGTCAGCAACCACACGCAGGGGCAACTGGCGATGCTGCGCAAGCGCTATCCGCTGGTCACCAACCAGATCGAGTTTTCGCCGCTGCAAATGCGCGCGCTGGCCGACGGCACGCTGGAGC
Source organism: Betaproteobacteria bacterium (assembly GCA_031371275.1). Lineage (GTDB taxonomy): Bacteria > Pseudomonadota > Gammaproteobacteria > Burkholderiales > Burkholderiaceae_C > Rubrivivax. Next base: position 8,179 of record JANMJI010000206.1, read on the forward strand.
AGTGTGTCGACCTGGGGCTGCGGCCCATGGCCTGGTCGCCATTGGCCGGCGGGCGGCTGTTTGATGGCGGTGACGCGCAAGCCGCGCGCGTCTGGGGCGCGCTGCAAGACCTGGCCCACAAGCACGGTGTGGCCGCCACCAGCGTGGCCTATGCCTGGATCATGCGGCACCCGTCGCGGCCCATCCCCGTCACCGGCAGCGGGCGTGTGCAGGCGCTGGGCGAGGCCGTGGCCGCGCTGAACGTGCGGCTCAGCGCCGAAGACTGGTACCGCGTCTGGCAGGCCAGCATCGGCCACGAACTGCCCTGACGGCGTTCAGAACCGCTTGGTGCGCAGCGCGCCCGGCAGGCGCAGGCCCAGCGCTTCGGCACTGACCAGCGCCAGGCCGGCCCAGATGCAGACAAAGCCCAGCAGCCGGGCGCCATCAAACGCTTCATGGAACACGGTGATGCCCAGCACCAGCTGCAGCGTCGGTGACACGTACTGCACCAGCCCCAGCGTGGTCAGCGGCAGGCGCCGTGCAGCGGCGGCAAAACACAGCAGCGGCAGCGCCGTCAGCGGGCCGGCCAACAGCAGCCAGCCCAACACCGGGGTGGCGCCGTGCAGCAGCACACCGTCGTGCGTCAACGTCCACCACAACAGCAGCGGTATGACGATCGGCGCCAGTAGCAGGTTTTCCAGAGCCAGGCCTTCCAGCGCGCCCAGCGGCGCGGTCTTGCGCATCAGCCCATACAAGCCAAAGCTGGCGGCCAGCACCAGCGCAATCCACGGCAGCCGGCCGGCGTGCCAGGTCAGCCAGGCCACACCGCAGGCCGCCAACGCCACGGCCACCCATTGCGCCGGACGCAGCCTTTCACGCAGCACCAACACGCCCAACAACACGTTGACCAGCGGGTTGATGAAATAGCCCAGACTGGCTTCCACGACATGGCCGGTCTGCACCGCCAGCACGTAGACCAGCCAGTTGCACCACAGCAGCAAAGCGCTGGTGGCAAACAGCGCCAGGCGCCGCGGCCGGCGCAGGTTTTCGGAAAGCCAAGCCCAGCGGCGCTGCCAGGCCAGCAGGCCCAGCACAAACAGCAGCGCCCAGACGGAACGGTGCAGCACCACCTCAAGCACCGGCACCTGGGCAACGAGCTGAAAGTACAGCGGGAACAGGCCCCAGATGACGAAGGCGCCCAGGGCGTAGAGAAGGCCGGTCTGCATGAAGGGGCGGATTGTGGCGGCGGCGCCAGAATCGACCCGTGACCACAGACAAAGACATGGCCCGTGTGCTGGCCGCCGAAGGGGTTTCCAACTTCGGCAGCATGCTCAGCCGCCTGGCCTTGCCCTGGCTGGCGGCGCTGGTGTTGCAGGCCACACCGGCGCAGATGGCGCTGCTGCTGGTGGCCGACGTGGCCGCGGCGGCAGTGGGTGCGCTGCTGCTGGGCCCGTGGGTCGACCGCAGCGGCAAACGCCGGGTCATGCTGCTGTGTGACGGCGGCCGGTGCGCGCTGCTGGCCTTGCTGGCGCTGGCCGCTTGGGCGGGGCACACCAGCTTCAGCGGCCTGTTGCTGGCGGCCGCGGCCAGTGGCGTGTTGACCGTGGGCTTCGAGCTGGCGCGTTCGGCCTGGCAAGCGCAGCGCGTGGCTGCCGCTGACTTGCCGCGGCGCAACGCCCAACTGGCGATG
>JANMJI010000235.1:0-1849 GCA_031371275.1 Betaproteobacteria bacterium
CTCCACAGGTTGAAGTCGAGCATGGTCATGATCTTCGGCGTGTAGGCGCCGGGGTCGATGTCGTAGGCGTTGAGCAGAAAGACAAAGTCGCGGTCGACGTCGGCTATGAGTGGGTGCTTTTGCTTCGGGTGCGTGATCCACAAACCCATCATGCCCATCGCCATCTGCGTCATCTCGTCGGCATGCGGGTGGTACATGAAGGTGCCGGGGCGGCGCGCGACGAATTCGTAGACCCAGGTCTTGCCCGGCTGTATCGAAGGCTGGTTGAGTCCGGCCACGCCGTCCATGCCGTTCGGCAAGCGCTGGCCGTGCCAGTGCACCGTGGTGTGTTCTGGCAGCTTGTTGGTGACGAAGACGCGCACGCGGTCGCCTTCCACGACTTCAATCGTCGGCCCCGGCGACTGGCCGTTGTAGCCCCACAAATGGGCCTTGAAGCCGGGCGCCATTTCGCGCACCACGGGTTCGGCCACGAGATGAAATTCCTTGACGCCGTTGTTCATGCGCCAGGGCAATGTCCAGCCGTTCAGCGTCACCACCGGGTTGTAGGGGCGGCCCGTGGCGGGTTGCAGCGGCGGCATCGTGTCGGGCCGGGTTTGCAGCACCGGCTCGGGCAGCGCGGCCAGGGCCACGCGGCTGACGGCAGCTGCGGTGGCCGCGGCCGTCACGGCGCCGGCGCCGCGGAAAAAGCTACGTCTTGAAAACATGGTTGCGTCCTGCGTGTTCAGGGTTCAGTGGGCGGCGGTCAGTGTTCAGGCGCGGCGTTGCCGGCCATCGGTGCGGCGGCGGCGCTGGGCATGGCCATCGCGGTGCCGCGCGGCGCGCCGGTCAAGGCCATGTCCAGCGCGGCCTGCGCCAGCCAGAAATCGCGCAGGGCCTCGATGTAGCCATTCACGCTGGTGATCTGCGAACGCGCGTCGGCCAGCAGCTCGAACACGCCAATCAGCATGCCGTTGTAGCGCAGCAGGTTTTCTTCGGAGATGCGCTTTTTCAAAGGCACGATCTCGTCGCGAAAGTGCTTCGCAATGTCGTAGCTGCTGCGGTACGCGGCATAAGCCACCCGCACTTCACTGCGCGCGTTGACAGCGGTTTCTGCAGCCCGGTGCAAGGCCTGCATGTACACCGCCTCGGCTTTTGCCACGCGGGCTTCGCCCCAGTCGAACAGCGGCAGTTCCACGCTGATTTCGTAGCCGCGCTGTGCCGGTGCGTTGCTGTAGCTGTTTTGCACCACGCCCAGCTCCAGCACGTTGACGAAGCGCGTGCTGCGCGTCAGCCCCAGTTGGCGTGCCACCTGCTCGGCGCCCTGGCGTGCGGCTTGCACGTCCAGGCGCTGGGCCATCGCGGTTTGTTCGATGTCGGGCAACTCTTTGGCGGCCGGGGGCAGGTCGGGCAGACGTTCGGGCAGGCGAAAGTCGGTCTGCGCGCCCCACAGGCCCAGCAGCCGCGTCAGCCTTTCACGCGCTGCGCCGCGGGCTTGTTCGGCACGCACGGCACCCAGCGCTGCGTCGGCATAAAAACTTTGTTCACGCGCTTGCTGCAGGCGGTTCCAGTTGCCGGCCAGGGCCTGGCGGCGCGCGAGTTCGGCGCCGGCTTCGGCGGCAGACTGCACCTGGCCCATGTAGCGCACGGTTTCGTCTGCGGCCAAGGCCCCGTAGTAGGCGCTGCGGGTGTCGGCGGCCAGGGCCAGCAGCGTGCCGAGCACCGCGCCGCGGGCTTGCTCAAAGCGCCGCATCTCAAGCTCGTTGACTTGTGGCAACCACAGCAAGCGCGCCAGATTGAATTGCAGGCTGCGGTCGATTTCCAGGTCATCGCCCTGGCGCAAACGGCCCAGGCGCAGGCCCGGGTTGGGCAG
>JANMJI010000244.1:0-17224 GCA_031371275.1 Betaproteobacteria bacterium
CAGCAGGATCAACGACAGCGCCGCTGCAGCAGCGGCGCCGGCCACGATGGCGCCCCAGGAAACCGCGCTGCCCATGCCGGCCATGGCGAGCGGGTTGACGGCCGCGCTGCCGGCGAAGGGGGGCGCCGTGTCGTCCACCAACACCGGGCTGCGTTGAAACCTGGCGGCGCTGTCTGCATTGGATGGGGTCATCGGAAATCCTGCTGTTGAAGTGAGGCTGGGCGACCTGAAAAGCTGCTCGCTGCATTCAGCGTAAAAGTCAGCCCCAGAGCGGTCTGTGCGCTGTCGCACATCGCAAGAACCCGCCATCGACAGAATGGCGTGGATGAAAAAGAAGATGCGCACCACGGCCTGGGCGCGAGGCTTGCAACGCAGCTTCACGGCCCTGTCACGCAGCGCAATGAAGGCCGGCACGCGGGCTTTGAGCGCCGCGCTGAAACCCAAAGCGGCTGTGCGCAAACAGGCCGCCAGGCCAGCGCGAAAGGCGGCGGTCAAACCGTCGGTCAAACCATGGCTTGGACCATCGGCCAGACCATCGACCACACTCCTATCCAGCCCCGCCGCAGACGCGGGCAGCTGGACCCGCGGTGTCGCCGTGGGAGGCACCGGCGCACGGCAGTACAGGCTGTACCGCCCGCCGGGTGTGGGCGCAGGTCAGCGCGTGCCGCTGCTGGTGATGCTGCACGGCTGCGGCCAGGACGCCAACAGCTTTGCCGCCAGCACGCGCATGAACCGCATTGCCCAGCGCGAGTGCTTTGCGGTGCTCTACCCCGAGCAAGACCGCAGGGCCAACCTGCAGGGCTGCTGGAACTGGTTTGACACGGCATCAGGCCGCGCGCGTGCCGAGGCCGAGTTGTTGATGCAGGCCATAGACCAGGTCTGCGCGCTGCACCCGGTGGACCCTGGCCGGGTGGCCATCGCCGGGCTGTCTGCCGGTGCCAGCATGGCCGCGCTGCTGGTGACGCTGCACCCCGAGCGCTTCAAGGCCGTGGCCATGCATTCGGGCATCGCCCCTGGCACCGCGCATTCCACGCTGACAGCGCTGGCGGCGATGAAGGGGCGACGTGCCACCAAGCCGTTGACCGTCACGCCGCAAACCATGGCCGCATGCTGGCCGCCTTTGTTGGTCATACACGGCCAGGCCGACGCCGTGGTGTCGCCGCGCAACGGGCTTGCCGCCGCGCAGGTCTGGGCTGACGCGGCGGGTGCCGTGGCCGGCGCGCCACGGCGCGTGCAGCGTGGCCAGCGCCATGCGGCCTGGGTGCGCGAATTCAAGCACCGGGGCCGCAGTGTGGCCACGCTGGTGACGGTGGAGGGGCTGGCGCATGCCTGGAGCGGCGGTGCCGCCAGCCAGGCCTTTGGCGACGTGCGAGGGCCAGATGCATCAAGCCGGGTGTGGGCCTTCGCGGCGCGCCAGTTCCGTGGCTGACGGGGCCACGGCCGGCACGGCCGGCGCGTCCGGCGCAGACAGCGTGCGCCGGGAACCATAGGCATTCGCATACACCCAGGTGAATTCGGCACCAAAAAGAAAGACCTGCGCCGACCAGTACACCCACAGCAAAACCACGACCAGCGAACCCGCGGCGCCAAAGCCCGATGTCACCGCGCTGGTGCCGACGTACAGGCCAATCAGCGACTTGCCGGCGGTGAACAACAGCGCCGTGAACAGCGCGCCGGTCCAGACATCGCGCCAGTCCACCCGGGCCCGTGGCATAACTTTGTAAATGAGTGCAAACAGGGCCGCCACCAACACGAAGCTGACGGCCGCGTTGGCCAGCGCCGCGATCGTCATCCACGGCCCCGAAGCCGGGTTCCACAGCTGGCCCAGCGTGGCCAGCGTGGCGCTGACCACCAGCGACACCATCAACAAAAAGCCGACCGCCAGGATCATGCCGAAGGACAGCACGCGGGCCCGCAGCAGTGCCAGCCAGCCGCCGGTGCCGGTGTCCGCACCCGTACCCGCACCCGTGGGCACGCGCCAGATGCGGTCCAGCGCGTCTTGCAGTTCGGCAAACACCGTGGTCGCACCCACCAGCAACAGCAGCACACCCACCACCGTGGCCGCCATGCTTTGTGCGGGCTTGTCAAGCCCGGCCAGCAGTTCTTGCACTGCGCGCGCGCCGCGGTCGCCCATCAGGGCGCTCAGCTGGGCTGAAATCTCGCCGCGCGCAGCGTCTTGCCCAAACACCGTGCCGGCCACCGCGACCACGATGAGCAACAACGGCGCCATCGAAAACATCGTGTAGTAGGCCAGTGCCGCGCCCATGCTGGGCACATGGTCGTCCAGCCAAGCCTGCGCCACCTGCTTGAGCAAACGCCAGGCCGCACCGGGGTTGAGACGGGCGGCCAAGCCCGGGGTGGCACGAACAGCTTCCAAAATGTGCTTTCAATCGGCGTGCAGATGTTTGCCAAACGCAGCTTGCGGGCTCTGGCTGGCAAGGTCTGTGGGCTGTCGCACATCGGCCTGGCAGGGCTGCAAGCTCGCACGCCCCTTGCAGTTGGCGCGCCCCCCCCCGGCGCAAGCATCAAACCTTGACGATGCCGTGCTCGATCAAGGAACGCGCGGTGTCCAGAATGCTTTGTTCTTCAGCCCGCGTGGCCCAGCCCAGCACGGCCTTGGCGTGTGAGGCATCCTGGTTGCGCACGGCACCCAGTTCACCCACCACCGCCTTGGCCACCGGGTTGAACAGCGCGGCCACGCGCACCAGCCAGTCGGGCACATTGCGCGTCGTCACCTTGTGCGCTTGCGGGCCCAGGCCGGCGCGCAGCACGTCGGCGATTTCACGCAGTTTCATGAAGCGGCCTGAGGCGATGAAACGCTCACCCGCCATGCCTGACGCTCGAAGTGCACGCACATGCAGGTCGGCCACGTCGCGCACATCGACGATGCCGAAGCCGATGTCGGGGCAGGCCCTTAAGCTGCCGTCCAACAGCTTTCTGACGATGACGACAGAGGCCGAATAGTCGGCGCTCGACACCGGCCCCAGCACCACCGAAGGGTTGATGGTGCAGAACTCGATGCCCGCGCCTTCTTGCTGCACCCACGCGCGTGCCGCACGTTCGGCAATGGTCTTGGACTGGATGTAGGCCGAGATGCCCGGCCGTTCGGGCTGGGTCCAGTCGGCTTCGGTGAAGTGGTGCACGCCGCGGCCACGGCCGTAGGAAACGGCGGCCACCGAAGAGGTCATCACAAAGCGCTTCACGCCCGCAGCCCGGGCTGCACGCAAGGCCCGCAGCGCGCCGTCACGCGCGGGCACGATCAGCTCGTTGGCGTCCTTGGGCACGCCGGCCGGCAGGGGTGAAGCCACATGCACCACCAAGCCGCAGCCGGCCATGGCATGCGCCCAGCCGGCGTCGGCGTTCAAGTCGGCGGCAAAGAACTTCAGCCGGCTGTTGTCCACCGCCAGCAGTTGCCGCACCGCGGCTTCCTTGGCCAGGCTGCGCACGGTGGTGTGCACCCTCCAGCCTTCGGCCACCAGTTGGCGGATGAGAAAGCCGGCGATGTAGCCGCTGCCACCGGAAACGAGCACGGTGTCGGTCATCGAATCGGTCATGGCGGTGTTTCTTTGGGGAGCACAAGGCAGCGCCGCATTGTGAGCGCACCGTTTGGGCGGCGACAGATGTCGTACTATCTGCCGACACTTGTCTGGATCGAGGCACCATGTCCGCCACAAAGCCTGCCCCCAAGCACGCCCGCGCAGCGCCGCTCAAATCGGCGTTTCGGATATCACCGAGACCAGCACATCCTGCGTTGCAGCCAGCGAACGATCCACTGGTTTCCATCGAGTTGTTGCCGCCGAACGCGCCGCAGACCGACGACGCCGGGCCCGCCACCAGTACCCCCGCTCCTGGGCCCTTTGCGTCGCATGACTTGGCCACCAGCGGCCTCTCGGTCAAGAGGGCCAGGCAACTCTTCGCAGCCTTCGAGCACGTCGGCCTGAAAGATCTGCTGTCGGTCGTGGGCTTGAGCGAGCGCACGCTTCAAAGAGCCGGCGCCAAGGACAAGGGGCTTGACACGAATGCCAGCGACCGCGCCCTGCGCCTGATGGCCGTTGTCGCCCAGGCCACGGATGTCCTGGGGTCGCGCGCTGCGGCAGAGCGCTGGTTGATGGCACCCGCGATGGGCCTGGATCGACGCAGGCCGCTTGATCTGCTGAAGACCAGCGATGGAACCGAGATGGTGAAGACCTTGCTTACCAGGATGGACTACGGCGTCTACACATGACGCCACTGCCGCCAGCCGCGCCCGGCAGCGTACTGACCGCGTGGCGGCTGGAGCGCGCTGCATACCAAAAGACATGGGCCCGGGGTGACGGTGCCTTCAAAGTCGGCGGCCGCTGGTCTGCGCCTGGCAGGCGGGTCATCTACACGTCGCTGGACCCGGCAACGACGATTCTTGAGGTCGCCGTGCACAAGGGCTTCAACGCACTGGACATCGTGCCCCATGCCCTGCTGCGAATCGACGTCGTCCAGGCCTGTGCCTTCGTTGTCTCGGCCAAAAGCATTCCGAACGCGCATTGGTTGCTGCCCGGTGCAGTCAGCGTGAACCAGCAGAGGTTCGGCAGTGACCTGCTCGACAAGCACGCTGCCCTCCTTGTGCCCAGCGCGGTCAGCCGGCATTCCTGGAATCTGGTCATCGACGTTGTCGCGGCAAGGGGCATGTTCAAGCTGGTCAGGAAAGAGGTCTTCGCGCTCGACACGCGGCTCACGGCCGGCGCACGTCCATAGGCCTGGGCCGCGCGCCGTACACCGCCAGCAGCCCAACCGGCCTTGCGCGCGTCAGGCGTCTGAGGTCGCCTCTGCGATACCGTCGGCCACCGCCTGCGGCTGTGCCTTCTTGCGGCCCCGCGTGGGGCGGCTGGCCAGGCGTTGCGCTTCCAACGCACGCCCGGCCGCCAGCCAGCCCGCGAACTGCTCGGGCGTTTCCAGCGAGATGCGGCCCCAGGCGCCGCTGCGGAAATCGTTGATGGCGATCTCGGCCGCCTTTTGCAGGTTCACCTGGCCGCCGGCGCGCAGGCCACCCCGTTTGCGGCCGATGTCGGCCAACAAGTCTTCGTCGGTGGCAGCGCTGAAGTCGTCCAGCTTGTAGCGCGTGCGCAGCCAGTCGGCATAGCGCCCACGCACGCTGGCCAGCAGCGCCATCGCCACTTCTTCTTCGTCGTAGGCGTTGCGGCCAATGCCGCCGCTGGCCGCCAGGTGGTAGCCGCTTTGTTCGACGACGATGCGCGGCCACAGCATGCCGGGCGTGTCGATCAAATAGAAATCGCTTTCCAGCGCAATCTTCTGTTCCATCTTGGTGATGCCGGGCTCGTCGCCGGTCTTCGCCGAACGCTGGCCCAGCAGCGTGTTGATGAGGGTGGACTTGCCGACGTTGGGGATGCCGCAGATCAACACCCGCACCGGCTTGACCATGCCGCCGCGCAGCGGTGCCAGCGCGCGGCAGGCTTCGACGAGCGGGCGCGCCGGCGCGGTGACATGGGCGTCCATGGCCAGCGCGCGCGTGCCGGGCTGGGCGTTGTAGTGGGCCAGCCACAGCGCGGTGATATCGGCGTCGGCCAGGTCTTGTTTGTTCAGCAGCTTCAAGGCCGGCTTGCCCTGAGTCAGCTCGCCCAGCAGCGGGTTGGCGCTGGACCCAGGCAGGCGCGCGTCCAGCAGCTCGATCACCACGTCGATGTCGGGCAGGCGCTTGACCAGCGCCTTCCTGGTCGTGTGCATGTGACCTGGGAACCACTGGATGGGCATGGCGGACGGCTCTCTTTTTTCTTCGGTGGTTCAGGCCGATTGTGTCGCGCCAGCCTGCGGCGCCACGGCCAGCGGATGGCGCCGGGCCAGCCCACCAAACAACGCGGCCCCCAGCAGCAGCGCGCCGGCCGCCACATGCAACGACAGCGCAAAGCCGCGGCCCGCGCCGCCGTGGCCACCGCCACTGCCGCCACCGGCCATCAGCAACGCCACCATCGGTGGCCCGGCAATCTGCCCCAGGCCAAAGGCCGCCGTCAGCAAGCCGATGAAGGCCGATGCCTTGTGCGGCCGCAGGCGGCGGGCTTCCTGCATCACAAACAGGCTGATGGCGGTGAAGGGCAGGCCGATCAGCAAACTGCCCAAAGCGAAACCCCACAGGCTGGGCAGCCACACGCCCATCAACACGCCCAGCGCCTGCATCACATAACAAGCCAAAAGCAGGTGGCGACGGTCCCAGTGCGCGGGCAACCGCAGCGTCAACAACGCGCCGGCGGCCACGGCCCCGCCCAGCAAGGGCCAGAACAGGTCTGGCCATACCGAGCCGGGCAAGGCCTGCCGCGCAATCACCGGCAAGAAGGTGGCGGTGACGATGTAGCCCAAGCCGGCCAGGCCATAAGCAAGTGTGAATATCGCCATCGCAACGCTGTGCCCAGCACCCGCGACCACGGGCGCCGCGCTGAACACCGGCACCAGACCCCGCAGGTGCGGCCAGGCCAGCGCCGTCAGCACCGCAGCCAGCACACCGAACACCGCCCAGCCGCTGGCGCCCGACCAGCCCAGCGCCACCATCGCGGTGGCGGCCAGGCCGCTGACGGTGATGCCCAGCCCCGGCCCGACAAAGATGAGGCCGGCCAGCGCCGGCGCACCCAGCGCAGTCAAACGCGCCAGGCACCAGCCTGCGCCGTAGACAAACACCACCGCGCTGGCCATGCCGGCCAGCAAGCGCCACAGCGGCCACAGCAGCGGCGCAGGCAGCGTCATGCCCAGCGTCAGCAGCACGGTGGCCAGCAGGCCGGCGCGCACGGCCACGGTGTGCACCAGCGGCGGCGCGCTGCCACGCGAGCGCTTCCAACGCTCCCACGCCCAAGGCTGCAAGGCACAGGCCATCGCGCCCAACCAATAGCCCAGGTAGTTGGCGGTGGCCAGCCAGCTCGCCGCAGGCAGCGTGATGACACCGTCGTGCAACATCATCGGCAGCAGCGGCGTGAAGGCAAAACGCCCAATGCCCATGGCAACGGCCAGCGCCAGCAGGCCGGCCAAGGCCACGGCCATGGGCCGGTCTTCAAACGGCGGTCTGGCTTTGGTGTTGCTGGGTGATGTCATGCGCCGATTGTCCCGCCCCGGCAGCGCTGGGCGTTGCGGCCTGGTTGCGGCCTGGTTGCGGTTCAGGTGCGGGGTTTTTGGGCCACCCTTGTCTTGGCGACCGACTTCCTGGCGGCGGTCTTTTTGGCAGGCACCCGGGTTGTCAGCATCTTCTTGGTGGCGGCCTTTTTCACAACCGCTTGTCTGGCTGCGGGCGCCTGGTACGGCACCCCGGCAGCCACCTCGCCGGCTGCTTCCACCAGCGGCATCGCCGACACGGCGCGGCTTGATCGCTTTGCCGGCTCGGTCATCGCCAGCGCCTGTGCAGCGGTCACCGCCGGGTAACCCGTCGGCTTGCCGTTCGCGCCAAACTGCGCCACGCGGATGTCACCGCGGTTGTTGCCAGCCCGGTGCGACACATGCACCCATTTCGTGTTCGCGTCCTTGGCCTCGTAGATGATCTGGTCGTAGGGCAGTGCCATCGCAATCACCTTCTGAAACAGCGCCAGCACCGCCGTGCCGGCCGACTGGATGTCCACCGCCATGCCCAGCAGATGCTGGCTGTCGGCCACGCCGCCCACGCGCTTGTTCAGCACCGGGCCGCGGTAACCCGAGCTGATGGTGATGGGCTGGCCGAGCGCTTCACGCAGGGGGTCCAGCACTGCGGTGCACAGCGCACCCAGTGCCGCGATGGCCGCGCCACCGGGTTCGTTGTTGATGTGTTCGCTGGCGGCAGTGGACGAGTAGGTGAGCTCGGCCAAAGTGAAATGCCTGGACAGTTGCATGTCGGTCTCCTGGCGCCCACTTTTGCGCAAACCCTTGAGGCTGGCAAGTCTGCAACACACGGGCCGCCGGCGCGCGTGTCTTCGTGGCCGCGCCGCCGGGGCCGACGGTCTTGAAAGTGGGGCCGGGGCCCTGGCGCATCGCATCGCTGCTGAAGATGCCCCGGAAGAGCGAAGAGGGAAGAGTCGATGGTCGAAGCGGTCATCGCTCTGCCAGTGATTTTTGAATGTTAGACAGCGCGCGCCACCGTGCGGCGCGCGCGTTCGATGACGGGTTTGTCAATCATGCGGCCGTCCAGTTGCACGGCACCGCTGCTGCCGGCTGCGGCATGCAGCACGCGCTGGGCCCACAGCAGTTCGGCCGCGGTGGGGGCCAGCGCGGTGTGGATGGGCGCGACCTGCCGCGGGTGGATGCACAGCTTGGCGCCGAAGCCATGGGCGCGGGCGCGGGCCAGGTCGGCCAGCAGCAAGGCTTCATCGGCGATGGCCGTGGTGACCCCGGACACTGGCGAATCGATACCCGCGGCGCGCGACGCCAGCGCCAGGCAGCTGGCGGCGTGGTCCAGGCCCAGCGGGTCGCCGGTAAGGTCAAGGTCAAGGGCAAAGTCCACCGTGCCGAAGACCAGGCGTTGCACGCCCGGCGCAGCGGCCAGCGCTTGCGCCGCGAGCACGCCCTTGGCCGATTCCACCAGCGGCAGCACCAGCGTCCACGGGCACAGGTCATGTATCAGCGCGATGACCTCGGGCCGCTCGGCCTTGGGCAACATCACGGCCCGCACGCCGCGCAAACCCAGCACGGCCATGTCTTCGGCGAACCACGGGGTGGCGGCGTCATTGATGCGCAGCACGATGCGTTCATGGGGCAGGTCGGCGTTGTCAAGAAAGCGCTCTACGGCCTGCCGCGCCGCGGGCTTGGCGTGGGGCAGCACAGCGTCTTCAAGGTCCAGCACGACCGCGTCGGCGCCGCTGGCAAGGGCCTTGGCGAAACGTTCGGGGCGGTCGCCGGGCACAAAGAGGTAAGTGCGGGGCAGCATGTCAAAGGGCCTGCGCGGTGCGCAGTGCAGCGATGGCGTCTTTGAGAGTGACGACCCTATGGTTCTTGAGCGCTTGCATGTTCAATCCTTCAAGCTCGCCACAGCGTCCATCGTCAACCAGCCTTGGTGGTCTTGCGCCCACAGCTTGACGGTGTTGCCGTCGCGCTGGCCGTTGAGACGCAAGGCATGCAGGTCGAAGGTGGGGCGTACGGCCCTGAACTTGAAGCTGGCCACTTCGGCTTGCGGCGCGTGGCGACGCAGCAAGTCCAGCAGCAGCGTGGCGATCAAAGGGCCGTGAACGATCAGGCCCGGGTAACCCTCGACCTCGGTCGCGTACTTGCGGTCGTAGTGGATGCGGTGGGCGTTGAAGGTCAGCGCAGAGTAACGAAACAACAGCACGTCATCAGGAATGGTCTCTCTTTGCCAGGCCGCACCGGCCACCGCGGCCACGGGCGCTGCTTCGACATCGCCAGGCTGCTTCGCTTCGCGGTAGACGATGTCGTGGAATTCCACCAGCGCTGGTTCTGCCGCGCCGTTGCAGCGCAGGTCATGCCGCACTTTCACAAACACCAGCTCGCCGCTGCGGCCATGCTTTTGCGTGACATCGACAACCGTGCTGGTGCGGGCCACCGCATCGCCCACACGCAGCGGCGTGCGGAACTCGAACTGGCTGCCCGCCCACATGCGCCGCGGCAGCAGCACGGGGGGCAGGAAACCACCGCGCCGGGCGTGGCCGTCGGCGCCCAACTCGCTTTGCCGGTGCATCGGCAGGAAGTACAGCCAGTGCCACAGCGGCGGCAGCTTGTCGCCCATGGCCACCGGCGCATCGGCGTGGTCCAGCGTGGCGGCCAAGGCCAGCACGGGCGCGCTGGTGAGGGTGTCGTGCACCGTCTCGCTGCGGCCTGTCCAGGCGGCCAGGTCGTTGTCAGGGGCAGTCAAGGCAGGCTCCAGGGGCAGTCATGCAGTGGGGAACGCAAATTGTGCGCGAGCACGGGCCGGGTGCAGCCTCAAATCGGCCGTCAGTCTGGCCCGGCTGACCACAGCCTTGCCCTGCACCCGCTCGCAGCCGCGCACGCGAAGGAAGCCCCGCTAGCAAAAACCCTGAGTGCGCCCGCTACACTGCCGGCCGCCCCTGACTTTCTGCCTTCCATGAGTGCCTTTCTCGAAGAACGCGTGTTGAGCGTCCACCACTGGACAGACAGCCTGTTCAGCTTCACCACCACACGCGACCCCGCGCTGCGCTTTTCCAACGGCCACTTCACGATGATCGGCCTGCGCGTCAACGGCAAGCCGCTGCTGCGTGCCTACAGCATCGTCAGCGCCAATTACGAAGAACACCTGGAGTTCCTCAGCATCAAGGTGGCAGACGGCCCGCTGACGAGCCGGCTGCAGCACATCCAGGTGGGCGACAGCATCGTCGTCGGCAAGAAGCCCACGGGCACCCTGCTCATCGACTACCTGAACCCCGGCAAGCGGCTTTATCTGCTCGGCACCGGCACCGGCCTGGCGCCTTTTCTGAGTGTCGCGCGCGACCCCGAAACCTACGAACGTTTTGAGACCGTGGTGGTGGTGCACGGCGTGCGCGAAGTGGCCGAACTGGCCTACCACGACCTGCTCGACCACGGCCTGGCGCAAGACGAACTGCTGGGCGATGTGGTCGCCGGCAAGCTGAAGTACTACCCCACGGTGACGCGCGAACCCTTCAAGCACAACGGCCGCCTGACGGATCTCATCACCACCGGCAAACTCTTTCGCGACCTGGGCCTGCCCAGCTTCAACCCACAGGAAGATCGCGTGATGTTGTGCGGCAGCCCGGCCATGCTGCGCGACCTGAAGCGTTTGCTGGAGGAACGCGGGTTCAAGGAAGGCAACACGATGGCGCCTGGCGACTTTGTGGTCGAGCGGGCGTTTGTGGAGCAGTAGAGCGAAACCGCGATAGCGCGATAGCCCGATAGCGCTGTAGCGCCGCCGTCAATGCAGTTTCACATGCGGTTCGGTGCGCCGCACGATCAAGCGCGCCAGCGTGTCCAGCGCCACCTTGGCCCAGCCGTGCAAGGCCAGTTCGTGCATCTTGTACAGCGACAGATACATCAGCTTGGCGAACACGCCTTCGACCATCAGGCTGCCGCCAATCAGCCCGCCCATCATGCTGCCCACGGTGCTGTATTGCCCCAGGCTGACGAGTGAGCCGAAGTCGCGGTAGTGGTAGTCCAACAAAGGTTTGCCGGCCAGCCTGCGCTTGATTTGCGCGGCCATGTGGCTGGCTTGCTGGTGGGCCGCCTGCGCACGCGGGGGCACCAAACCACCTTGGCCACCGTTGGCCTGCGGCCAGGCGCAGGCCGCACAGTCGCCCAACGCAAAGATGTTTTCATCGCGCGTGCTTTGCAGCGTGGCCTTCACCACCAGCTGGTTGATGCGGTTGGTTTCCAGCCCGCTGAGGTCCTTCAAGAATTCGGGCGCCTTGACGCCCGCGGCCCAGACGATCAACTCGGCCGGCAGCACGCGGCCGTCGGCCAGGTGCACGGCGTCGTGCGCCACCGACGCCACTCTCGCGTTCGTCAGCACCTTCACACCCAGCTTCGTCAGCAGCGCCTCGGTGGCGGTGCTCAGGCGTTCTGGCAGCGCTGGCAGCACACGCGGCGCGGCTTCCACCACTGTCACCTGGATGTCCTTGTCGGCGTCGACGCGGTCCAGCCCGTAGGCCACGACCTCGCGCGTGGTGCGGTGCAGTTCGGCGGCCAACTCCACCCCCGTGGCACCGGCGCCGATGATGGCCAGGTGCAGTTGTTCGGGCCGCAGCGGCCCGGTCTGCGCGTGGGCCCTGATGCAGGCGTTCACCAGGCGCTGGTGGAAGCGCGAAGCATCGGCCGCCGATTCCAGCCGCAGCGCATGTTCGCCGACACCGGGGGTGCCGAAGTCGTTGCTCTGGCTGCCCACCGCGATCACCAGCGTGTCGTAGGGCACCGCGCGCTGCGGCGTGACGAGCTCGCCTTCTTCGTCGAAGGTGGGGGCCACCAGCACCTCGCGGCGTTCGCGGTCCAGGCCCACCATTTCGCCGATGCGAAACTTGAAATGGTGCCAGTGGCCTTGCGCCAGGTAGCCCACCTCGTGGTGGCCCATGTCCATGCTGCCGGCGGCAATTTCGTGCAGCTTGGGCTTCCAGACATGGGTGCGCGTTTTCTCGACCAACGTGACCTCGGCCTGGCCGCGCCGGCCCAGCGTGTTGCCCAGGTGGGTGGCCAACTCCAGCCCGCCGGCGCCACCGCCGACGATGACGATGCGGTGCGGACTGGCGCCCGCACGCGCGGTGGTGGGTGCCGCCATCAGCCGGGCTTGGCCACAGGCATGTGCTGCACCACCGCGTCCAGCACCGCCTCGGGCGCTTCAGCATCTTCAGGGCCTTCGTGGTTCAACTGGCGCTGCAGCCGCGCCATGTCCAGGTCGCCCGTCCACTTGGCCACCACCAGTGTGGCCACACCGTTGCCTATCAGATTGGTCAGCGCCCGCGCTTCAGACATGAAGCGGTCGATGCCCAGGATAAGCGCCAGCCCCGCCACCGGCACACCACCGACTGCACTCAAGGTCGCCGCCAGCACAATAAAGCCGCTGCCTGTGACGCCGGCCGCGCCCTTGCTGGTGAGCAGCAGCACGCCCAGCAGCGTGATCTGCTGCGTCAGCGACATCGGCGTGTTGGTGGCCTGGGCGATGAAGACCGCGGCCATCGTCAAGTAGATGCTGGTGCCGTCAAGATTGAAGCTGTAGCCGGTCGGAATGACCAGGCCCACCACACTCTTTTTGGCGCCCAGGTTTTCCATCTTGGCCATCATCCGCGGCAGCACCGATTCACTGCTGCTGGTGCCGAGCACGATGAGCAGTTCTTCCTTGATGTACTTGATGAACTTCCAGACCGAAAAGCCGTGGAAGCGCGCGATCAAGCCCAGCACCACGAAGATGAAAAACAAGCACGTCGCGTAGAAGGTGCCCATCAACTTGCCCAGCGAAAGCAACGAGCCCACGCCGTACTTGCCGATGGTGAAAGCCATGGCGCCGAAAGCGCCAATCGGCGCCAACTTCATGATGATGCCGACGATGCTGAACAGCACATGCGACAGCTTCTCGATGAGGTCAAACACCAGCGTGCCGCGGCCACCGAACTTGTGCAGCGCAAAGCCGAACATGACGCTGAACAGCAGCACCTGAAGGATCTCGCCCTTGGCGAACGCATCGACCACGGTGCTGGGAATGACGCCCAGCAGGAAGTCGGTGGTGCTGGCCATCTTGCCCGGCCCGGTGTAGGCCGCAATGCCCTTGGTATCCAGGCTGGCGGGGTCGATGTTCATGCCCACGCCGGGCTGCACCAGGTTGATGATGACCAGCCCCACCACCAGCGCCACGGTGCTGACGATCTCGAAGTACAGCAGCGCCAGCCCGCCGGTCTTGCCGACCTTCTTCATGTCTTCCATGCCGGCGATGCCGACGACGACGGTGCAGAAGATGATGGGCGCGATGATCATCTTGATGAGCTTGATGAAGCCATCGCCCAGCGGCTTCATCGCCTCACCCGTCTGCGGGTAGAAATGCCCCAGCAGCACGCCGATCACGATGGCCGTGATGACCTGGAAATACAGCGAGCGGTACAGCGGCTTCTTGATCGGATCTTTGTCCATCGCGGTCTCCTCGTGGTGCGCGCACTCTAGCCCGAAAGCACCACACCGCTAAGGGGCTTGTACGCAGCGGCTTTAGAACTGCTCGGTATCCACTTCGGCCTGGCTTTGTGCGCCGTAGCGCCCACCCGAAACAGTGTGCTGGTTGACCAGCGTTTCCACGCGCGCCCGCAACCCGGGCGCCAGCGCCAACTGCGTGGCGCCGAGGTTTTCATGCAGGTGGGCCAGGCTGGTGGTGCCAGGGATGGGAATGACGTGCGGCGCCTTGCTCAGCAGCCAGGCCAGCGCGAGCTGCGCCGGCGTGCAGCCGGCCTCTTGGGCGAGCGCGGCGTAGGCCGGCAGCAGCTTGATATTGGCCGCGTGGTGCGCGGGCTCGAAGCGCGGCATGCTGCGGCGAATGTCCTTGGCTTGCAGCCCTTCCACGGCCGCCACATCGGGCAGCGCGCCGGTCAGGAAAGCCCGCGCCACCGGGCTGAAGGCCACGAAGGCCGCGCCGATCTCCAGGCAGGCCTGCAGCACCGCAATCTCGGGGTTGCGCGTCCACAGCGAATACTCGGTCTGCACCGCGGCAATCGGGTGCACCGCGTGGGCTTTGCGCAGCGTAGCGGCCGAGACTTCACTCAGGCCCAGCGCGCGCACCTTGCCCTGTTCGACCAGCCGCGCCATCGCGCCCACGCTGTCTTCAATCGGCACGCTCTTGTCCCAGCGGTGCAGGTAGTACAGGTCGATGACATCGGTGGAGAGGCGTTGCAGGCTTTCCTCGCAATCGCGCTGAATCGATGCCGGCCGGCCGTCGATGACGCGCTGCAGCGCGCCACCGGGGCCGACGGGTTGGCCCGTCATGCCGCCCTTGCTGCACAAGGTGATGCGGCTGCGGTGCGGCTTCATCACGCGGCCCACCAGCGTCTCATTGCCACCAAAGCCGTACAGCGCCGCGGTGTCGAACAGCGTCACGCCGGCGTCCAGCGCCGCCAGCAGCAGGCGTTCAGCGTCGGCGGCCGGTGGCGGTGCGGCGTAGGCATGGCTGAGGTTCATGCAGCCCAGGCCGATGGCCGAGACGGAAAACATTCCAATGCTTCTGCTTTTCAAGCGATGTGCTCCTGTGCATGGGCGCCACCCGCCCCCCCTAAGCCTAGCGTCTTGCGGGCCGTCGGCGCCGCGCGCCTACTGCAAGCACGGGCCCCATCTGGGCGCCTGTGACTGTCAAACCGAGGAGCCCCGCCATGAGCCTCACGCAAGCGCAGCATGTGTTCGCGTCCATCCATGAATCGGCATTGAACGATGTGCTGACCGCCTTCTTCAACGCCAGGCCGCGCACTCTGCGTTACGGCTCGCCGGCGTTCGTGCCAAGCACCAACGTCACGGCCACACAGATGGCGGCCATCGCCTTCCCCGGGCTGCCCGGCGGCATTGACTGGGCGGTGCGCTTTTCCATTCCGCGCATCGACCTCTTCAAGCAGACCGACCCCTTGCCACCGCAGCTGACGCTGCCCCCCGGCGGCTACAGCCTGCGCACCGACGTTGAGTTGTGCGTGAACTGCGTGCACCGCCGTGACGACAAGAACACCGGCGTGTCGCACGACAACGCCGGCAACCAGGGTAAGGGCCTGGGCCAGGTCACCTGCACGCGCCTGCAGGTCTTTGCCATCGGCCACCTGGACGGCTGGAACGACAGCAGCGGCAACGGTGAAATCAACTTTCGCGTTGACGCGGTAGAGCTGGTGGACATCACGCCCGACTCGCTGGAATCGGTGCTCGAATGCGTCATCCGCATGCTGCTGGACGCCGTGCTTTCGCAGGTCCATCTGCCGCTGGCCGCGCTGCGCGCCGGCGCCTTCCATCTCGCCGTCACGCAAGGCCCGCTGATCGAAGACGATCATCTGCTGGCGCGCGGCAACGTCTGAGAAGTTTCAGGAGAACACCATGTCTGAAATCACCGCCGCACTCGACGAAGCCGGTGCCAACACGCTGTTCAACACCGCCATGGCCCTGGTCGTCATACCGCCGCAAAGCGGCAGTGGCAGCCTGGGGCCTTTCACGGCCAGCTACAGCGCCAGCGTGGCCTTTGTGCATGGGTCGATAGACCTCATCGTGCCCAGCACCATCCGCGTTAGCCACCTGCGTGTGAACTGGCATGTCACGCTGGGGTTCAGCATCAACCTGAACGACTTCCTGCCGCACTTCTGCCTGCCCCAGGTGTGCGTGGACATCCCCTGCGTGGGCCGCGTCTGCACGCCGCGCATCTGCCTCAGCTGGCCGACGATTGGGGTCAACGTGCCGCTGGGCGATTTCGTCGAAGCCACCGCCGATTTCGGGCTCGACATCACGCTGAACGCTGGCGCGTGGAAGGTGCAGGGCGTGGTGCAAAACGTCTCGCAGCTGCAGTTCGGCCCGGCCACGGCGGGCATGCTGGTGTTGATAGGCGCGGCCATCACGCCACTGCTGCTGCTGATTCCGTTCATCGGGCCCTTCCTGGCGATTGCCGTCAACGTCATCCTGGCGGCCATCGGCATTGCCGGCCTTACCGGCTTGCTGGGGCCGATCATTTCGCCCTTCATCAGCGGCTTGAAGATTCCCATCTACAGCCAGCCGCAGCACCTGCAGATCCTGCCCGCGGCCGGCCCCAACGACCCCGCCGTGTTCATCACCCTGGACACCGTAAAAGCCGAGGTTCAAGGCGGCACCGAGGACGAACTGGTGCTGGGTGTGGACATTTCACCCTAACTTCAATGATGCACTGACGAATTGACAAGGAGCCCCTCATGCAACACCTGGACAACCTCGACAGCCGCCACCTGCAGGCCACCGACGGCTACGGCCAGCGCTTCATGCGCGAAGGCACCCATGGCTACCACGCACTGACCGCCGGCGGTGGCGGCATCAACCTCGACCGGCCGTTCAGCATCCACATCGGCACGCGCAAAAGCGAAGGCAAGATGACCCAGCACCCGGTGACGCTGCGCTGGGACGGCGAACGATTCACGCCCGACCGCGACAAGCTGGTCATCGAAGCCGGCGACCTGGTGAGCTGGAACTGCCCCGACCAGAAGGCCCCGGCCTACGAGATCGTCGGCGACAAGCCCTTTTTCGACAGCAGCGTGCTGACCAACGAATGCGGCTACAGCCACGCCTTCGGCATGCCCGGCACCTACGCCTGGCGCGACGCCCATGGCTCTGGCTTGAAAGGCGTGGTGCGCGTGAAGGCCGTGGCCTGCGCCGACCGCGCCGCACTGGCGCACTGGCGCGCGCAAATCGGCAAAGCCGCGCTGGTGATGGTCAACCAGGGCAAGGCCGAACCGGCCGAGGTCGACATCGTGGTCGGCCAGACGGTGTACTTCGCCATCGTCACCGGGCCTGGCGTCAGCATCACCGACGAACGCCTGGTGCAGGCGCAGCACGACTGCCACCACGCTCGCAAGGCGGCCTGAGCTTCGGCCCCAGCGGTTTGCGGGCTGCGCCCGCGCCGCTGCGCCAGCAGGCGCGAGAATGTGCGTTCACCGCAGGTTCTCAAACGGGGCGCAGAAGCAATGCCGGAGATCGTCTTCAAGGGCAAGGAGTTTGTCTACAACCACCACCTGACGGTGCCTTACCGGCCGTTGGTGGCACACGCCGACAAGGGCGTGGGCGCACCCGATCTTTCCGGCAACCTGGTCATACACGGTGACAACCTGGCCGCGCTGAAAAGCCTGCTGCCGCGCTA
>JANMJI010000297.1:0-2850 GCA_031371275.1 Betaproteobacteria bacterium
GCACCTGCGCAGCAGCACGGCGCCCGGCGAGCCCATCTTCAGCGGCGTTGCCGATACCAGCCGCTTGTTCATCAACGATGCAATGCTGTACTTCCTGACCGACCGGCCGCCGGCCACGCGCTGGGTGGAGATGGAGCCGGGGCTGACGAACAGCGAGCGGGGTCAGCGTGAATTGATTGCCGCCATTGAAAACCGCAACGTTCGCACCGTCGTGCAGTGGAACATGCTGTCCAGCGAGCCAAACGCAACCGCATCGTCGAACGGCATCCTATTGCTCGACGAACATCTGCACAAGCAATTCGAGGCGACAAGGACATTCGGCAATTACGTTGTCATGGCCCGCCGCACAGCGCCCGCATTGCGTGCGGACGCAAGCCAATTACCGCGTCAGTAATGCGCCGTTGTGGGCCGGTGTTGGCCCGACAGCCGCAGGCACCGCCGTGACGGAAACCAGGAAGTGGCTTGGCGACATTTCCAGCACTTCGATCTTGTTGCCGCCGACTGTCAAATAACCCATGCGTTGCGCTGACCGTGGTGTCCCATAAACATAAAAGAACGGGTAACGGGCCAGCAACTCGGCAGCCGGGGCCACCCGCCCCGCCGCCTGGCAGCAGCGCTGCAGCCGCTGGTAGCCCTGGCCGTTGGTGTCGCCCGGGTCCCAGATCACGTACGTCAGGCGGGCGGCGAGGCCTTCCGGTGCGTAATGCAGCATTGGCGCGAATTCCAGTTCATCCAGCATCACGATGGGCGCCTGATGATCGGGCAGCAAGTTCAGTTGGGTGTAGCGCCGCATGAAGTACGGCTGGTGGGTGCTCAGTGGAATCTGTGTTGCGGGCTCGGGCATTGCCGAACGGCCTACGAAGCCCAGGTTGTCGACGCCGATTTGCACCAGCATCGCCGCCAGCAAAGCCGCACCCAGCTTGAAATTCGAGCCCGCCAACAGCCCCAGCAGCGCGGCACAGCCTGCCACCAGCCCCAGGCTGTAACGGTCGTAGGGCACGGCACGCGTCAACATCGACAGCACGGCCGCAAACAGCGGGATCAAGAGCAGTGCGCACAGTGCTGCCAGCTCGTGCCTTGCCGGCCCTGGTGGCGTGGTCGAAACCCCCGGCGTTTGCACAGGCTGCATCGGGCGCGCCAGACCGAACACGATGAACGCCGCGACCGCAGCCACGGCCAGCTCGATCACCGCCGGGCCCAACAGCATGCGGTAGGTGTTCAAAAGCAGCTGAATCGAAAAGTCAAACGCTTTTGCGCGCGCAATGCCCGTGGTCGACGCCAATCGTGCCAGCGGAATCAGCACCGCAAAGGCCGCAGCGCCGACAAGCAGGGCCCAAGCCATGGGCCAGTCGGGCTTTCGCGTCGTCCAAAGTCGCACCGCCTCACCAAAGATGAACGGTACGAACAGCAACACCGCATAGGCATGGTTGAGCAGGCCGCAAGCCAAGGCCAGCGCCAGACCAAGCAGCCACGGCCAACGCGCGCGACCCTGCGGCGTGGCAGCCTGCTGCCAACACACCAGCGCCACGCCCAGACAGCCCAGAACCACTGCATGCGGCCTGGCTTCGTAGGCGTAGGCATAGGCACCCGTGAGCAGCGGAAAAAGCATGGCCACAAGGCCGCCGAGGACCGTCGACCGAAGGGCGACAAAACGATAAAGACACAGACAAAAGATGCCGAAGCCGGCAATCTCCGGCAGCCGGACACCGAGATGGCCGGGCCCAGCGAGGGCCACGCCCGCCTTCGTCAGAAAATAAAACAGCGGCGGATTGAAGTCCACACCCTGGCTGAGTGCTGCCCAGATCGACCGCAGATCGGGCAGCTTTGCCACTTGAACCGTGAATATCTCGTCAAACCAGAACAGCTTTCTCGATGCACGGTAGGCCGTGGCCGCGCCATAGCCGATGGCGAACAGCGCAAGCGCCAGCCATTGCCAGCGCCGCAGCATGCCTTCGATGCGCGCGACCGCGCCAACTTCAGTCATTGACGCATTCGAAGACGACATTGCGGCACGGGTAGTAGGTCAGCCTGGGCACATGCAAGCGCACCACCGGGAACACCTGCTTGACGATGCGTTCGTAATGCTCAGGCGGGCGAATGTTTCTGCCACGGTCGTGTTTAACGAAGAAGTTCTCGATCACATTCGCGTCACTGAAACGTCCAGGGTCGTAGGTCACCAGCCTACCGCCCGGCTTGAGCGCCCGCTTGGCCAAGCGCAACAGCGAAGTGACGAGCGCGTCGTCCATGTGGTGCATCACACCGATGGCCAACACAATATCGAAACTCTCGAATTCGGCAATGCCGGCTTCGGTCAGCACACGGTGATAGAAGTGCAGGTTGTTCCTGCCGGCGAACAGCGTCTTGCTATAGGCGACATAGCCCGCTTCGCCATCGAAGCCGTAGTACTCGTAACTGGGGCAATGGCGGTCCAGGAACTTGACGTACTCGCCGGTGCCACAGCCAATGTCGAGAATGCGGTCGTTCGCAGCCGGCTTGATGAAATCGCGCACCATGCGGTTGCGGTACATCGACGCCCCGGCCGCGAACTGGACCAGGTTGTAGACAGCCGGCGTACTGATCATCCGCTTCAGGCCGCTCTTGTCTTCATGCATGTGCATCCCTCTTGCAAGTTTTATTCGAACGCGATCTTATGG
The DNA here is from genome assembly GCA_031371275.1 of Betaproteobacteria bacterium. Lineage (GTDB taxonomy): Bacteria > Pseudomonadota > Gammaproteobacteria > Burkholderiales > Burkholderiaceae_C > Rubrivivax. The sequence continues at coordinate 2,655 of JANMJI010000297.1, forward strand.
CCGCACCTAACGCCGAACCATCACGGTGTAGCCCAACGGGTCGTCGCTGCTGCCGAAACCCAGCCAGAGCGAAAGGTGGGCGATGACCACGCTCAGCGCCAGCAGCGGCAGCAGCGCCAGCCACAGCGGCAGCAGCAACAGCTTCCACGACAGGCCCGGCAGCAGATTGCGAAAGAACATCGCCACCAGCTTGGCC
>JANMJI010000333.1:0-16315 GCA_031371275.1 Betaproteobacteria bacterium
GTCGAGCACTATGTCTCGGGCCTGACTGGATCGGTGAAGGAATGAAGCCGCAGCGCGCAGCGCGCGGCTCAGGCGCGCACGAAGGCCGTGACCAGCGGCTGGTCACCCAATTGGCGGCTGCAATGACCGTGCAATTGGGCGTCGAAGGTGGCGCCCGCGGGCAGTGTGTCGGCCGAGAAGAAATGGTCGCCAGGGCCGAAGACGCGGGTGCTGCCGTCCTGCAAACCAATTTCCATTTGCCCACCCAGCACAAACAGCCATTGCGGGTTTTCTGTGCAATGGAATTCGCTGCGAAAACCCACCGGGCTGATGCGCAATTGCAGACCGCCACTGGGCATCAGCAGCGACAAACGCGCCTGCGGTTTGCCTTCACTCAGCGCGATAAGCTCCTCGCGGAACAATGCACGGCCATCGGGCCCGGTGATGAGTTGAACTTGCGTGAAATGCATGAAGACAGTTCCTGGACTGAAGGCTGGACAGACGCCGCTTTGCCGCGGCGCTTGCATCACCATACCATTGCAAAAATCGCCGCCGACAGCGCGTAAAGAACATGACGGACAAACCCCGCAAACGCCCGCAAGACCTGCGCAGCCAGCAATGGTTCGGCCGCCAGGACCGCGACGGTTTTTCCTACCGCAGCTGGGTCAAGGGCAAGGGTGTGCCGCACGACCAGTTCGACGGCCGGCCGGTCATCGGCATCTGCAACACCTTCAGCGAACTGACACCCTGCAATTCGCATTTCAGAACGCTGGCCGAGCAGGTGAAGATCGGCGTTTATGAAGCCGGCGGCTTTCCGCTGGAATTCCCGGTCATGAGCCTGGGCGAGACCTTGTTGCGCCCCACCGCCATGCTGTACCGCAACCTGGCCAGCATGGATGTCGAAGAAAGCATTCGCGGCAACCCGATTGACGGCGTGGTGCTGCTGATGGGCTGCGACAAGACGACGCCGGCGCTGCTGATGGGCGCGGCCAGTGCCGACCTGCCGACCATCGGCGTCAGCGGCGGGCCGATGCTGAACGGCAAGTGGCGCGGCAAGGAACTGGGTTCGGGCACAGGGCTGTGGCAGATGAGCGAGCAGGTGCGTGCCGGCACCCTGAAGCTGGAAGAATTTTTTGAAGCTGAAAGCTGCATGCACCGCAGCCACGGCCATTGCATGACCATGGGCACGGCCAGCACCATGGCCTGCATGGTCGAGGCCCTGGGTGTGGGCCTGCCGGGCAATGCCGCGTGGCCGGCGGTGGACGGGCGGCGCAATGTGCTGGCACGCAATGCCGGCCGCCGCATCGTCGAGATGGTGCACATCGACCAGAAGCTCAGCAGCGTGCTGACGCGCGATGCTTTCGAGAACGCCATCCGCACGCTGGCGGCGATTGGCGGCAGCACGAATGCGGTGATTCACTTGATCGCCATTGCCGGGCGGCTGGGTGTGCCGCTCGCCATCGACGACTTCGACCGCCTGGCCAGCACGCTGCCCTGTTTGCTGAACCTGCAGCCCAGTGGCGAGCACCTGATGGAAGACTTCTGCTACGCCGGCGGCCTGCCGGTGGTGATGAAGGAGATCGCGGCGCTGCTGCACCTGGACGCCGTCACCGCCAACGGCTGCACGGTGGGCGCAAACATCGAGGGCGCGCAGAACTTCGATGCCCGGGTCATCAAGACCCTGGCCTCGCCGTTCAAGGCCAACGCGGGCATCGCAGTTCTGCGTGGCAACCTGGCGCCGCGCGGTGCCGTCATCAAACCCAGTGCGGCCACGCCGGCCCTGATGCAGCACACTGGCCGCGCGGTGGTGTTCGAGGACAGCGACCACTTCCACCGCCGCATCGACGACGAAACCCTGGACGTTGACGAGACCTGCGTGCTGGTGTTGAAGAACTGCGGCCCCAAGGGCTACCCCGGCATGGCCGAGGTCGGCAACATGCCGCTGCCGCCGAAGCTGCTGAGAAAGGGCATCACCGACATGGTTCGCATCAGCGACGCACGCATGAGCGGCACCGCCTACGGCACCGTGGTGCTGCACACGGCGCCCGAGGCCGCCGCCGGCGGGCCGCTGGCCATCGTGCAGGACGGCGACCTCATCACGCTGGACGTGGCAGCGCGCCGCCTTCACCTGCATGTGGGCGATGCCGAAATCGCGCACCGGCTGGCCGCCTGGCAGGCGCCCGTACCGCGGCTGCAAAGCGGCTACTGGAAGCTCTACACCGACCACGTATTGCAAGCCGACGAGGGTGCCGACCTCGACTTCCTGCGCGGCATGCGCGGCGCTTTTGTGCCCAAGGACAACCACTGATGCAGATCGCCCTCGTCACTGGCGCCGGCAGCGGCATTGGCCGCACTTGTGCGCTCGCATTGCTGGCCGAAGGCTGGACAGTGGCGCTTGTCGGCCGCCGCGCTGATGCGCTGCAAGAGACGGCCACGCTGGCCGGTACCAATGCCGCCAACGCATTGCCACTGCCCTGCGATGTAGGCGATGACACCCAGGTCAAGGCGGTCTTTGACACCGTGCAGCAACGCTACGGCCGCCTCGACCTGCTGTTCAACAACGCCGGCGGCGGCCTGGGCGTGAAGTCGCCCGATGAGGTGACTGGCGCCGAGTGGCGGCGCATCGTCGATGTCAACCTCAACGGTGCTTTCTACTGCCTGTCGAATGCGTTCAGACTCATGCGCCACCAGACGCCGATGGGTGGCCGCATCATCAACAACGGCAGCATCTCGGCCTATGCGCCGCGGCCCGGCAGCATCGCTTACACGGCCACCAAACATGCCGTCACGGGGTTGACCAAAACCGCCGCGCTGGACGGCCGGCCTTACGACATTGCGGTCGGTCAGATCGACATCGGCAACGCCGCCAGCGAGATGACGGCACGCATGGTGGACGGCGTGCCGCAGGCCGATGGCAGCATCAAACCCGAACCGCGCATGGACTTGGCAGCGGTGGCCGACACCTTCATGGCGATGGCGCGGCTGCCGCTGTCGGCCAACGTGCTGTTCACCACCGTGATGGCGACCAAGATGCCGTTTGTGGGCAGAGGTTGAGTGGGCCGCGGCTGAACACGAAGGAGAACATCCGAAATGAGTGGCAGGTTGGTCGGCAAGACCGCGTTCATCACCGCCGCCGGCCAGGGCATAGGCCGCGCGACGGCGCTGGCCTTTGTGCGCGAAGGTGCGAAGGTCGTCGCCACCGACATCAACGCCGCCGCGCTGCTGAGTCTGGCAGCCGAGACCGGCTGCACGACGCTGCAGATGGACGCTACCGACGCTGCGGCAATCAAGGCAGCGGCCGATGCGCACACCGATGTGAACGTGCTTTTCAACGGCGCCGGCCATGTGCACGCCGGCACGGTGCTGGACTGCACCGAGGCCGAGTGGGACTTTGCCTTCAACCTCAACGTGCGCTCGCAGTTCCGCACCATCAAGGCTTTCCTGCCCGGCATGCTGGCGAACAACGCCGGCCGGGGCGGCGGCTCGATCATCAACGTCGCCTCGGTGGTCGGCAGCTTGAAGGGCGCGCCGAACCGCTTCGTCTACGGCGCCACCAAGGCCGCCGTCATCGGCCTGACCAAGGCCGTGGCCGCAGACTTCATGACCCGGGGCGTGCGCTGCAACGCCATCTGCCCGGGCACGGTGGAATCGCCCTCGCTGCGCGACCGCATCGCCGCACAAGCTAAAGCCAGCGGGCAGACCGCGGCACAGATCGAGGCGCTGTTCATCTCACGCCAGCCGATGGGCCGCTTGGGCCGCGTCGAAGAAATTGCCGCGCTGGCCGTTTACCTGGCCAGCGACGAATCGGCCTTCACCACCGGCACCGCCCAAGTCATCGACGGCGGTTGGTCCAACTGACTTCACAAACTAACGCCAGAAAAACACGCATGAAACTGCTGCGCCACGGGCCCAAGGGCCACGAACGACCGGGTGTGCTGGACGACGAGGGCCGCGTGCGCGACCTGGGCGTGCTGCTGGCCGACATCACACCGCACACGCTGTCGCCTGCCGGCCTGGCGGCGTTGCGGGCGCTGGACATCCACATGCTGCCGGTGGTGCCGCAAGAGCGCCTGGCCGTGCCCTGGGCCGGCATGGGCAAGTTCATCGCCATCGGCCTGAACTACGCCGACCACGCCGCCGAGGCCGGCATGCCGCTGCCCAAGGAGCCCATCGTCTTCACCAAGACCGTCGACAGCGCGGTGGGCGCGAACCACCCGGTGGTGCTGCCGCAGGGCTCGGTGAAGGCCGACTGGGAGGTGGAACTGGGCGTCGTCATCGGCAGCCGCGCACGCTATGTCTATGCGGCCGATGCGCTGAAGTTCGTCGCCGGCTATTGCGTCGTCAACGATGTCTCAGAACGCGAATTCCAGCTCGAGCGTGGCAGCCAGTGGGACAAGGGCAAGGGCTGCGACACCTTTGGGCCGACGGGCCCGTGGCTGGTGACGGCCGACGAGGTGGGTGACCCCCAAGCACTCGACCTGTGGCTGGACCTCAACGGCCGGCGCTTCCAGACCGGCAACACGCGCACGATGGTGTTTGGCGTGGCGCAGATCGTCAGCTACCTCAGCCGCTTCATGACGCTGAACCCCGGCGACCTCATCACCACCGGCACGCCACCCGGTGTGGGTATGGGCGTGAAGCCCAGCCCGGTGTTCTTGAAGCCAGGTGACGTGATGCGGCTGGGCATCGCCAAACTGGGTGAGCAACAGCAAGCGGTGGTCGCCTGGGACCCCGCGCTGATTGACGGTTAGGTTTCCCGCAAGGCCGCGCGCAACTTCTGCCCAATTTCAGGCCTGGCCTTGAAGGGGTCGGTCGGGTTGCGCGGCGTCATCATGTCTTCCAGCCGCACCTGCACGCCGGCCAGCGCGTGCGGGTGGCTGTAGATGTAGAAGCGGTTGTCGTCCATCGCATCAAACACGAACTGCGCCACCTGCGCGGCGGTGAGTTTGCCGCGCGTCACGGCCTGGTCGCTCATGGCTTGGGCGATCAACTGGCTGCGCGTGGGCGCCGTTGCCTGGACGAATTCGGCCGGCCGGTTGCGCTCACTCTGGTGGATGGCGGTGGGCACGAAGAACGGGCACAGCACATGCGCGTGCACCTGTTCGCTGACCAGTGCCAGGTCCTGGAACAGCGTCTCGCTCATCGCCACCACGGCGCTCTTGGTGACGTTGTAGACGCCCATGTTCGGCGCGTTCAGCAGCCCTGCCATGCTGGCGGTGTTGACGATGTGGCCGCGAAAGTTTGGGTCTTTTTTCGCGGCGGCCAGCATCATGGGTGTGAACACGCGCACGCCGTGGGCCACGCCCATCAGGTTCACGCCGACGACCCATTCCCAGTCCTTCAGCGTGTGTTCCCAGATCAGCCCACCGGCACCCACGCCGGCGTTGTTGAAGACGAAGCTGGGCGCGCCGAAGCGGGCCAGCGTGGCAGCGCCCAAGGCTTCCACCTCGGCAGCCTTGCTAACGTCCAACCTGAAGGGCAGCACGGCGGCGCCCAGCGCGGTGATCTCCGCCACGGCACGGTCCAGCGCTTCCTGCTGGACGTCGGCCATCACGACGTGCATGCCCCGCGCTGCGGCGATGCGGCTGGCTTCCAGGCCGAAGCCTGACGCCGCGCCGGTGATGACGGCCACGCCGCCTTGCAGACGACCACTCATTTTTCAGCCTTGATCTGGAAGCCGGCGCGCGGAAAGTGCACATGCACGGTGCCGGCGCGTTCGTCGCTGCGGCTGATGACGACCTTGTGCGGGCTGAGGCCCACCAGCGTGCCGGCCACCGGGTCGCAGCCATAGTCCATGGCGGTGACGGTGACAGCCTGGCCGGCTTCAAAGCCCAGCCCTGCCCGCACCTGCGTCGGCGCATGGCCGGTGGCCGCGGCGGCGATGGCAATCGCATCGGCACTGCCCAGCTTGGTGGGCGTGCCGTGGCCGAAGGCCTGCACGCGGGCGTACCAGGCCTGCAGCGCTTCAAACGGCGCCAGGATCTCGGCCACCGTGCCGCCGCGCTTGACGTACCACAGGCAGTGCGCCACCGCAAAGTCTGCCACCGAGGCGTCGGGCCCACACAGGAAGTGGCGGCCGTCGGCCAGTTGCGCGTTCAGCGTGCCAGCATAACCGGCCAAGTTGGCGGCAGCGTCCACCGCGGTGGAACGGCGCATGCCGGCGGTGAAGGGCGCGCGGTCGGCGGCAAAGGCCTTCAACACTTCGGGCGGCACGCCGGCAAACACCTGCGCCATGCCTGCCGGCTGCATGGTGTAGGGGATGACGGTCCAGAAGAGTGTGCTGTCGGCCCACTGCGCCAGGATGGGCGCCAGCGGCGCGCTGGCCGGGAACAGGCTGGGCGTGGGCGCCCGTTGTTCCAGCAGCCGGGCAATCAGTGCGGTGTCGCAGTAGATGTCGGCACCCACCTGCATGAAGGGCGTCTTGCGGTAGCCGCCCGTCAACGCCAGCACGTCGGGCTTGGGCATGATGACGGGCACCTTCACCGACTGCCAGGCCAGGCCCTTGAAGCCCAGCATCCATCGCACTTTTTCAGAGAAGGGTGAACCGTCGTAGTGGTGCAGGATGAGGTCGTTGTTCATGTCGTCTCCAGGGGCATTGCGCGAGCGATGAGGTGGTCTAAATCGTGGTGGGGTGACAGCAGGCCGAACACGTCACTGGCCTCGTTCAGGCGGGTGTCGCAGAAAGCTGCGAACACGGCGGCGGGCGACTGCCGGTGCAGCAACGCAGCCTGCAGCAGCAGTGCCACGTCGCGCGCCAGGCGGCGGGCTTGCGTTTCTTCGTTGATGCCGTCCACACGGTGCAGCACGGCGGCCAGCGCGCGGTCGAAGGCGGGGTGGGCACCGCGCGCCGCACTGCACTCATGTTGCAGGGCAGGCGCCACGTCGGCACCCCGCAAGGCCCGCAGCAAGTCCAGCGCCATGATGTTGCCGGCGCCTTCCCAGATGCTGTTCAACGGCATCTCGCGGTAGATGCGCGCCATCACGCCCTCGCCTTCTGCCTCGACATACCCGTTGCCGCCCAGGCATTCCATGGCCTCTTGCGCGAAGTGGCTGCCGCGCTTGCAGACCCAGAACTTGGCCACGGGGGTGAGCAGGCGGCGCATGACTTGTTCGTGTGCATCCTTGCTGTGCTCGCTGCGGTCCACGGCCACCGCCAGGCGCAGCGCCAGCGCGGTGGCGGCCTCGCTTTCCAGCGCCAGGTCGGCCAGCACGTTTTTCATCAACGGCTGGGCGAGCAACGGTTTGCCGAAGGCAACACGTTGCTTTGTATGGTGCAAGGCCAGCGACAGCGCGCCGCGCATCAAACCCGCGGTGCCCAGGGCGCAATCCAGCCGCGTCAACGCGCCCATGGCCAGAATCTGCGCAATGCCGCGCCCTTCTTCGCCGATCAACCAGGCGGCGGCGCCGTTGAACTCGACTTCGGAACTGGCATTGGCGTGGTTGCCCAGCTTGTGCTTCAGGCGCTGGATGGCAATCGCGTTGCGTGTGCCGCATTGGTTGCTTTCGCCGGGCAACCAGCGCGGCAGAAAGAAACAACCCAGGCCCGAGCCATCGCCAGACATGGTTTGGGCTAACACCAGAAATGCGTCGCACATCGGCGCCGAGAAAAACCACTTGTGGCCGCTAAGGCGGTAGCGCCGGCCCCAGCCATCCTCGCCGTCGAATTCAGCACGCGTGGTGTTGGCACGAACGTCAGAGCCGCCCTGCTTCTCGGTCATGCCCATGCCCATGGTCAGCGCGGTCTTGCCGGCGGCGGGCACGAAGCGGGCGTCGTAATGCGTGGATGCCAGGCCCGGGCCAAAGGCCGCGTGCAGCGCCGGGTTGGCCCGCAGCGCCGGTGTGGCGGCATAGCTCATGGACACCGGGCACAACACGCTGGGTTCCAACTCGGTGAACAGCATGAAGGCCGCTGCACGCTGCACATGTGCGCCAGCACCGCCCGCCCACGGCGTGCCATGCAGGCCATGGCGCAAGGCACTGCCCAGCAGCGCGTGGTAGCTGGGGTGGAATTCGACCTCGTCAACGCGGTGGCCAAAGCGGTCGTGCGTGTGCAGCACGGGGCCGTGCAGGTTGGCCAGGCGCGCGTGCTGCTGCATCGCGGCACTGCCCGCCTCGGCGCCCAGCGCGAGCAGCGGCGCGGTGTCCAGGGCCGGCGCCTGCGCGGCCAGTGCATCCCGCAGCGGGCGGTTGGCGGCGAACAGGTTCACGCCCTCGAAGGGCGTGGGCTGGTTGGTGACGGTGTGGGTGGGCTGCATGGACGTCCATCCATCAACCGGGCCGCACCATCTCGCAGTGCGGTATGCCGTCTTCGATGTAGTCGGCGCCGTCGCGCACGAAGGCGAACTCGCCATAAAAATCTTCCAGCCGAGATTGCGCGCCTATGCGTATGGCCTGACCCGGCCAAGCCGCGGTGCAACGCGTCACACCCTCGGCGACCAGCAAGCGGCCCAGGCCGGTGCCGCGCGCCCGGGGCGCCGTGATGACGCGGCCCAGTGAGGGCTCAGCGTACTTGATGCCAGGGTCAACAACACGCAGATAGGCTTGGAGCACACCGGCCTCGTCACGGCCCAGCAAGTGACCGCTGTCGCGGTCCACACCGTCGGCGTCCAGGAAGATGCAGTCCTGTTCCATCACGAACACGTATGAGCGCAAGGCCAGTGCGTCGTACAAGTCGTCCACCCCCAGCGAGTGAAAACGGTGGTAAGTCCAGTTCAAATCAGCTTGACCAGTTGTTTGCCGAAGTTACGACCCTTCAGCAAGCCCAGAAAAGCCTCGGGCGCTGCGGCCAGGTTGGGCGCAATGCTCTCGCGGTACTTCAATTGGCCGCCGGCCACCAGGCCACCGAGTTCACCCAGCGCCGCGGGCCATAACGGCAGATGTTCACTGACAATGAAGCCTTGCACACGCAGGCGTTGCGTCAACAGCAGCCGCGCATTCGATATCGCCAGCGATTCGCCGTCGTAGCCCGAGATCAAACCGCACAGCGCAATGCGGCCGAAGGCGTTCATGCGCGACAACACGGTGTCGAAGATCATGCCGCCGACGTTCTCGAACAGGCCGTCCACGCCCTTGGGTGCTGCGGCGTCCAGCGCCGCACCCAGTGAGGCCGCGTCGCGGTGCTGCTTGTAGTCGATGCAGGCATCGAAGCCGAGTTCATCGACGACATAGGCGCACTTGTCGGCACCGCCGGCAATGCCCACCGCGCGGCAGCCGCGGGCCTTGGCCAACTGGCCCACCACGCTGCCGACCGCGCCGCTGGCGGCGTCGACCACGATGGTCTCGCCGGCCTTGGGTTCTATGAAGTGGACCAGCCCTATCCACGCCGTGACGCCCGGCATGCCCACCGCACCCAGGTAGGCCTGCAGCGGAATGACCGATGCGTCCACCTTGCGCAGCACCCCCGGTGTGGCGGCGTTGGCCACGGCCCATTCCTGCCAGCCGCCCATGCCCAGCACGGTGTCGCCGACGGCGAAGTCGGCATGGCGTGACTCGGCCACCACGCCCACCGCGCCGCCACCCATCACCTCGCCCAAGGCCTGCGGTGCGGCGTAGCTTTTCACGTCGTTCATGCGCATGCGCATGTAGGGGTCCAGGCTCATGCAGTGCTGGCGCACCAGCACCTGGCCTTCTTGCAGGGCGGGTATCGCAGCTTCTTCGAGACGGAAGTTGCCAGTGGTGGCTTCGCCTTGCGGGCGCGAGGCCAGCACGATGCGGTGGTTGCTGTTGCTCATGCGAATCTCTCAGTCTGATGCGTCGGGTTTCTGGATGCGGCGGCCCGCCACAGGCAGGCCTTTCAGGTACTTGAAAGTGGCACTGGCATGGCCCACCAGCAGGCCGGTGGTGCTGTGTACAAAGCCTTCGCAAAAGGCCATCGATGCGGTTTTGTGCAAGCGCTTGCCGGTGGCAATCAGCCGCCCTTCGCCCGGGCGCATAAAGCTGGTTTTCATCTCGATGGTCACCACGCCCGGCTGTGCATCACCGCCGGCCACAGACGGGCTGCGCGCGGCATGCGCCATCACCACGTCCAGCAGCGTCATCGTCACGCCGCCGTGGGCCACGCCCCAGCTGTTGGTCAGCTCATCGCGCAATTGCAAATGGATCTCGGCCGCATCGGGTTCGAAGCGCTGCAACTCCATGCCAAGCATTTCCACGAAGGGAATGCGGGTCCTGAATTCCATGCGCGTTCAGCCGCCGTGAACGGACGACACGCCACCATCCACCGCCAATATCTGCCCCGTGATGTGCTTGCCCGCAGCGCTGGCAAACAACAGCACGGCGCCCTTCAAATCGTCGTCGTCGCCCAGGCGTTTCAGTGGCGCGCTGGCGGCCAGTTTTTCGACGCCAAACTGTTCCAGCACGCCCTGCGTCATCTTGCTGGGGAAGAAGCCCGGCGCCACCGCGTTGACGGTGATGCCGTAGGCGCCCCACTCTGCCGCCAGCGTGCGCGTGAAGTTCACCGCCGCGCCCTTGCTGGTGCCATAGGCGATGAACTTCACGTCCATGCTGCCGCCCAGGCCGGCAATGCTGGCCACGTTGATGATGCGGCCGTGTTTGTTGGGGATCATGCTGGCCTTGCCCACGGCCTGCGCAAACATGAACAGGCTGCGGATGTTCAGGTTCATCACCTTGTCCCAGGCCGCCAGCGGGTGGTCTTCGGCCGGCGCGCCCCAGGTAGCGCCGGCGTTGTTGATGAGGATGTCGATACGGCCCAGGCGCTGCATGGTCTCGTCCACCACACGCTGTACGTCTTCGGGCTTGCTGGCGTCGGCGGCAATCCAGCGCGCGTCTATGCCGCGCGCGGCCAGGTGGGCCGCGGCTTCTTCCAGGTCGGCCGCCTTGCGTGAGGTCAGCATGACCTTGGCACCGGCTTCACCGAGGGATTCGGCCATCTGCAGACCCAGCCCGCGTGAACCGCCGGTGACCAGCGCGACCTGGCCGGTGAGGTCAAAAAGTTTCTGTATCGGGGTGCCCATGTGTTCGTCTCCTGTCGATGTTTGGCGGGTGCTTTACTGGTGCAGTTCCAGCAGCACGGTGTGGTTGTCGGTGGCCGGCCAGGTGCGGCCGGTGATGCGTTCGCCGTTGAATTCACCCACCACGGCGCGTGGCGCTTCGGCAGGCAGCTTGATGCGCGCGCTGGCGACACCGGCCACGCCGGTGGGAATGCCGGCTGGGGGGCTTTGACCATCCAGCACGATGCGGTCGCGCGGCAAGCCGAAGTAGCCGCGCGGGCGGGCCAGCGTGACGACGGCGCCGGCGCTTTTGTCAGCATCCGCCAGACGATCGGCGCGCAGGTGAACATAGGCCGACGAGCGCGGGAACGGCGAGCGGTAGATGTGCGTCACCGCATAGGCCGGCGCGGTGACGACGAACTCGTAGGCCTGCTTGCCATCGGCCACAAACGGGCCCCAGCGGCCGTCGGCGCCCACGGTCTTGCGCCAGCGTGCGGGGCCCTGGCGTTCGCCGGTGCTGGGGTTGGTGACGTAGACCTCGACCGTGGCGCCGGCCAGCGGCAGGTTGGTGGCGAAGGCGCCTTTGACAGGATCGTTGTCCAGCCCCTGGCCACTCACTTTGCCGTCCAGCACCACGGTGGCTTCGGCCACGGTGGCGGTGGACGACGGGTCGCGCCCGGTGATGAAGCGGTAGGCCGCGGCAAAGGCCAGCGGGCCGTAAGACGTTTCACGGTGGTCGATGCCGTTGAACACCACGTTCAGCGCGCCCTTCAACTCGGGCCCGGCTGCGGTGACGTTGGTCGGCCGGCCTTTGGCGCCTATCCACACGCCATCGGGCTGCGCGAACTTGTCGTTGCCATCGGAACGCACGGTCATCCAGCGCACGCCCGGCGTGGTTTCGATGCCGGGGCCACCCTGGTTGTTCAGCGCCGCCAGCAGCGGGCCGGCGCCGTTGAACTCGTTGGCCGGGCGGAAGGTGGCATCGGCCCACACGCCGTGGTTGGGTGTGCCGCCCAGGATGGCGTGCGAGACCTTGGCCGCGCCGCCGCCGTTGGCGATGTAGTTGCGTATCGCATTGCCGCCGCGTGAATTGCCGATCAACACCACCTGGCGTGCGCCGGTGGCCAGCAACACCTTGTCGACCTCGGCGGCCAGGAACTGCATGTGTTCTGCGGCCGACGTGCGGCCGGGCTGCGCCACGTCATCGGCGTCTCGCGCCAGCGGGTATGGCACATCGATCGCATGCAGCCGCTCAGGCGGCCAGCCGTGGGACTCAAACCGCCACACCGTGGTGGACCACAGCGCCGCAGTGTCGCCATTGCCGTGCACGAAAACGATGGGCGGCAGTTGCTCGGCCGCGGCCGGCGGTGGCGCCGTGGGGCCTTGGGCGCAGGCCACCAGCAGCGCGGCGGCGGCCCCCATCCATGCGCGGCGGGTGAGTGCGGTGATGCCCGCGAAAACCTCGATCGTCATTCAGCGGTCCTTGAATTCTGCAATGCGTGCGCGCACGGCAACCAGCACAGCGCCGGTCAGCGCCACGGCCGTGCCAGCCACCATCATCAGCAGCCCGAAGCCCGCACCGGCGCGACGCACAAACAAGCCCAGGCACAACAGCAGCAGGCCGCCGTAGATCAACACCCAGATGAGTTTTTCGAGCTTGACAATCTTCATGGGAATCAGAACCAGGCGTCCTGCATTTCACGCAGCAGCGGTTCGCGGCGCGCCACCACACCCAGCCAGGCATTGATCTTGGGCAACTCGTAAGCGTAGAAGTACTTCATGGCCGCCAGCTTGCCATCACGCAGCGCATGGGTCTGTGCGGACAGCGCCACGTCCAGCCACAACCAGGCCAGCACCACATGGCCGAAAGCCTGCAGATAGGGCGTGGCATTGGCCAGCGCTTCTTCTGGCACGCCCGTGGCCCAGGCCGATTGGGTGGCCGTGCCCAGCTTTTGCAGCGCGCTGGTCAGTGCGTTGGCGGGCTCGGCCAGGCCTTCGATGGGCGCCGCCTTTTCCGCCGTGGCGTTGATGCGGGTGGCCAGCAACTTGAGCCCGGCGCCGCCATTCATCACCACCTTGCGGCCCAGCAGGTCCAGCGCCTGGATGCCGTGCGTGCCTTCGTGAATCATGTTCAGGCGGTTGTCGCGCCAGTACTGCTCGACCATGAAGTCGCGCGTGTAGCCGTAGCCGCCGTGTACTTGAATGGCCAGTGAATTGGCTTCCAGACACCACTCGCTGGGCCAGCTTTTGGCAATCGGCGTCAGCACCTCCAGCAGCGTGCCGGCTTCAGATGCCTGGGCTTCATTGCCGGTGTGCAACTCGTCCACCAGCCGCGCGCAATACAGCGCCAGTGCCAGCCCGCCTTCGACATAACTCTTTTGCGCCAACAACATGCGCTTCACGTCGGCGTGTTCGATGATGGGCACCTGGGGCTGCGTTGCGTCCTTGCCACCGCCGGTGACCGGGCGACCTTGCGGGCGTTGTCGCGCGTAGTCCAGGCTGGCTTCGTAGCCGGCATAACCCAGCATCGTCGCGCCCAGGCCGACGCCAATGCGCGCCTCGTTCATCATGTGGAACATGCAGCGCAGGCCTTCGCCGGGCCTGCCGACCAGATAGCCGATGGCGCCCGCACCACGGCCGTCCAGGCCGCCGCCTGATTCGCCGCGAACAGGAAACCTGCCCTCGCCAAAATTCAACAGCGTGTTGGTCGTGCCGCGGTAACCCAGCTTGTGGTTCAGCCCGGCCAGGGCCACATCGTTGCGTTCACCTGTCAGCTCACTTTTTGTGTTAACCAGGTGCTTGGGTACGATGAACAAAGAGATACCCCGGGTGCCGGCCAGCGGCTTGCCATCGGGCCCCGGTATCTTGGCCAGCACCAGGTGGATGATGTTTTCGGTGATCTCATGTTCACCAGCGCTGATCCACATCTTGTTGCCACGCAGCCGGTAGCGCGGGCCCAGCGCGTCGGCTTCGAAGTCGTCGCCCGCGACGGAGTCGTCGCTTCCCCTGTCAGGCACGGCGCGCGTGGCCACGTCGCTCAGAGACGAGCCTGCCTGCGGCTCGCTCAAACACATGGTGCCAAACCAGCGGCCAGCAAATTCGTTCTTCGCAAACACCTCGCGCTGGGCCGGCGTGCCGTGGGCCATCAGCAAATTGGCATTGCCGCTGGTCAGCATGGCGTAGCCGCCCATCGCCACGCTGGCCTTGCTGAAGAAGGCGTTGGCTGCCATTTCGATGACGCAGGGCAGTTGCATGCCACCGGCTTCGAAGTCTTGCGCCGCGGCCAGCATTCCGGAAGCCGCGTAGGCCGCGCAGGCCTCATGGGTGGCTTGCGGCAGCTGCACTTTTTCGCCATCCGCAGCTGAAACTACATGCGGCTCTTGCGTGTCGGCCAGGCGGTTGAAAGGCGCGAACTTCTCGCGCGCGATGCGTTCGCAGGTGTCCAGCACCTGGGCGAAGGTCTCGGCGCTGTGGTCGGTAAAACGCGCGCGGTCCAGCAGCGTGTGCACACGCAGCCAGTCGTGCAGCAGGAAGTCGAGCGTGGCGCGCATGGGGTGCCTTGTTCAGTCCTTGGCGGGGCGATGTCGGTGCTTATGCCAGACCGACAGGCGCCAGCTTGAAATGGGCCAGCGCAGCCTGCGCAATCGGGCCACCCCATTCCTGCACGAAATGCCCGCCTTCGGGCACTTCCAGCGGCGGCGGGCAGCCGCGTATCTGGCTGCGCAGGGCCTGCATGGTGGGCAGGCCCAGCACAGGGTCTTGTGTGCCGACGGCCATGAAACTCTCGCCCGCCCAGCGCTGTTGCCAGAAGGCCGCAGCTTGCCGGCCCAGCGCAGCGCCGGGTGCGTCTTCACCATCGGGCACCAGGTTCGGAAACGCCCGCAGCGCCGCCTTGTAGCGGGGGTCTGGAAATGGCGCGTCGTAGGCCGCAATCTCGGCCGCCGTCATGTCGCGTTTGCCGCGCGCCAGCAGCTTGCCGACGGCCAGGTCGGGCTGTGAATTCGAGTAGGCCCGCCATTGGCGGAAGCCTTCGGTCAAGGTGCCGGTGGCCAACGTGGTGTTCATCACCAGCAGCCGCGTGTAGCGCTGCGGCGCGGCCATGGGCAGCGTCAGACCGAAGATGCCGCCCCAATCCTGCACCACCAGCATGATGTTCGTCAGGTCGAGTTCTTCAACCAACGCCATCAACATGTCGCGGTGGAAATCGAAGCTGTGTGTGGCTTCATCCACGGGCTTGTCAGACCGGCCAAAGCCGATCAGGTCGGGCGCCACCACACGCAGGCCAGCGCCCGTGAACACCGCAATCATGTGGCGGTAAAGGTAACTCCAGCTCGGGTTGCCATGCAGGCACAACACGGTGACCGCAGCGTCGCGCGGGCCTTCGTCGATGTGGTGAATGCGGTGGCCCGCGTGTTCGGTGTACTGCGGCGCGAACGCGTAACCCGGCAGGGCCGCAAAGCGCTCGTCAGGGGTGCGCAGGGCGGCCATGTGTGCGGCAGTTTTCAGAGCACCTCGAACACGCCGGCCGCACCCATGCCACCGCCAATGCACATCGTCACGCAGACACGCTTGGCGCCGCGGCGTTTGCCTTCGATGAGCGCGTGGCCGGTCAACCGCTGGCCGCTGACGCCATAAGGATGGCCCACCGCAATGGCGCCGCCGTTGACATTCAGCCTGTCCATCGGGATGCCCAGGGTGTCGGCGCAATACAGCACCTGCACGGCAAAGGCTTCGTTCAGTTCCCACAGGTCGATGTCGGCCACCGTCAGGCCCAGGCGCTTGAGCACCTTGGGCACGGCGAAGACCGGGCCAATGCCCATCTCGTCAGGCTCGCAGCCGGCCACCGCGAAGCCAAGAAAACGGCCCAGCGGCTTCAAGCCCTTGCGCTCGGCCAGTGACTCGTTCATCAGCACGCAAGCACCGGCGCCGTCGCTGAACTGGCTGGCGTTGCCGGCGCTGATAAGCCCGCCTGGAAGGGCTGAACGCAAACCGCAGATGCCTTCGTAGGTGGTGCCGGCGCGAATGCCCTCGTCGTTGCTGACGGTGACTTCCTTGCTGCGCAGGCCCATCACCGCATCTACCACGCCAGCGGTGACGGTGATTGGCGCAATCTCGTCCTTGAACAAGCCCGCATCGAGCGCCGCACTGGCACGCTGCTGACTGCCGGCGCCGTAATGGTCCATGCGTTCGCGCGCAATGCCATACCGCTTGGCCACCTGCTCGGCGGTTTGCAACATGTTCCAGTAAATCTCGGGCTTGTGTTCCAGCAGCCAGGGGTCGCGCAGCATGTGCTTGTTGGCTTCGTTCTGCACGCAGCTGATGCTTTCCACACCGCCACCGATGAAGATGTCGCCTTCTCCGGCAATGATGCGTTGCGCGGCCATCGC
>JANMJI010000334.1:0-8945 GCA_031371275.1 Betaproteobacteria bacterium
TTCAGCGCCGAGCAGTTCAACAAGAAAAACGCCGCCGGCGTGAAGTTCGAGTTCGTCGCTTTCGACAACAAGGGCTCGCCGCAGGAAAGCCTGAACGTGCTGAAGGCCGCCATCGACCAGGGCATACGCTACGTCGTGCAGGGCAACGGGTCGGGCGCCGCGGCGGCCATCCAGGACGCCGTCAACAAGCACAACGAACGCAACCCGGGCCAGGAGGTGGTGTTCATCAATTACGCTGCGGTCGACCCCGACCTGACAGGCAGCAAGTGTTCGTTCTGGCACTTCCGGCTCGACGCCGACACGTCGATGAAGATGGAAGCACTGACCAGCTTCATGAAAGACCAGGCCGGCATCAAGAAGGTCTACGTCATCGGCCAGAACTACGCCCACGGCGTGCAGGTGTCGAAGTTCTTCCGCGAAACCATCACGCGCAAGCGGCCCGATGTGCAGATCGTCGGTGACGACCTGCACCCCATCGGCCAGGTCAAGGACTTCGCACCTTATGTGGCCAAGATCAAGGCCAGCGGCGCTGACAGCGTGGTCACCGGCAACTGGGGCCAGGACTTGACGCTGCTGGTGAAGGCCGCCAAGGACGCCGGCCTGACCGCCGACTTCTACACCTACTACGCCGTCACCAGCGGCGTGCCGACGGCCATGGCCGCGGGCGTGGGCGGCAAGGTGCGCGTGGTGGGCATCGGCCACAACGACGTGCCTGGCGTGGTGAAGTGGGAAAACGAATACAAGGCCAAGTTCAACGACGACTGGTACACCTACCAGACCTACACCGGCCTGGCCCTGCTGTCGGCAGCGATGGCACAGGCCAAGAGCACAGACCCGGTGAAGGTGGCCACGGCCATGAGCGGGTTGAAGTTCACCAGCTTCAGCGGTGAGATGGAGATGCGCAAGACCGACCACCAGCTGCAGCAGAACATGTACATCAGCGAGTGGCGCAAGGCCGACGCCAAGCACCCCTACAGCGTGGAGAACACCGGCTTCAACTTCCAGGAAGTGCGCGCCATTCCGGCCTATGTGGCCAGCACGCCCACGTCGTGCCAGATGAAGCGGCCGGGGGTCTGACGGGCCTGTTGTAAGCAGCGCGGCGCCGGGCTCAACGGTGCCGCGCTTTTGTTTCGCATGTGCTGCAAGCCTTCTGCCCGCCCGCCTTTTTCCCGATGAGCACTTCGTACTTTTTGATCTCGCTGCTGAACGGCCTGTCGGTCGGGCTGCTGCTGTTCATGCTGGCTTCGGGCCTGACACTGATTTTCAGCATGATGGGCGTGCTGAACTTCGCCCACGCCAGCTTCTACATGGTCGGCGCCTATGTGGCCTACAGCGTCACGCAGGTGGTGGGCTTCTGGTGGGCGCTGCTGCTGGCGCCGCCGCTAGTGGGTTTGCTCGGCGCGGGCTTTGAGCGTTATGCGCTGCGGCGCGTACACAAGTTCGGCCATGTGCCAGAGTTGCTCATCACCTTCGGCCTGAGCTACATCATTCTGGAAGTGGTGGGCCTCATCTGGGGCCGCCAGGCGCTGAACTTCACGCCGCCGGTGGGCCTGCAAGGGCCGCTGTTCACGGTGGTGGAATTGCCAGGCGCATTGAGCGCCGTGTGGGGTTCGCCGCCGCCGGCTTGTGCCAGCGTGGCCGGTGCCATCTGCACGCAGTTTCCACAGTTCCGCGCTTTCAGCATGGGCGTGGCGGTGTTGATGCTGGTGGCGGTGTGGCTGCTGCTGACGCGCACGCGCATCGGCCTGGTGATTCAGGCCTCGCTGACGCATGCCGATGCGGTGGAATCTCTGGGCCACAACGTGCCGCGCGTGTTCATGATGGTTTTTGGCGGTGGTACCGCACTGGCCGCTTTGGCCGGCGTGATAGGCGGTGTGCTGCGCGTGACCGAGCCTTCGATGGCCGGTGCCGTTGGCGCGGTGGTGTTTGCCGTCATCGTCATCGGCGGCATGGGTTCGCTGGCGGGGGCTTTTGTCGCGTCCATCGGCCTGGGCGTGATCGACAGCTTTGCCGTCGGCAGCGACCACTCCTTGGCCGACTTGTTCACCTGGCTGGGCCTGACGATGACGCCTGAGACCTTTGGCTTTGTGGTGTGGAAGGTGAAGATGAGCCAGGTGGCCGCCATCCTGCCCTACATGCTGCTGGTGCTGATATTGATCTTCAGGCCCAAGGGCTTGTTCGGCACGCGGGAAGGCTGAAGCACCTTGGCACAAGCCGATGCATCCAAAAACTGGAACACGGGCCGCTGGCTGGTGTGGGGCGGCTATGCGCTGGTGATGCTGCTGGCGCCGCTGGTCTGGAAGAGCAGCCTGTCGCTGACCATGCTGTCGCAAATGGGCATTGCCATCATCGCCTGCCTGGCTTTCAACATGCTGTTGGGGCAGGGCGGCATGCTGAGTTTTGGCCACGCCGTGTACTCGGGGCTGGGCTCTTTCTTTGCGATTCATATTTTGAATATGGTGTCCAAGGGGCAGCTCAGTTTGCCGGTTAGCCTGGTGCCCTTGGTGGCCGGCTTGTTCGGGCTTTTGTTCGCGGTGCTGCTGGGTTATGTCACCACCAAAAAGGCCGGCACGCCGTTTGCCATGATTACCCTGGGCGTGGGCGAACTGGTGGCCGCGATGGCGCTGATGTTCCCGGGCTTCTTCGGTGGTGAAGGCGGCATCAGCGGCAACCGCGTCGTGGGCAGCAGTGTGTACGGCATCAGCTTCGGGCCGCAGATACAGCTTTACTACCTGATCGCCATCTACACCTTTGTCAGCACAGCCTTGATGTTCGCCTTCACGCGCACGCCGCTGGGCCGCATGCTCAACGCCGTGCGCGACAACCCCGAGCGCGTCGAATTCATTGGCTACAACACCCAGTTTGTGCGTTATTTCGCCTTCATCGCCAGCGGTTTTTTCATGGGCATTGCCGGCGGGCTGGCGGCGCTGAACTTCGAGATCGTGACGTCTGAAGTGGTGGGTGCGGCGCGTTCTGGTGCCTACCTGTTGTTCACCTTTCTGGGCGGTGCCATTTTCTTTTTCGGGCCCATCATCGGCGCCGTGTTGCTGGTGCTGGCGCTGGTGCTGTTGAGCGAAATCACGCAGGCCTGGCTGCTCTACCTGGGCCTGGTGTTCACCTTCATGGTGATGTTCGCGCCGGGCGGCATTTCCAGCCTCATCATGATGAATTTGCGTGTCGCGTCTTTTGGCAGGCTGCGGCCTTTGCTGGGCAGTTATGCAGCGCTGGCTGTTGCCGCGGCCACGGTGCTGGTGGGGGCCGGCGTGATGATTGAGATGGTCTACCACCTGCAGTTGAACGAAGCCCTAGGTCCGCAGATGAAGTTCCTGGGCACCACGCTGAATGCCCAGGCTGCTGCTTCCTGGGTGGGTGCATGCGTGGTGCTGGCGGTGGGTATGGTGCTGTTCGAGACAGTTCGCCGCAAATTCGTGCGCCAATGGAGCCATACGCAAGAAGCCATAGAGCGCGAGATCAAGCAGCGGGAAGCCGCTGTATGAGCACGGCCAACACCGCATCTGAATTCGCGCTGGAATTGCGCGACGTGCGCAAGAACTTCGGCAAGACCGAGATCATTCGCGGCGCCAATTTGCAAGTCCGGCCGGGTGAACGTGTGGCCGTGATTGGCCCCAACGGCGCCGGCAAAAGCACGCTGTTCAATTTGATCAGCGGGCGCTTTGGCAGCAGCAGCGGCGACATCCTGCTGCACGGCCACAAACTCGATGGCTTGACGCCCTACCAGATCAACCGCCGCGGCCTGGCACGCAGTTTCCAGGTCAGCAATTTGTTCACCCGGTTGAGCGTGTTCGAAAACATCCGCTGCGCGGTGCTGTGGAGCCTGGGCTACAAATACGCGTTCTGGAAATTCCTGGCCGATTTGCGTGACGCCAACGAACGCGCAGCCGAAGTGCTGGCCATGATCAAACTGGACAAGCGCCGCGACGTGCTGGCCATGAACCTGACCTATGCGGAACAACGGGCACTGGAAATCGGCATCACGATGGCCGGCGGCGCCAGCGTCATCTTGCTGGACGAGCCCACCGCCGGCATGAGCCGCAGCGAAACCGCGCGCTTTGTGAACCTGATACGCGAAGTGACGGTGGGCAAGACGCTGCTGACCGTGGAACACGACATGGGCGTGGTCTTCGGCCTGGCCGACAAGATTGCGGTGCTGGTGTATGGCGAGGTGATTGCGTTCGATGTGCCTGAGAAAGTGCGGGCCAATGAGCGTGTGAAAGAGGCTTACCTGGGCTCGGTGCTGGCCGAAGCGCAAGTACAAGCGCAGGCCCAGGCCGCGGGCCACTGACCATGCTCCAGCTCAAAGACGTCCACGCCTTCTACGGCAAAAGCCACGTGTTGCATGGCGTGACCTTCGATGTGGGCGGCGGTGAGATCGTGGCCCTGCTGGGCCGCAACGGTTCAGGCCGCAGCACCACCGTCAAGGCCATCATGGGCCTGGTGGACGGCGCCGGTTCCGTCCACTGGAAGGGCCAGGAAGTGCGCGGCTGCAAAGCCTTTGAGATAGCACATGCCGGCATCGGCTATGTGCCGGAGAACCGCGACATCTTCCCAACCCTGACGGTGCACCAGAACCTGTTGTTGGGGCAAAAGCGCAAGGCCAAGAACAGCCGCTGGGGCTTCGACGATATGTACAAGATGTTCCCGCGCCTGCGCGAACGCCAGCACACAGAAGCTGGCGTGCTGAGCGGCGGTGAACAGCAGATGTTGACGCTGTGCCGCACGCTGATGGGCGACCCCGAGCTCATCATGATTGACGAGCCCACCGAAGGCCTGGCGCCGAAGATTGTTGAATTGGTGGGCGAGTATTTGCGCGAACTGAAACGCCGCGGCATCAGCGTGCTGCTGGTCGAGCAGAAACTGACGATTGCGCTGGAAGTGGCCGACCGCTGCCTGGTGATGGGGCATGGGCAAATCGTTTTCGAAGGTACGCCCACCGAGCTGCGCGCCAACGCCGACATTCGCAAGGAGTGGTTGGAGGTGTAGGCTTTAAGGCCCTGCGAACTGGCCGATGCTTGTCCCGGCAGCGACACGATCCGCTCTCTTTGCCCACCTAGAATCGAACGATCGTTCTATTTTTCTCAGCCTGAAGGAGCCGACATGGGCACCCTGTATGCAGTGCATGGCAATGTGGCCGTGCTCACGCTCGACAACCCACCCGTCAACGGCCTGGGCTACAGCACCCGCGTGGAATTTGCCGAGGGGCTGAACCGCGCGGTGGCCGATGCTGCGGTGGTGGCCATCGTCATCACCGGCGCCGGCAAGGCGTTCTCAGGCGGTGCCGACATCAAGGAATTCAGCTCACCCAAGTCGGGCGCCGAGCCGAATTTGTTGACCATGATCCGCATGGTCGAAGACAGCCCCAAGCCGGTGGTGGCGGCCGTGCACAGCGTGTGCATGGGCGGCGGGCTGGAACTGGCGCTGGCTTGCCACTACCGCGTCGCCGCACCGGGCACGCTGGTGGCGCTGCCCGAGGTGAAGATAGGCTTGATCCCCGGCGCCGGCGGCACGCAACGCCTGCCGCGTGTGCTGGGCGTGGAGACTGCACTCAACATGATCGTTGGTGGTGAGCCGGTGAAGAGCGAGGTGCTGGCCGCACTGCCGGGCCAGAAGCTGTTTGACAAGATCACTTCCGCTACAAACCCGGGCGACCTGCTCACCGAGGCCTGCGCCTTTGCTGCCGAGGCGGCCGCCAAGACGGGCCCGCTGCCGCTGGTGCGCCACTTGAAGGCCAGCCACCGCGACGCCGATGCCTACTTCGGCTTTGCCCGCAACATGGTGGCGGGCATGAGCAAAAACTTCCCCGCGCCTTTGAAGTGCGTGGACGCCGTGGAAGCCGCCGTCAAATTTGGCACCAGCAACAAGTTCGACGAAGGCCGCGCCTACGAATACGGGTTGTTCACGGCATTGATGTTGACGCCCGAGTGCAAGGCCTTGCGCCATGCCTTCTTCGGCGAACGTGCGGCCAGCAAGATCCCCGACGTGCCCGAAGACACGCCCAAGCGCAAGGTCGAGAAGGTCGCCGTCATCGGCGCCGGCACCATGGGCGGCGGCATCAGCATGAACTTCCTCAACGCCGGTATTCCTGTCGTGATGCTGGAGATGAAGCAGGACGCGCTGGACCGCGGCGTGGCCACCATCCGCAAGAACTACGAAGCCCAGGTGAAGAAAGGCAAGCTGAAGCAGGACAAGCTGGACGCGCGCATGGCGCTGCTGAGCACGACGCTGAATTACGCCGACATCGGCCAGGCCGACATGGTCATCGAAGCCGTGTTCGAGGAAATGGGTGTGAAGGAAAAAGTCTTCCGCACGCTCGATGAGGTGATGAAGCCCGGTGCCATTCTGGCCAGCAACACCAGCACGCTGGATGTGAATGCGATTGCCGCTTTCACCAAGCGCCCGCAGGATGTCATTGGCACGCACTTCTTCAGCCCTGCCAACGTCATGAAGCTGCTGGAAGTGGTGCGCGGCGAACACACCGCCAAGGACGTGCTGGCCACGGTGATGGCGCTGGGCAAGAAGATCAAGAAGACCAGTGTCGTCAGCGGCGTCTGCGACGGTTTCATTGGCAACCGCATGATCGAACAGTACAGCCGCCAGGCCGGCTTTTTACTGGAAGAAGGCTGCACGCCAGCGCAGGTGGACAAGGCCGTTGAAAAATTTGGTTTCGCGATGGGCCCCTTCCGCATGGGGGACTTGGCTGGCAACGACATCGGCTGGGCCATACGCAAGCGCCGCTACATCGACAAGCCTGAAATGCGTTACAGCAAGACGGCAGACCTGCTGTGCGAAATGGGCCGTTACGGACAGAAGACGCAAATGGGCTGGTACGACTACCTGCCGGGCAAACGCGACGCGATACCTTCCAAGCCGGTGGTCGAGATGATCGAAAAACACCGCGCCGCGCTGGGTATCAAATCGCGCAAGATCAGCGACGACGAGATCGTGCACCGGCTGGTGTACTCGCTGGTCAATGAAGCCGCGAAGATTCTTGAAGAAGGCATCGCAAGCAAGGCGAGTGACATCGACATGGTCTACCTCACCGGCTACGGCTTCCCGCTGTTCCGTGGCGGGCCCATGTGTTACGCCGACCAGCAAGGCTTGTTCAACGTCGTGCAGACGATGAAGAAGTTTGCGGCCAACCCGCTGGACGATGCATCGTTCTGGCAGCCCGCGCCCTTGCTGGCCAAGCTGGCGGCCGAAGGCAAGTCATTCACTTGATCGCGTTTACTTGAACTGTTGAAGGAACCCACACCATGACCAACGCCGTCATCGTCTCCACCGCCCGCACGCCGCTTGCCAAGAGCTGGAAGGGCGCTTTCAACATGACCCACGGCGCCACGCTGGGCGGCCACGCGGTGAAGGCCGCTGTCGAACGCGCGGGCATTGAGCCCGGTGAGGTCGACGACGTCATCATGGGTTGCGCCACGCCCGAAGGCGCCACCGGCAGCAACATCGCGCGCCAGATTGCGCTGCGTGCCGGCCTGCCCATCACCACCAGCGGCATGACGGTGAACCGCTTTTGCAGCAGCGGCTTGCAGACCATCGCGATGGCCGCGCAACGCATCATTGCCGGAGAAGGCGACATCTTCATCGGCGGCGGTGTCGAGAGCATCAGCTGCGTGCAGAACGAGGCCAACAAGCACATGCTGCGCGACCCCTGGCTGCTTGAACACAAGCCCGAGATTTACTGGAACATGCTGCAAACCGCCGAGCAGGTGGCCAAGCGTTATGGCATTGCGCGTGAACGCATGGACCATTACGGCGCCGGCAGCCAGCAGCGCGCCAGTGCGGCGCTCGATGCGGGCTTGTTCAAGGACGAGATTGCGCCAATCACCGTCACCGCCGGCGTGGTGGATGCGGCAATGGGCCTGCGCAGCAAGGAAGTCACCGTCAGCAACGACGAGGGCATTCGCGCCGGCACCACCTATGAAGGCATCTGCGGTCTGCGCTCTGCACTGCCAGGCGGGCTTATCAGCGCCGGCAACGCCAGCCAGTTCAGCGACGGCGCCGGTGCTTGTGTGCTGATGAACGAGTCGCTGGCCGAGCGCAAGGGCTTGAAGCCGCTGGGCCGTTTTCTCGGCTTTGCGGTGGCCGGCTGCGAGCCTGATGAAATGGGCATCGGCCCGGTGTTTGCCATCCCCAAAGTGCTGGCCAAGCTCGGCTTGAGCATCAACGACATTGATTTGTGGGAACTGAACGAAGCCTTTGCCGTGCAGGTGCTGTACTGCGCCGACAAGCTCGGCATTCCGATGGACAAACTCAACGTCAATGGCGGCGCGATTGCCGTCGGCCATCCTTATGGCGTCACCGGCCAGCGCCTGACGGGCCATGCGCTGATCGAAGGTAAACGGCGCGGCGCCAAACGGGTCTGCGTGACGATGTGCATCGGCGGCGGCATGGGGGCCGCGGGTATCTTCGAGGTTCTTTAAAGCTTGGGAAGACGACTCATGACGCTGCGTTCCACCCTTGATTTTCTGCTCTACGAGTGGCTTGACACGGCATCATTGACCCAGCGCGAACGCTTCGCAGACCACAACCGGGAAACTTTCGACGCCGTGTTCGACACCTGCGAACGCATCGCCCGCGAGAAATATGCGCCATTCAACCGCACGATCGATACGCAAGAGCCGCATTTCGACGGCGAAAAAGTCACGCTGCCGCAAGCCACGCACGATGCGCAGAAAGCCTACGCGGCTTCGGGAATGCTCAGCGCCGCGCAGGATTACGGGGTCGGCGGCATGCAGCTGCCCTACACGGTCGAGGCGGCGGCCAACGCCTTTTTCGCCATGGCGTCGGTGAGCATCGGATCGGGAATGCTGACGACTGGCAATGCGAACCTGCTGATGGTGCATGGCACCGAAGCCCAGAAAGAGGCGTTTGCCAAAAACGAATTTTCGGGACGCTTCTCGGGAACCATGTGCCTGTCG
>JANMJI010000218.1:0-2435 GCA_031371275.1 Betaproteobacteria bacterium
GGTGGAACAGCAGCGCCCCGCCGGCCTGGCTGAATGGCAGGTAGCCCAGCTCATCGAGGATGACCAGGTCCATGCGCAGCAGGCTCAACGCGATGCGCCCGGCCTTGCCTTGCACCTTCTCCTGCTCCAGCGCGTTGACCAGATCGACCGTCGAGTAAAACCGCACCCGCTTGCCATGCCGGGTGATGCCCGACACGCCGATGGCCGTGGCCAGATGCGTCTTGCCCGTGCCCGGCCCACCCACCAGCACGACGTTGTGCGCGTCGTCGGTGAAGGCCACCGTTGCCAGAGTGCCCACCAGCTTGCGGTCCACCGGCGAGACCTCGAAGTCGAAGCCCGCCAAGTCGCGATGCACCGGGAACTTCGCCGCGTGCATCTGGTGGCTGACCGAGCGCATCGCGCGATCCGTGCCTTCGGCCTGCAGCAGGTGCTCGATCAACCAGCGTGAGGACTCGATGCCCGCACCTCCGCCCCCACCACCGCCTTGCTCGACCAGATCAGTCCATGCGCCGGCCATGCCGTGCAGGCGCAACGCCTTGAGTTCGACCAGCACGTCAGGCTTCATGGCCGGCTCCCTCGGTGGTGGCGTCAACGGCGTCGTCGGTACTGCTGCCAGCCCACAGGCTGTCGTAGCGCGCCGTGTTGGCCAGCGGTGGCACCGACACTTGCAGATGCGTCGCAGCGGTCTGCGGCGCCGGCACGGCGTTCAGCCGCCCCAGCACGTTGACCACATGCTCCACGCTGACCTTGCCGGGTGGCCCCGTCTCAAGCGCCAACTCCACCGCTACGAGCACCGCGTCCAGTCCGGCGCTGAGCACGATGGCCAACACCTGTGCCATCACGCGGTCACCGCCCGGGTTGCGCAGCAGCCCTCGGCGCAGCCGCTGCAGCGGCTCGGGCATATCAGCGAACGGCGCGCCGTTCCTCAATGCGCCGGGCTTCCTCTGCAGCAATGGGATGTAGTGCTGCCAGTCGTAACGTGTCTCGCCAGCGTTGCTCAGCCGGTCGTGACGGGCGACGATTCTGTCGTCGGCCACCACGACCACACTGCCAGGGTACAGCCGCGTGCTGACCATCTGGCCGAACAGTTCGCACGGCACCGAGTAGCGGTTGCGCGCGACAGACACCAGGCAGGTGCTGGACACGCGCGCGGGCTTCTCGACGTAGCCGTCGAACGCCGCCGGCATCGGCATCAGATGCGCCCGCTCGTGCTCGAGCATCTCGGCCACGCTGAACTGGTCGTGCTCGGGGTGGCGCACCTCGTCCCACAACGCCCTGCAGCGTGCCCCCAGCCAGGCGTTGAGTTCGGTGAAGCTGCCGAACTTCACCTTGTTCGCATCGATCCAGATGCGCCGCCGGCTGTCCTGCACGTTCTTCTCGACCACACCCTTCTCCCAGCCCGATGCCACGTTGCAGAAGTCGGGGTCGTACAGGTAGTGCGCGCACATGGTCGCGAAGCGCTCGTTGACGATCCGGCCCTTGCCCTTCTTGACCTTGTCCACCGCGGTCTTCATGTTGTCGTAGATGCCGCGCCGTGCTACGCCGCCCAAGGCAGCGAAGCTGCGGGTGTGGGCATCGAACAGCATCTCGTGGCCTTGGCTGGGGTAGGCCACGAGCCAGAACGCCCGCGAAGCGCACAGCTTCATGTGCGAGACCTGCATGCGGTAGTAGATGCCGCCCACCACCAGGCCTTCTTCGCTCCAGTCGAACTGGAACGCCTCGCCGAGTTCGAAGGCCAGCGGCACGAAGGCGTTGACTGCAGCCCCCTGGCCTTCGCCCTGCCGCCACCGCCTGATGAAGTCGGTGACGCGGCTGTAGCCGCCGCCGTAGCCGGCGCCCTTGATCTCAACGTACAGCGCTTTGGCCGTGCGACGTTCGCGCTTGGGCCGGTGCGCATCGGCCTTCAAGGCCTGCTTGAGCGCTTCGTGGAAGACGCTCAGCTTGTTGGGCTGCTCGCCGCGCCGGTACTTCGGCGGACCTTCGACCTCGCCGTGCAGCCACTTCGCAACCGTGTTGCGCGACAGCCCCGTGATGCGCGAGATCTCGCGCTCAGACTCCTTCTTCCCGCTATGCAAACGCCGGATCCTGCCAATCATGTCCATGGTGATCACTCCTCTTCCTCTGCTGCACAAAATTGCAGCAGGGTAGGTTGTTCACCTGGCTCAGTTTTGGGTCGGCACTACCCTCATAAGTGGCTCAGTTTTCGGTCGGCGCCAACAAGTTCCTCAATGCCAGCATCCTTTGACCAAGCTAGACGGCTCAGAAAGCGACCGAGCGTCGTACCGCCATCTTCGAAGGTAGTTCCGCCGGGCTCAAAGAGAGAAACGGTACAGGCGAGGTCCTCGGTGAGCGGCTGAAGAACGATGCGCTTACCTTCGAATGGCAGCTCCAGCTGAGCGACCGGCCAAGAAAAGTGCGGCTTGACGGCGAGATTT
>JANMJI010000336.1:0-10482 GCA_031371275.1 Betaproteobacteria bacterium
CCGGGCTGAAGTGCATCCAGGGCAAGGGCATCGTGAACAGCATCTCGCTCAAGGAAGGCGAGGCCGAGTTCAGGCGCCAGGCGATGCTGGTGCGGCGTTATGGCGCGGCCACGGTGGTCATGGCGTTTGACGAAAAAGGCCAGGCCGATACCTACCAGCGCAAGACAGAAATCTGCGCGCGGGCCTACCGCATCCTGGTTGATGAGATCGGGTTCCCGGCTGAGGACATCATCTTCGACCCCAACATCTTCGCCATCGCCACCGGCATTGAAGAACACAACAACTACGCTGTCGATTTCATTCAAGCCACGCGCTGGATCAAGCACAACCTGCCGGGCGCAAAGGTCAGCGGCGGTGTCTCCAACGTCAGCTTCAGCTTCCGCGGCAACGACCCCGTGCGCGAAGCGATACACACCGTGTTTCTGTACCACGCCATCCAGGCCGGCATGGACATGGGCATCGTCAATGCCGGCATGGTGGGCGTTTACGACGACCTGGAAGCGGTGCTGCGCGAAAGGGTCGAAGACGTGGTGCTGAACCGCCGCGCCGATGCTGGCGAAAGGCTGGTCGAGATCGCCGAAAGCGCGAAAGGTTTGTCGAAAGATGACAGCGCGCGCCTGGCCTGGCGTGCCGGCAATGTCAACGAACGTTTGAGCCATGCGCTGGTACACGGCATCACCGAATTCATCACGCCCGACACCGAAGAAGCCTGGGTCGCCATACGGGCCAGCGGCGGCCGACCGCTGCATGTCATCGAAGGCCCGCTGATGGCCGGCATGAACGTGGTGGGCGACCTCTTCGGCCAGGGCAAGATGTTCCTGCCGCAGGTGGTGAAAAGCGCGCGGGTCATGAAGCAGGCCGTGGCCCATTTGCTGCCCTACATCGAAGAAGAAAAGAAGCAGTTGATCGCTGGTGGTGGCGAGGCCAAGGCCAAGGGCAAGATCGTGATTGCCACCGTCAAGGGCGACGTGCACGACATCGGCAAGAACATCGTCACCGTCGTGCTTCAGTGCAACAACTTCGAGGTCGTGAACATGGGCGTGATGGTGGCCTGCCAGGACATCCTGGCCAAGGCCAAGGTGGAAGGCGCCGACATCATTGGTCTGAGCGGCCTCATCACACCCAGCCTGGAAGAAATGCAGCATGTGGCCGCCGAGATGCAGCGCGACGACTACTTCCGCATCAAGAAAATACCGCTGCTGATTGGTGGCGCGACCTGCAGCCGCGTCCACACGGCGGTGAAGATTGCGCCGCACTACGAAGGCCCGGTGGTGTATGTGCCAGACGCGAGCCGCAGCGTCGGCGTGTGCAGCGATTTGATCTCTGACGAGCGTGCGGCCAAGTACATCGCCGAGCTGCGTGCCGACTACGAACAGGTGCGCGCGCTGCACGCCAGCAAGAAGGCCACGCCGCTGGTGAAACTGGCCGACGCGCGGGCCAACAAAGCGCGGGTTGACTGGGCCGCCTACACGCCGCCGGTGCCCAAATTCATCGGCCGCCGCACCTTCAAGAACTACGACCTGGCCGACCTGGCCGCGGCCATCGACTGGGGCCCGTTTTTCCAGACCTGGGACCTGGCCGGCAAGTTCCCCGAGATCCTGCGCGATGAGGTGGTGGGCTTTGAGGCGCAGCGCGTTTTCAGCGACGGCAAGCGGCTGCTGCAGCGTTTGATTGAAGGCCGCTGGCTGCAGGCCAATGGCGTGGTGGCGCTGCTGCCGGCCAACACCGTGGGCGACGACACGGTCGAGGTCTACACCGACGAGACGCGCAGCAGCGTGGCCTTGCGCTGGAGCCCGCTGCGCCTGCAGACCGAGCGCCCGACGGTGGCAGGTGTCAAGCGGCCCAACCGCAGCCTGGCCGACTTCATCGCGCCCAAGGGTGTGGCCGCCGACTACATCGGCATCTTCGCCGTCACCGCCGGCCTGGGCGTGGAGAAGAAGGAAAAGCTGTTCACCGACGACCACGACGACTACAGCGCCATCATGCTCAAGGCCCTGGCCGACCGCCTGGCCGAAGCGTTTGCAGAACGCCTGCACCAGCGTGTGCGCACCGACCTGTGGGGCTACGCGGCCGACGAAGCGCTGAGCCCCGAGGCGCTGATTGCCGAGCAGTACCGCGGCATCCGGCCCGCGCCGGGCTACCCCGCCTGCCCCGACCACAGCGTCAAGCGCGCGATGTTTGAAGTGCTGCAAGCCAGCGATATCGCGATGGGTCTGACCGACAGCATGGCCATGACACCGGCGGCCAGCGTCAGTGGCTTTTACATGGCGCACCCGCAAGCCGTTTACTTCAACGTCGGCCGCATTGGCGACGACCAGGTGCTGGACTGGGCCGCGCGCCAGGCCTTCGATGCCGACGTGGCGCGCCGGCTGCTGGCGCCTGCGTTGTAGGCGACGGCGCGGCCCGGAATCAAACCCGGTATCAACCCCGGTATCAAACCCGGTATCAAGCGCATCCGCGGGTAAGTCCTGCCGCTTTGCCGAAAACTTGGCAGCCTGGCGCCGCCAAGGCTGCGCAGAATCGGCGCGCAGGCCGCGCTGGGGCCAGCCCGCTGCGCGGGCCTGCGTCAACCCAAAGGCTGCGCGCCATGCTGCATTCGTTTCGGCCCCTTCGGCGCATTCGCCTCTTTCGCGGCGCCCTGGCTGCGGCTGCTTTGACGGCCCTGCTTGCGGCCTGCGGCGGCGGTGGTGGCGGCAGCGACACCACGGCCGGCGCCGTCACGCCCACGCCCACCGCCACGGTTGAAAAACCCGCCAGCCGTGACGACGCCATGCGCTTTCTGACCCAGGCCAGTTTCGGCCCGGTGGATGCCGATGTCGACCGGCTCACCAGCCTGGGCTACGCGCCGTGGATAGACGAACAATTGGCGTTGCCCGCCATGTCACACCGCGCGAATTGGGAAGCGGCCGATGCCGTCATCAAGGCCGCCGATGCCACCAAGTCTGCAGGGCAAGACCAGGTCTACGAGACGTTCTGGAAGCAGGCCATCACCGGCCCGGATCAGTTGCGCCAGCGCGTGGCCTATGCGCTGTCGCAAATCTTCGTCATCAGCCTCGTCGACAGCACCGTGTCTGACAACCCGCGGGCCGTGGCGGCCTGGCTGGACATGCTGGGCGACAAAGGCCTGGGCACTTACCGTGAACTGCTGGAAAGCGTGTCGCGCCACCCGATGATGGGGGTCTATCTGTCGCACCTGAAGAACCAGAAAGCCGATGCCCGCAGCGGCCGCGTGCCTGACGAAAACTACGCCCGTGAAGTGATGCAGTTGTTCAGCATCGGCCTGGTCGAATTGAACGACGACGGCAGCGCCCGCACCGTCGGCGGCAACACGGTGGACACCTACACGCCGGCCGACATCAGCGGCATGGCACGGGTCTTCACCGGCTTCAGTTGGGCCTGCCCCGACTGGCCCGACAACAGTTGCTTTTTCAACGGCTCGCTGAACGGCAACAGCGACCCCGACCGCAGCTTCAAGCCGATGCTGGGCTACGCGCAATACCACAGCACCGAGGTCAAGAGCTTTCTGGGCAGCACCATCGCTGCGCAGACCACGGCCGACCCCACGGCCAGCCTGAAGGCGGCGCTGGACAGGCTGGCCAACCATGCCAACGTGGGCCCCTTCATCGGCCGCCAGCTGATACAGCGGCTGGTCACCAGCAACCCCAGCCCCGCTTACATCAAAGTTGTCGCACAGGCCTTCGCCAACAACGGCGCTGGTGTGCGCGGCGACATGAAGGCGGTGGTGAAGGCCGTGCTGATGCACCCCGAGGCACGCAAGATGAGCGACACGTCGGGCAAGCCGCGTGAACCCGTGCTGCGCCTGGCCGCCTACCTGCGTGCCTTCGCGCACAAGAGCGACACCGGCAACTGGAAGGTGGGCAACACCGACAACGTGGCCACGTCGCTGGGCCAGACGCCGCTGCGTTCGCCTTCGGTCTTCAACTTCTACCGCCCCGGCTATGTCGCACCCGGCACCACGGCCGCCGCTGCCGGCCTGGTCGCGCCCGAGCTGCAAATCAGCCACGAAACCACCGCCGCCGGCTGGGTGAATTACATGCGCGACAACGTTGCCACGGGCGTCGGCCAGACCAACACCACGGTGAATGGTGTGGTGCTGAACCGGCGCGATATCCAGCCCGATTTCAGCGCCGAACTGGCGCTCGCCGGCGACCCGGTGGCTTTGACAGAGCGCGTGGCGACACGGCTGATGTACGCCACCCAAACCAGCGCCGGCGCAGCGCTGAAGCTGGAGATTTCCAACGCCGTGGCCGGCCTGGCCGTGCCGGCGCTGAACGCCGCCGGCAGCAACCAGGCCGCGATAGATACGGCCAAGCGCACACGCGTCAACGCCGCGCTACTTTTGGTGCTGGCGTCGCCAGAATTTCAAGTCCAGAAATAGGCCGCACCAAGGACACGATCATGAGCAAAAGCCCCTTTGTCTCGCCAGCTTCGCGCCGCCTCTTCCTGCACCATGCCGGCGCGATGGGCGCCCTGGCCGGCGCCGGTGCTCCGCTGGCGCTGAACCTGCTGGCCGCCGGTTCTGCAGCGGCGCAAACCGCGCCCGACTACAAGGCCCTGGTTTGCCTGTTTTTGTTCGGTGGCAACGATGCCTACAACATGGTGCTGCCGACCGACACCGCCAGTTGGCAGGCCTACAGCACGACGCGCAACCAGGCACCCGATTCGATTGCGCTGCTGGCGCCCGGCGTGCTGGCCAATGGCGCTGCGGTGGCGGCATCACCGGCGCGGCTGGGCGGTGTGCTGCCGCTGAACGTGCTGAATGCGCAAGGCATCAACAGCGGCCGCAGCTTCGCGCTGCACCCGCTGATGGGCACACTGCAAACCCTGTTCAACAGCGATGGGCGTTTGGCCATCGTGCCCAACATCGGCCCGCTGATACGGCCCACCACCAAGGCCCAATACGGCCAGGCCAGCTACCCCAAACCGGCCAGCCTGTTTTCGCACAACGACCAGCAAAACACCTGGCAGGCGCTGGCCGCCGAAGGGGCCACACGCGGCTGGGGCGGGCGCATGGGCGACGCGCTGGCGGCGATGAACACGCGCACCGTGTTCACGTCGGTGTCGGCCGCGGGCAACGCGGTGTGGTTGTCGGGCCAGACCATCCAGCAATACCAGGTCGGCAACACTGGCGCCATACGCATGGCTGCCGACAGCAGCGGCCGTGTCTACGGCTCCGCCGACCTGGCCACCGCGCTGCAACGCATCGCTTCACGCAGCCGCGGCACACATGTGTTCGAAGCCGACATTGCCGCCATCTCACAGCGTTCGATCGACGCCGAAACCACGCTGCGCACGGCCTTGAAGCCGGCCAGCGACGCGGCCTTCGGCACCGCGCCGGCCAGCGGCACTTACAGCCCCAACACCGACCCCAAGCTGCTGTACGACAACCCGCTGACGGGGGTCAAGAGCTTCAACGCGCTGGCCCAGCAACTGCAGGTGGTGGCGCGCATGGTTGACGCCGGCCTGGCCGGCGCCACCGGCGTCAAACGCCAGGTCTTCTTCGTCAGCCTGGGTGGCTTTGACACCCATGACTTTCAAAACCGCAGCCATGCCGACCTGTATGCCCGCCTGGCCCAGGCGCTGCGCTACTTCGACACCAGCCTGGGCGCCCTGGCCGCCCGCGGCAACGTCACCACCTTCACCGCCAGCGACTTTGGCCGCACCTTCACCAGCAACGGCGACGGCACCGACCACGGCTGGGGCAGCCACCACCTGGTGATGGGCGGCGCGGTCAAGGGCGGCGACTTGTACGGACGATTTCCCAGCGTCGGTTTGAAGAACGCGAACAACAACAACTTCGACAGCAGCGCCGACCAACTGGGCAACGGCGCGCTGCTGCCCGAGCTGTCTGTCGACCAGCTGGGCGCTACGCTGGGGCGCTGGTTCGGCGTCTCTGACACATCGCTGGGGGCGATCTTTCCCAACCTGGCCAACTTCGACGCCAGCAAGCGCAACCTGGGTTTCATGACCGGGTGATGAAGGCCTCAGCGCGCCACCCCTGCATGTGGGGGTGATGAACACCGCAAGCGCGCCGTCTGCGCGTTGTGCGCGTGTCGGGGTGTAAAAAACCGAGCGCCGGGCCGGCGCTGCGCAAACAATCGCGGCCATCGGTTTGTGCCCTGGCGATTTTCACGCGGGGTGACGGTGTTCTGCGGGCGCTTGTGCCGGCAGCACCGCGTCAAGCCGCGGGGGATGTCCGTGATCCAAGCTATTTCAGCCCTGCTTGTACGTGAGCATTCTGTACCTGAGCATTCGCACGCGCTTTCGCGCCGGCCTGCGCGCCGGCTGCCGGCCTTGTGCCTGTTTGCCGCCACTTTGCTGGCCGCGTGCGGCGGTGGCAGTTCTTCTGGCGGCGCTGAGAGCACCCCCCTGACGGCGGGCATCGCCCAGGCCCTGGGCCTGCAAAGCACGGCGCGTGAAGCTGTGGCCAGCGACCGTCCGGCCAGCCGCTACGAAGCCGGCCGCTTCCTCACCCAGGCCAGCTTCGGCCCCAACGACTACGACACCGAACTGCTGTTGAAGCTCGGTTACAGCGCCTGGATCACGCGCCAGCAGACGCTGCCCGCCACTTCGCACCGCGCCTACTGGGAAGCGTCAGACGCGGCCTTCAGGCTGCTGACGCCACCGGGCGCAGCCGGGCAAGACCAGGTCTGGGAAAGCTTCTGGAAGCAGGCCGCCAGCGGCGAAGACCAGTTGCGCCAGCGCACGGTGTTTGCGCTGTCGCAAATCTTCGTCATCTCGGCCCTGGACGGCAACGTGGGCGAGCAGCCGCGGGCCATGGCGGCCTGGCTGGACATGCTGGGCAGCAAGGGCTTCACCACTTACCGCGAACTGCTGGAAGCGGTGGCCCTGCACCCGTTGATGGGGCTCTACCTCACGCACCTGAAGAACCAGAAAGCCGACCCGATCACCGGCCGCATCCCGGACCAGAACTTCGCGCGCGAAGTGATGCAGCTCTTCTCCATCGGCGTCGTCAAGCTCAACCCCGATGGCACGCCGGTGCTGGTCAACGGCAAGCCGGTGGAAACCTATGGGCCCGACGACGTGGCCGGCCTGTCGCGCGTCTTCACCGGCTTTAGCTGGGCCTGCCCCGCGGCGCCCAGCAACAACTGCTTCAACAACGGCAGCACCGGCGGCACCAACAACCTCAGCGACCCCGACCGCTACTTCAAGCCCATGGTCGGCTACCCGCAGTACCACAGCACCGAAGCCAAGAGCTTTCTGGGCGTGACCATCGCCGCGCAAACCACGGCCGACCCGCTGGCCAGCCTGAGGGTGGCGCTGGACACGCTGGCCAACCACGCCAACGTCGGGCCCTTCATCGGCCGCCAGTTGATACAGCGCTTGGTCACCAGCAACCCCAGCCCGACCTATGTGCAAGACGTGGCGGCCGTATTTGCCAACAACGGCGCCGGTGTGCGCGGCGACTTGCAAGCGGTGGTCAAGGCGGTGCTGACGCACCCGCAAGCGCGCCTGCTCGGCAACACGCAAGGCAAGGTGCGTGAACCTGTGTTGCGCCTGTCGGCCTACCTGCGCGGCTTCCCGCACACATCGGTCACCGGCGGCTGGAAGGTGGGCAACACCGACAGCAACTCGACCGCACTGGGCCAGACACCGTTGCGTGCCGGTTCGGTCTTCAATTTCTACCGTCCGGGCTATGTGCCGCCGGGTGGGCAGTCGGCGGCGGCCGGGCTGGTGGTGCCCGAAATGCAATTGGTCAATGAGACCAGTGTGGCCGGCTGGGTGAACTACATGCGCGACAACCTGAGCAACGGCATTGGCCAGCGTGCGGCGGCGGTCAACGGAGTGACGCAGCCGCGCGACCTGCAACGCAATTGGGCCTTCGAGCTGGCGCTGGCCGCCCGCCCGGCCGAACTGGTGTCGGCCATCACCGACCGCCTGACCTACGGCCAGCACACCGATGCACAGCGCACCGAGATCGTCAACGCGGTCACCAAGATCGTCATTCCAGTGCTCAACAGCGGCGGCACCAACCAGGCCGCCATCGACGCCGCCAAGCTCAACCGGGTCTACTCGACAGTGCTCTTGACGCTGGCGTCGCCCGAATTCCTGAATCAGAAATAAGCGCCGCGGAGCACACACCATGCACAACTTCGAAAACGCTTCACGCCGCCATTTTCTGCGCCACGCCGGCGCCATGTCGGCACTGGTCGGCGGGGCCGCGCCGCTGGCACTGAACCTGGCTGCCCTGGGTTCGGCCGCTGCACAGACGGCGCCCGACTACAAGGCCATCGTCTGCCTGTTTTTCTACGGCGGCAATGACGCCTTCAACATGGTGCTGCCCACCGACACCGCCAGTTGGCAGGCCTACACCGCCACCCGCACCCAGGCGCCCGACCCCATCGCGCTGCTGGCCGCCGGCACACTGCCCAATGCGGGGGCCGCTGCAGGTTCACCGGCGCGGCTGGGCGGCGTGCTGCCGATTGCGCCGGCGCGCAACCAGGGCCGCAGTTTTGCACTGCACCCGCTGATGACCCGCATGGTCACGATGTTCGACACCAGCAAGCGCCTGGCCATCCTGCCCAACATCGGCCCGCTGGTGCAGCCCATCACCAAGGCCCAGTACGCACTGGCCACCTACCCGCGCCCGCCGCGGCTGTTTTCGCACAACGACCAGCAAAACACCTGGCAGGCGCTGGGCCCCGAAGGCACGACGCGCGGTTGGGGCGGCTTGATGGGCGACCTGGCAGCGGCGCAGAACGCGCAGCCGGTGTTCACCGCCATATCGGCCACCGGCAACGCGGTCTGGCTGGCCGGCAACACGGTGCAGCAATACCAGGTCAACACCACTGGCGCGATTGCCATGGGTGTCAACACGGCGGGCCAGGTCTTCGGCTCGGCCGACGTGGGCGCGGCCTTGCAACGCCTGGCCCGCAACAGCCGCACCGGCCACCCGTTTGACGCCGATCTGGCCGCTGTGGCCGGGCGTTCCATCGATGCCGAAGCGCTGCTGCGCACCGCGCTGCGCCCGGCCAGCGACGCCGACTTCGGCACGCTGCCCGCCACCGGCAACTACAACCCCAACAACGACCCCAAGCTGCAATACCTGAACCCGTTGACGGGCGCGACGGTGGCCAACGGCCTGGCGCAGCAGTTCCAGGTGGTGGCGCGTCTGGTAGACGCCGGCTTGCGGGGTGTGACGCAGGCCAAGCGCCAGGTGTTCTTCGTCAGCCTGGGCGGCTTTGACACCCACGACCTTGAAAACCGCAGCCACGCCGACCTCTATGCACGGGTTGACCAGGCGATGCAGTATTTCGACACCACGATGGGCAACCTGAACGCGCGCAACATGGTCACCACCTTCACCGCCAGCGACTTCGGCCGCACCTTCATCAGCAACGGCGACGGCACCGACCACGGCTGGGGCAGCCACCACCTGGTGATGGGCGGCGCAGTGAATGGCGGCGACCTGTACGGCACCTTCCCCATCCTGTCGGTGAAAAACGCCAACAACAGCAACTTCGACGGCAGCCCCGACCAGATCAGCAATGGTTCGCTGCTGCCGCAGAGCTCGGTAGACCAGCTAGGCGCCACGCTGGGGCGTTGGTTTGGCTTGTCTGACACCAACCTGGCCGGCATCTTCCCCAACCTGGCCAACTTCGACCTGGGCGTGCGCGACCTGGGCTTCTTCAAGACCCCGTAAACACCCGGCCGCGGCGGGGCGCGCCGCTATGATGCGCCGCTGCCGATGAGCACCGCCGCCGCCGTTTCACTGAACAACGCCCAGATGCAGGCCGTGCAGCATCTGCACGGGCCCTGTCTGGTGCTGGCGGGCGCGGGTTCGGGCAAGACGCGGGTCATCGTGCACAAGATTGCGCGGCTGCTGCAAAGCGGGCTGGAACCCAGGCAAATCGCGGCCATCACCTTCACCAACAAGGCCGCGGCCGAGATGCGTGAACGCGCCAAGGCGCTGGTCGGCCCGCGCGCCGCGCGCGACCTCGCTATCAGCACATTTCACTCGTTAGGGGTGCGTATCCTGCGCAGCGACGGCACGCGCATCGGCCTGAAACCCAACTTCAGCATCCTGGACAGCGACGACGTGCTGGGTGTCATGCGCGACGCTGGCGGCACCACCGACGCCGCGCTGGCGCGCCGTTGGCAATGGGCCATCAGCCTGTGGAAGAACCAGGGCTTGAATGCCGACGCCGCAGACAGCGCCGCCAGCACGCCCGATGAACAGGTGGCTGCGCGCGTCATGCGGCTGTACCAGGAACGCCTGCAAGCCTTCCAGGCGGTGGACTTTGACGACCTGATCCAGCTGCCCCTGAACCTGCTGCAGCGCGACAGCGAGGCCCGCGTCAAATGGCAGGCGCAATTCGGCCATGTGCTGGTCGACGAATACCAGGACACCAACGCCGTCCAATACGAACTGCTGAAGGCGCTGGTGGGCGACCGCGCGCTGTTCACCGCCGTGGGCGACGACGACCAGAGCATTTACGG
>JANMJI010000238.1:0-23530 GCA_031371275.1 Betaproteobacteria bacterium
TTGCGCGCAAATTCTCGAGGTGGGCGGCAGCCGCACGGCGCTGGAAAGCTTTCGCGCCTTTCGCGGCCGCGACCCCAGCCTGGACGCTTTGTTGCGCCACACCGGCCTGGCTTGAGATCGTGGCGCGCCTGGGCTAGATTCGGTACTTCCACGCTGGTCGTGCTGCCCACCCAAAGAAGCCAATGAACCTGTTCACTGCCCGCTCGCTGGCCTTGATCGCACCATTGTTTGCACTGCTGGCCACGTCAGCCGTGCCGGCCTGGGCCCAATACAAGGTCGTGCGGCCCGACGGCAGCGTGACCTACACCGACAGGCCGCCGGCTGATACCAATGTGCGCATCACGCCGATAGGCCGCAACGCGCCGCCCAACACCACCCCCACCGAAGTCGGCCTGCCCATCGAATTGCGCCAGGCCGTGGCGCGCTACCCGGTGACGCTGTACACGGCCAACGACTGTGTGCCCTGCGACAGCGGCCGCAAGCTCTTGCAGCAGCGCGGTGTGCCCTACAACGAACGCCGCATTGCCAGCGAAGAAGACGCGCTGGCGCTGGACCGCGCCGTGGGTGGCCGCACGGTGCCGGCGCTGACGGTCGGCGCGCAACCGCTGCGCGGGTTTTCTGAAACCGACTGGGCGGCCTATCTGGACGCCGCGGGCTACCCGCGTGAATCCAAACTGCCGCGCAATTGGCCCGTGGCCGCGGCCACACCGCTGGTCGAACGTGCGCTGCCCGCGGCCCCACGGCCAGCACCCGCTGCACCTGCACCGGCGCCCGAAGCCCCAGCGCCCGGCACCATCCGCTTCTGATGCAGGGCCACCGCAGTGGCCTGAAGTTCAGGCCGTTGGCCCCGGCCTGAACTTCAGGCTGTCGGCACCAAGCGGCGCGCCACCCACGAACCAGCGCCCACCGCGCTGCCCACGACCCAGAACAGCACGCCGGCACCCACCAGCGTACCGGCGGCGCCAAAAGCCAGTGGCATCAGCGTGCTGCTGGCGTTCATGGCCATCGAACGAAAGGCCAAAGCCTCGCCATGGCGGTTGTCGGGCGTCAGGTGGTGCAGCATGGCCATCACCATCGGCTGCACACTGCCCAGCGTCAGCCCCAGCAGCACGGCCAGGCCGCCCATCACCAAGGGGTGCAGTGCAAACGGGTACAACACAAACACCAGGCCTGTGCCCAGCATCGCGCTGCGCAAGACCGTGACTTCACTCAGCCGGTGGGCCAGCAGCGGGATCAGCAGCCGCACGCCGGTGACCGACAGCGTGAAGGTGCCCAGAATGAGCCCGATGGTCGAAGCGCTGAAGCCGCGTTCATGGCCCAGCACCGGCACGGCAAAGGTATGCACGTCCCAGCAGGTGGACAGCAGCCAGTTCACCACCAGCAGCCGCTTCAAACCGGGCGCACGCAACAAGTCCCAGGCCTTGCGCCCGGCCACTGCCGCGGCACCGCCGGGCGGCGTGATGTGCGGCACCAGGCGCGCTGACAGCAGCGTGGCCAGCGGCATCAGAAGCAGCAAACCGTAGGCAGCGCGAAAGCCGAAAGCGTCGATCATGAAGCCGCAGGCCACGGGCCCGATGACGTTGGAAAACGATGGCGCAATGCCTAACCAGCTAAAGACACGCACACGCTCGGTGCTGTCGCGCGCGGCCAGGCCCGCCGTGCGCTGGATGGTCAGCATGCCGGTGTTGGTGCCGCCGCCAGTGGCCAGCGCGGCGCCGCACAGCAAGGCAAAGTGCCAGGCGCCCGCGAACAACGTGGACAGCAATGCCAGCACGCAGCCCAGCACCGTGAATGCCACCGCCAGGTACACCGGCTTGTGGTAGCCCAGCCGGTCAGCCAGGCGGCCGGCCTGCAGCGCGGTGGCCACCGGCGCGGCGGCAAACAGCGCCAGCAACAGCCCCACCGACCACGCGCTGTAGCCTTCGTGCAGCGTCTGCAAGGGTGCGGCCAAACGCAAGCCGGCCATGGCGGAATGCATGCCCAACTGGCCGACGATCAAGGCTGCCAGCACGCGGCCTGAGCCGGCGCTGTGCGGCTTGTTGACCAGCGCTCGAACGCGGTCAGACATCCGGCTCGTCGTCGCGGTGTTCGGTGGCCAGCCCGGGCAGCAGTTGCGCCACCTGCGCTTCGGGCAAGGCTTCGACCTTCCTCAGCTGGCGTTCCATCGCCCGCGTGCGCACGGCGGCGGCGTCCAAAGTGTCGCTGGCCTCGCCGAGTTTTTTCTTGGTCTTGGCCAGCACATCGCCGAACTTGCCGAATTCGGTTTTGACGGCGCCCAGCACTTCCCAGACCTCGGCAGAGCGTTTCTCAAGCGCCAGCGTACGAAAGCCCATTTGCAGGCTGGTCAAGGTCGCCAGCAGCGTGGTCGGGCCGGCCAGCATGACCTTGTGTTCACGCTGCAGCGCTTCCAGCAAACCGGGGCGGCGCAGCGCTTCGGCATACAGGCCTTCGGTGGGCACAAACAAGATGCCGAAGTCTGTCGTGTGCGGCGGCGCCACGTACTTGGCGCGGATGCTCTTGGCCTCAGCCCGCAGCCGCATTTCTATGGCCTTGGCCGAGGCTTCCACCGCCACCGGGTCGGCGCGTTCCTGCGCGTCCAGCAAACGTTCATAGTCTTCACGCGGGAACTTGGCGTCTATCGGTAGCCACAGCGGCGCGCCGTCGTCACGCTGGCCGGGCAGGCGGATGGCAAATTCCACGCGCTCGTTGCTGCCGGGCACGGTGGCCACGTTGGCCGCGTACTGCTCTGGCGTGAAGACCTGTTCCAGCAGGCCGGCGAGTTGCATCTCGCCAAAGATGCCGCGGGTTTTGACGTTCGTCAGCACCCGGTTCAGCGAGCCCACGTCGCGCGCCAGGCTTTGCATTTCGCCCAGCCCTTTGTGTACCTGTTCCAGCCGATCGGCGACCTGCTTGAAACTTTCACCCAGGCGCGTTTCCAGCGTGGCATGCAGCTTTTCGTCGACCGTGGTGCGCATCTGCTCCAGCTTTTTTTCGTTGCCTTCCTGCAGCGACACCAAGCGTGTTTCGACCGCTGTGCGCACCTCGGCCAGGCGGCGTTCATTGGCTTCGGACAAAGCCCGCAGTTGTTCGCCCAGCCCTTCGCCAAAACGCCGCAGCGCGGCATCTTGCGCTTCACGCGCGGCCTGGCTTTGTTGCGCCAGGCCTTGGGTGGCCTGTGTCAGCGCCGCACTGACGGCCTGCTGCGTGCTGGCCAACTGACCTCGAAAGCTGTCGATCTGCTCGTTCTGCGTGCGCGCCACGTCGCCGCTCTGCGCCAACAGCATTTGCTGGAAGGTACCGAGGTCGCCGCGGGTGGTCTGGCCCTGGCGGCCCAGCTCGTCACGCAGTTCGCGTTCCAGTCTTTCGACGGGGGCCGTGGTGTTGTCGGGCGGGCTGCGCAGCGCCAGCCACAAGACCGCCAGAAGAATCAGCAGCAACAGCGCGAGCGCGACGAAAACAATCCATGGGGGCATCGGGCCGATTGTGTCAGCGCGCGGCGCGCTGGCCACGCAGTGGCCGCGCGCTACAGCGGCGCGAGCGGAATGACGATCTCGCAGCTGAACGTTTTCGTCGCTTCGACTTCCACGCAGGTGTCGTAGCGGCACTTGTCGGCCGCGGTGATGTCGGGGTCGTCATGGCTCACGCCATAAATCGGCCGGCCATACAAGCCGTGACGGGCCAGGAAAGGGTGGAACTGCTGTTGCCAGAAAGCGGCGACGGCGGGGCCATACGGGCCGATGTAGCGCAGGTAGGCAACGCGGGCCGCGGGGCGGTCTATGACCTTGACACTGAGCGTTTGCATGGGGGGCTCCAGATACCCGGTGTGGGCCTGCCCATGCTCGTGGTTGGCGTCGTTGTCGGCCTGATCGAGATTGCCCTGCGCCTGACCCAGCTTGCGCAGTTGCGGCCAGCTCGGTGAGGTCCAGCGGCTGGCCCAGATGGGCGTCGATGTGCTGTTGCACGCGGTGCAGTCGACGGGCGTATTCGGCGCGTGGCGCGCTGGCGGTCATGGCCGCCACCGCGCGCTGGTCAGCACCTCGGGGTTGATGGGCGTGGGCGCGGTGCCCCCGGTCAGCGCGGCGATCAGGTTGTCGGCGGCCAGGTGGGCCATCGCCCGGCGCGTGGCCACGCTGGCGCTGGCGATGTGCGGGGTGAGCACGACGTTGGGCACGGTCAGCAAGTCGGCGTGCAGCGCCGGCTCGCCTTCGAACACATCCAGGCCAGCAGCGGCGATCTGCCCGGCGCGCAGGGCTGCGGCCAGCGCCGCGTCGTCAACGATGCCGCCGCGGGCGATGTTGGTCAGCGTCGCCGTGGGCTTCATCAGCGCCAGTTCTGCCGCGCCAATGCAGTGGTGGCTCTCAGCCGAATACGGCAGCACCAGCACCAGGTGGTCGGCTTGGGCCAACAGCGTGGCTTTGTCCACCCAGCGTGCGCCAAGTTCGCGTTCTGCCGCCTCGGGCAAGCGACTGCGGTTGTGATAAATCACCTGCATGCCAAAGCCCAACGCGCCGCGCCGCGCGATGGCCTGGCCGATGCGCCCCATGCCCAGCACAGCCAGCGTGGCGCCGTGCACGTCGCCGCCGGTGAACATGTCGTAGCGCCACTTCGTCCACGCGCCGCTGCGCAGGTAATGTTCGCTCTCGGCGATTCGCCGAGCGGTGGCCATCATCAGCGCAAAGCCGAAGTCGGCCGTGGTCTCGGTCAGCACGTCGGGCGTATTGGTGGCCAGCACGCCGTGGGCGGTGCAGGCCGCGATGTCGAAGTTGTTGTAGCCCACCGCCATATTGGCCACCACCCGCAATTGCGGGCACGCGGCCAACACTTCGGCTGTGATGCGTTCACTGCCGGTGGTGAAGGCGCCTTGCTTGCCCTGCAGACGCTGTACCAACAGGTCGGCTGTGAAGACAGTGTCAGCGGGGTTGTCTTCCACCTCGAAATGCTGACGCAGGCTTTGCAGCACTTCGGGGAACACGGCGCGGGCCACCAGCACATGCGGTTTTTTCATTTCAGACAAACCAGATGAAGGTCATCAACACAAACAGCGGTATCAGCACCGCGCCGCTCCACAGCATGTAGCCGAAAAAACTGGGCATGGCCACGCCACGTTCTTCGGCGATGGCCTTGACCATGAAGTTGGGCGCGTTGCCGATGTAGGTGTTGGCGCCCATGAACACCGAACCAGCCGATATCGCAGCCAGCGTGGGCGCCAGCAGCGTCATCAGCGTGGCCGCGTCGCCACCAGCGAGGTTGAAGAAAACGAGGTAGGTGGGCGCGTTGTCCAGGAAGGAAGACAGGCCGCCGCTGAACCAGAAGTAGGCCCAGGGCAGCGGCTGGCCGTCGGGCCCGGTGACGGCGTGTGTGACCGCGGCAAACGGCCCGGCAGCGCCGGCCTTCAACATCGCCAGCACCGGGATCATGGTCAGGAAGATGGCGATGAAGAGCTTGGCCACTTCCTGCATCGGCCCCCAGCTGAATTGGTTGGCTTCGCGCACACCCTTGGGCGTGATGGCCAGCGAAGTGAGTGTCACGGCCACCAGCAACACATCACGAACGATTTGCTGCAACTCGACAGCCGTGCCGAAGACATCAAAGCTGATGCCGGGCTTCCAGGTGCCGCTGACCAACACCAGCACCACCACCGCGGCCAGCGGCAGAAGGTTGATGGCACCGTCCAAGCCCAGGCGGGGGGTGTCGGGCGTGGGGTCCATCGGCGTCACACCTTCGCGGCGGTAGTACCCCGTGTCGATGGCATAGAAGATGGCCAGCAGCGCGCCCAGCAGGAACAGCGTTTGCGGGAACAGATGGCCCACGGTCCAGAAGAAGCTGACACCCTTCAAAAACCCCAGGAACAGCGGCGGGTCGCCCAGCGGCGTGAGCGAACCGCCGGCGTTGCTGACGGTGAAGATGAAAAA
Source organism: Betaproteobacteria bacterium (assembly GCA_031371275.1). Classification (GTDB taxonomy): domain Bacteria; phylum Pseudomonadota; class Gammaproteobacteria; order Burkholderiales; family Burkholderiaceae_C; genus Rubrivivax. Next base: position 5,913 of record JANMJI010000238.1, read on the forward strand.
CACCACGACATGCGCGACATGCTTGCGGTTGTCGTTGGCGCGTATCAACGGGCGTATCAACAGCATCGAAGCGCCGGTGGTGCCCATCACGCTGGCCAGCAGCGAACCGATGGCCATCAAGGCCACGTTGACGCCCGGGCTGCCGTGCAGGTTGCCGCGCACATAGATGCCACCGGCGGCGGTGAACAGCGCCACCAGCAAAGCGATGAAGGGGATGTATTCGGCCAGCAGCGTGTGCACGACGACTGTGCCCGCCGCTGCCGGCCCGAAACCCAGCGCAAACGGCAGCAGAAAGGCCAGCGACCAGCCCGCCGCGACCTTGCCGAAGTGGTGGTGCCAGAACCTGGGCACCACAAGCGGCATCAGCGCGATGGACAACAGCATGCCGGCGAAGGGCAGCGCCCACGCCGCGCCGAAGCGGCTGCCGTCAAGCTCGGCCGCATGGGCCCACGCGGGCAGCACCAGGGCCAACGCAGCCAGGGCCCGCGGCGCATGCGCGCGCGAGCGCACGACCAAGCGCACGATCAAGCGCACGATCAAGCGCACGGGCACCGGCACGGACAGCTTCAATCCAGGAACCTGGCAAAGCCGCTGACCGGCTCGCGTTCGGTGACCAGCGTGTTTTCTATCGCCGCCGGGTCGGCATGGCCCAGCGACATGCCACACACCAGCATCTGCTGCTCACCCAACTTCAGGTGGCGCGCAATGATGCGGTGGAACTGCGTGAACGCGGCCTGCGGGCAGGTGTCCAGCCCACGCCCGCGGGCCGCCACCATCACGCTCTGCAGGAACATGCCGTAGTCCATCCAGCTGCCCTGCCGCATGACGCGGTCTATCGTGAACATCAGCCCCACAGGCGCGTCGAAGAAGCTGTAGTTGCGGCCGTGCTGCTGGTGCATGCCGGCCTTGTCGGTCTTGGCCAGGCCCAGCAGCGCATACAAGTCCCAGCCCACTTTGCGGCGGCGGTCGATGTAGGGGCTCTGCCATTCGGTGGGGTAATACGCGTATTCCTCGGTGTGCTTGGCGCGCTCAATGGGGTCGTCGTGCACGGCGCGAATGTCGCGCGCCAACGCCTGCAAAGCAGCGCCCGTCAGCACATGCACCTGCCAGGGCTGGGTGTTGGTGCCCGAAGGCGCACGGGCGGCCACCGCCAGGATGTCTTCGATGGTCTGGCGCGGCACCGGCGTAGGCAGGAAGGCGCGGATGGAGCGGCGCGACGTGATGGCGGCGTCTACCGCGGCGGTGCTTGCGGGGGTGATGTCCGCAGTGCTGTCCGCAGTGATGTCCGCGGTGATAGGCGCGGTGATAGGCGCGGTGATAGGCGCGGTGATAGGCGCGGTAATAGGCGCGGTGATGGCTGCCGCGATGGCGGCGCTAGGCTGTGTCTCTGTCGTCATCAGGTTTCCTGGGGTCTGGCGGGATGGCTGGCTAGAAAGCGGCTGCTCGGACGTCGCATTCTTCCATCCCCGGCCGCGGGCGCCGCGCCTGCCAGGCCTGCCATGAAGCGCAGGCCTCTTCCAACGTGCGCCGCTGCACAGCCACCGTGGTCGCCAGATCGCGCCCATAACCGCCGGCCATCGACAAGGCCACGGGTATGGCGCGCTCGCGCAGTGCCGCAAGCACCCGTCGGTCGCGTTCGGCCAGGCCAGCCGCCGTGATCTTCAAGCGGCCGAGGCGGTCGTTTTCATGCGCGTCGGCACCGGCCAGATAAAAGGCCAGGCCGGGGGGCTCGTCAGCATGCTGTGCCCAGGCCTGGGCCAGCGCCGCATCCAGCGCCGCCAGGTAGGCCGCATCGGCGCAGCCGTCGGGCAATTCAACGTCCAGGTCGCTGGCTTCCTTGCGGAAAGGAAAATTCCTGGCCCCGTGCAGCGACAGCGTGAACACCGTCGGGTCGTCGCTGAAGATGGCCGCCGTGCCATTGCCCTGGTGCACGTCCAGGTCGATGACGATGACCCGCAGCAACTGCCGCCGCTGGTGGTGAAAGCGGTGCCATTCGGCCTGCATCAAACGTGCGGCCACGGCCACGTCGTTGAAGACGCAATAGCCCGAACCCTTGTGGGCGTAGGCATGGTGGGTACCACCGGCCAGGTTGGCGGCCACACCCTCGCCGTCGAACAAGGCCGTGCGTGCCGCGGCGATGGTGGCGCCCACCGAACGGCGCGCGCGCTCGGCCATGCGCTCGGACCACGGGAAGCCGATTTCACGCTGCTGCGCGGCTGAGAGCAGGCCTTCGGCTACAGCGCTGATCCAAGCCGGGTCGTGCGCGAGCGCCAGTTCACCGTCGCTGGCCGGCGGGGCTTCGGTCAGGCGCACCTGGGGCAGCCAGGCTTCGGCGGCTTCGCGCAACAGCCGGTACTTGGCCATCGGAAAGCTGTGCCCGGGTGGCAGCGGCAAGACGAAGTGGTCTGAATGAAAGGCGCGCACCGGCTTGACCTCAAAGACAACGGATTTTAGAAAGACAGCTCTACTTTGCTGCGGCGCAACAAAAATGGCTTGCATTGGGCCAGCACCACCCTATACTTCGGTTCATGTTGCAGCGCAGCAAACGTTTTGATCGGTGCGCGGCAAGATTTTCCAAACCCCACCCAACGGAGATTGACCATGAACACCACCTTTACCGCTGACCAATTTGTTGCTGCCCAAAAAGCCGGCCTGGAAACCTTGTTCGGCCTCACCGCCAAGGCTTTCGAGGGCGTTGAGAAGCTCGTTGAGCTGAACCTGCAAGTGGCCAAGACCACGCTGGCCGAAGCCGCCGAAACCGCGCAAGCTTCGCTGGCCATCAAGGACGCGCAAGAACTGCTGGCTCTGCAAACCAGCCTGCTGCAACCGGCCGCTGAGAAGGCCGCTTCCTACAGCCGCCATGTGTATGACATCCTGGCCGGCACCAACGCCGAAGTCAGCAAGGCCGCCGAAGCCACGATGGCCGACGGCCAGCGCAAGGTGCTGGCCCTGGTCGACAGCGCCGTGAAGAACGCCCCCGCCGGTACCGAAAGCGCCGTGGCACTGGTGAAGTCGGCCGTGGCCGCTGCCAACAACGCCTACGACAGCGTGCAAAAGGCCACCAAGCAAGCCGCCGAAGTGGCCGAAGCCAACTTCACCGCCATGACCAACACCGCGGTCAAGGCGACGCAGACCGCCGCCAAGGGCAAGCGCGCAGCGTAATTGCAGTCACCAGCCGGGGCACGGAACTTTGTGCGCCGGGCCTGAACCTACCTGATGCCCGGGGCCTCAAGCCCGGGTCTCTCGTGTGGAAGGTTGTTTTTGGGCCCGGCTTCACCGCCGGGCCTTTTCTTTTTGTGACGCTGGTTTTAATCGGGCCGCGCGCCGCGCAACGTCAGCAACGCAATGCGCGCCTTCAATTCGGGTAGCTGGCGCAGCGCCACTTCACGCCCGGCAGCCAGCGCTTTCAAGCGCGCCGTGAAGTCGGCGCTGGCCACGCCCAGCAGCACGGGCCGCAGCACGACATCGGCGTCGCGCAACTCGAACTTGTTGATGCTTTTGCCCATGATGGCGAAGGTTTGCAAAAGCATCTTCATCACGTCGCCGGTGTTGTTGCCGTCAGGCGGCGATGAGATGTCCACCGCTATCACCAGCTCGGCACCCATCTGGCGCGCAAAACGCACCGGCACGGGCGACACCAGGCCGCCGTCCACATACTCACGGGTGCCAATGCGCACCGGCTGGAACACCGCCGGCACCGCACTGCTGGCACGCACGGCCGAACCCGTGTCACCGCGCTGGAAGAGGATGGCGGTGCCGTTGTCCAGATCGGTGGCGACGATGCCCAGCGGCAGCTTCATCTGTTCGATGGTGCGGCCGCCGGTCTGTTCGCGCACATAGCGCGCCAGTGCTTCGCCGCGCATCAAGCCGCGCGTGGGAAAGGCCCAGTCGGTGATGCCGCCTTCGTCCATGGTCTGCGCCAGCAATCCCATCTCCGTTCCGGTCTTGCCGGCGGCGTACATCGCGGCCACCAGACTGCCGGCCGAGGTGCCGACCACCAGGTCGGGCTTGATGCCGGCTTCTTCCAGCACCTGAATGACGCCGATGTGCGCGAAGCCGCGCGCCGCGCCGCCGCCCAGGGCCAGCCCGATGCGCGGCGGTTTTGGCGGCGGCAGCACCTGGGCCGGCGGCTGGGGCGGCGCCAGCACCGTGGCGGGCGTGGGCTGATTGGCCGCTGATGTTGGCAGCAGCGGCGGCGTCGTCTGGCAGGCCGCCAGCAGCAAGGCCAGCAGCAGCGCGGAAAGGCTGCGCACCCGGCGCGGGGTCAGATCGAACAACAAGAGGTTGGAGCGCATGCCGACATTGTCCGGGAATGCGCACCGCGCCCTGCTTCATTCCCAGGCCATATAAGCAAGACACTATTTTGTAGTTCCTGGCGCGCGGCCCGGCTCCTACATTCTGCGTTCCATGCCTGCCCGCCCGACCACTGGGGCCGCACCACAAGCGACGCTACCGACATGTACCGCTACAACGACTTCGACCGCCAGTTTGTCCACGCCCGCGCCGCGCAATACCGCGACCAGCTGCAGCGCCACCTGGCCGGCGAATTGGCCGATGAAGACTTTCGCCCCCTTCGTCTGCAGAACGGTTGGTACGTGCAACGCCACGCGCCCATGCTGCGGGTGGCCGTGCCCTATGGCGAACTCAGCAGCCGGCAATTGCGCCAACTGGCCCGCATCGCACGCGAACACGATCTTCAAGACCCAGGGCTAACGTCAGAACGTGGTGGCTTCGGCCACTTCAGCACGCGCCAGAACCTGCAGTTCAACTGGATCGCGCTGAAGGACAGCGCCGAAGTGATGGACCTGCTGGCCGCCGTCGACATGCACGGCATTCAGACCAGCGGCAACTGCATTCGCAACATCACCACCGATGCCCTGGCCGGCATCGCGCCAGACGAAGCGGTAGACCCGCGCCCGTACTGCGAAATCTTGCGCCAGTGGAGCACGCTGCACCCTGAATTCGCCTTCCTGCCGCGCAAGTTCAAGATCGCCGTCACAGGCGCCAGCGAAGACCGTGCTGCCACCGACTGGCACGACATCGGCTTGACGCTGAAGCGCAATGGCGCAGGCGATGTCGGTTTTCGGGTCGCCGTGGGCGGTGGCATGGGCCGCACGCCGGTGATAGCGACCGAGATCAACACTTTCGTGCCCTGGCAACAGATCCTCGTCTTCATCGAAGCCGTGGTGCGCGTCTACAACCTCTACGGCCGCCGCGACAACCTGTACAAGGCGCGCATCAAGATTCTGGTGAAGGCCGAGGGCCAGAAATTCGTGGACGCCGTGAACCGCGAGTTTGCGGCGCTGCTGGCCGACGCCGGCACGCCCATCATTGCGCAGGCTGAATTTGAACTCGTGGCCGCCGGCTTCTCAGACCCGGTGCAGACCGCCGCGTCCGACATCGCCAAGCCCGCTTGCGAACCGCTGCCCGCCTACACCCGCTGGCTGGAACGCAACGTGCACGGCCACCGCCTGCCGGGCTACCGCGCCGTGACACTGTCTTTGAAGCGCGCCGGCCTGCCGCCGGGTGATGTCACCGCCGACCAGATGGAAGCCGCGGCCGAGCTGGCCGAGCAATACAGCCAGAGTGAGTTGCGCGTCACGCACGACCAGAACCTGCTGCTGCCCTGGGTGCGCGAAGCCGACCTGCGCGCGCTGTGGCTGGCCGCCCGTGAAGACGGTTTTGCCACGCCCAACATCGGCCTGCTGACCGACATGATCGCCTGCCCCGGCGGCGACCTGTGCGCGCTGGCGAATGCGCGGTCGATCCCGATTGCCGCGGCCATCACCGAGCGTTTCGACGACCTCGACGAGCTGCACGACATCGGCGATATCGACTTGCACATCAGCGGCTGCATCAACAGCTGCGGCCACCACCACAGCGGCCACATCGGCATCCTGGGCGTCGACAAGGACGGCCTGGAGTGGTACCAGGTCAGCGTGGCCGGCGCCGACGGCAGCACGCTTTCCGGCAAGGCCGTGGCCGGCAAGGTCATAGGCCCATCGTTTGCCGCCGATGAAGTGCCCGATGTCATCGAAGCCGTGGTCGGCACCTACCTGCGCGAACGCAGCCGGGGTGAGCGTTTCATCGACACCGCCAAGCGCCTGGGCCCGCTGCCCTTCCGCCATGCCGCCAACGCCGTGCGCCGTGCCACGGCTGCGGCCTGAAGGAGCCGCGATGCAATTCATAGCCCCGGCCGAAGAACTGCCCGCCGCTGCGCTGCGCCTGGATAACACCGCAGATGTGCTGACACGCGCCGACGAGATTCAGGCCCACGCGGCGGTGGCCTTGCAGTTCCCCAAGTGGACCGACGGCCGCGCCTATTCACAGGCCGTGTTGCTGCGCGCCCGCGTGCGCTACGCCGGCCAGATCATCGCCACCGGCGAGGTCATGGCCGACATGCTGCCGCTGCTGCGCCGCTGCGGCTTTGATGCCGTGCAACTGCGCGCCGACCAGAAGCTGGAATCGGCGCAGCGCGCCTTGGGCTTCTTTGACAACCACTACCAGACAGTGCCGCCCGAACGGGCGGCCAGCGCCCAGCCCTCACAGACCCCGCCATGAGCAAAGCCATCGCCCTGTACGCGCGTCACAAGCCGGGTTTCGATGACCGTGTGCAGCACGCGCTGTCATTGCTGCAACAGGCCGCCGTTCAACACAAAGGCCGCGCCGTGCTGACCACCAGCCTGGGCGTCGAAGACATGGTGCTTGCCGACCTCATCGCACGCCACCGCCTGCCGATTGCGCTGGCCACGCTGGAGACCGGCAAGCTGCACGCTGAGACACTGGCGCTGATACCGCGGCTGGAAGCGCACTACGGTGTGCAGGTTGAACGCTGGACACCGCGGCAAGCGCAGGTCATCGAATTCGTCGCCCGCAACGGCGAGATGGCGATGCGCCAGAGTGTTGATTTGCGCAAGGCTTGCTGTGCGCTGCGCAAACTGGAACCACTGGCCCGCGCGCTGGCCGGCCGCACGGCGTGGATCACGGGCCTGCGCCGCGACCAGTCTGGCGCACGCGCTGAAGTGCCCTTCATCAGCGTCGACGAAAACGGTCGCAGCAAATTCAGCCCACTGGCCGACTGGAGCCAGGCCGACATCTGGCACTACGTGCAATTGCACGGCGTGCCCACCAACGAATTGCACGACCAGTTCTATCCCAGCATCGGCTGCGAACCCTGCACGCGTGCGGTGGCGATGGGTGAAGACTTCCGCGCCGGCCGTTGGTGGTGGGAAAACGAAAGTGCCAAGGAATGCGGGCTGCACACGGGCCCCAACATCCGTACCGAGGTTCACGCATGAACGCCCCCACGACAGTTGAACACCTGCTGCCCGGCCTCGACCACCAGCACCTGGACGGCCTGGAAGAAGAAGCCATCTTCATCCTGCGCGAGGTGGCGTCCAGCTTCGAACGGCCGGCGCTGCTGTTCAGCGGTGGGAAGGATTCCTGTGTCGTGCTGCGCCTGGCCGAAAAGGCTTTCAAGAACCATGTGGCGGGCAAAGATTTCAGCGGCAGGCTGCCCTTTCCACTGCTGCATGTAGACACCGGCCACAACTTCCCCGAGGTCATCGAATTCCGCGACCAGCGGGTGGCCGAAATGGGCGAACGTTTGGTCGTCGGCAGTGTGGAAGACAGCATCCGCCGTGGCACCGTGCGGCTGGCCAGCGCGCTGGAAAGCCGCAATGGCCACCAGACCGTGGCACTGCTGGAAGCGATTGAGGAACACCGCTTCGACTGCCTGATTGGCGGCGCCCGGCGCGACGAAGAAAAGGCCCGCGCCAAGGAGCGCATCTTCAGCCACCGCGACAGCTTCGGCCAATGGCAGCCGAAGGAACAACGGCCGGAGTTGTGGACGCTTTTCAACACGCGCATCAAACCCGGTGAGCACTTCCGCGCCTTTCCGATAAGCAACTGGACAGAGCTGGATGTGTGGCTGTATATCGCGCGCGAAAACTTGCCGCTGCCCAATCTTTACTACAGCCACGCGCGCGATGTGGTGCGCCGCAAAGGCCTGCTGGTGCCAGTCACCGAAGTGACGCCGCCGCTGCCCGGTGAAGAGGTGGAAAACCTGCCGGTACGCTTTCGTACCGTCGGCGACATGACCTGCACCTGCCCGGTGGAAAGCAGTGCCGCCAACGCGGTGGACGTGGTGGCCGAAACCTTGACCGTGACCGTCAGTGAACGCGGTGCCACACGCATGGACGACCGCACATCGGACGCATCAATGGAACGCCGCAAGAAAGAAGGGTATTTCTGATGTCTGCTGTGTTGAGTTCCCTTGATGCCGTCGTGGCGCCCGTCTTGGTGCCCTTGCTACCGACACCTCAGCGCGGCGCGCTGCGCTTCCTGACGGCCGGCAGCGTTGACGACGGCAAAAGCACGCTAATAGGCCGTCTGCTGTTCGACAGCCGCGCCATCCTGGCCGACCAGCTTGACCACCTGCACGCGCGCGCCGCGGGTGCGGCCATCGATTTGAGCCTGCTCACCGACGGCCTGGAAGCCGAGCGCGAGCAAGGCATCACCATCGACGTGGCCTGGCGCTACTTCGCCACGCCGGCGCGCAAGTTCATCATCGCCGACGCGCCGGGCCACGAGCAGTACACGCGCAACATGGTCACCGCGGCCGCCGGCAGTGATGCCGCGGTGGTGCTGGTGGACATCACCAAGCTCGACCTGTCGGGCTACCCCGCGCGCGCCGTGCCGCTGTTGCCGCAAACGCGCCGCCACACGCTGCTGGCGCAACTGCTGCGCGTGCCCAGCATCGTGTTCGCGGTCAACAAGCTCGACGCCATCGCCGACCCCGGCCCGGCCTTTGCCGCGGTGGCCGCATCGTTGCGTGCGTTTGCAGACGACGCCGGCATTGCGCTGGCCGGCATCGTGCCGATATCGGCATTGCGTGGCGACAACGTGGCGACGCCGCTGAACGCCCACTGGTACCGCGGCCCGACGCTGCTGCAACTGCTGGAGCAACTGCCCGGCGCGCAAGAAGCTGCCGCCGGCCCGCTGAGCCTGCCTGTGCAGTACGTGGCCCGCAGCAGCGAGGGCACCGGCGAGGGCACTGGCGAGCGCACTGGCGAGCAAGCGCGCGTGGTGAACCGCGTTTTCTGGGGCCGCATTGCGCAAGGCGGTCTGCGCGTGGGTGACGAAGTTCAAGTCTTCCCCAGTGGCGAACGCGCCGTGGTGGCCGGCCTGCGCCGCGCCGGCAGCACGGTGGCTGCTGCACAGGCCGGGCAATCGGCCGGCGTCGTGCTCGACCGCCAGCTCGATATCTCACGCGGCGACTGGCTGGCCGCGCCCGCCACCTTGGCCGCCGCAAGCCGCTTCAGTGCCACACTGGCCTGGCTGGATACCGAAGCCGCCACCCCGGGCCGCAAATACTGGCTGCGCCACGGCAACCGCTGGGTGCAGGCGCGACTGGCCGAGGTGACGCACCGGCTGGACATCCACACGCTGCAACCCTTGCCGGCGCAAAGCCTGGGCGTGAACGAGATCGGCGAAGTGGTCTTCGATCTGCAGCAGCCCCTGCCGCTGGCACCCTATGCCAGCAACCGCGTGGCCGGCGCGCTGATCGTCGTCGACCCGGCCAGCCACCGCACCAGCGGCGCTCTGCTGGTGCGCAGCACAACACCTGCCGCATGAAGCCAGGCCGCGTCGTTTTCATAGGCGCCGGCCCGGGCGCGGCCGACCTCATCACCGTGCGCGGTGCGCGCCACTTGGCCCAAGCCAACGTGGTTTTGTTCGACGCGCTGACCGACCCCGCACTGCGCGAACTGGCGCCCCACGCAAAGTGGGTCAACGTCGGCAAACGCGGCTTTTGCGACAGTACGGGCCAGGCCACGATAGACGCTTTGCTGGTGCGCTACGCCGGCAGCCACGCGACGGTGGTGCGTCTGAAAGGCGGTGACCCCAGCATCTTCGGCCGGCTGGAAGAAGAACTGCAGGCGCTGGCCGCCGCAGGCATCGAATGCGAGATCGTGCCCGGCGTCACCGCCGCCATCGCCGCCGCGGCCCACACGCAGCGCCCGCTGACACGGCGCGGCATTGGCCGCAGTGTCAGCCTGACCACCGCGATGACCAAGCATGGCGCGCTGCTGGCCGGCCGCCATGCCGGCTCTGCAGCCGTATCTTCTGCAGACACCGAAGTCTTCTACATGGCAGGCCGTCAACTTGGCGCGTTAGGCCGTACCCTGTGCCAGGCGGGTTGGCCAGCGAACACCCCTGTGTGCGTGGTCTCACGCGCCGGCTGGCCCGACGCGCTGGCCAGCAACCACACGCTGACCGCGCTGGGCAGCGCCGCCGTGCTGCACGCCGGCCGGCCCACGGTGGTGACCGTGGGCGCTGGCGCGGCCGAAGTGCCCCGCACCCTGCCCCACGGCACAGCCCAGCCTGCCAAAGCCACCAGCCCTGCGCTGGCACCGTAAAATCGTTGGTTGGTGCGGGCTGCGGCAGACGCCGCGGCCCCTCTCACTTTTTCACTGAGCATTCCCATGACCCACGTTGTTCTCGAATCGTGCATCCGCTGCAAGTACACCGACTGCGTGGACGTTTGCCCGGTGGACTGCTTCCGCGAAGGGCCGAACATGCTGGTCATCGACCCCGACGAATGCATTGACTGCGCGGTGTGCATCCCCGAATGCCCGGTGAATGCCATCCTGCCCGAAGAAGACGTGCCCAACGAGCAATTGCAGTTCATCAAAATCAACGCCGACCTGTCGCGCAAATGGCCCAGCATCACCAAGCGCAAGGCGCCGCCAGCCGATGCCGACGCATGGAAAGAAAAGACCGGCAAGCTGGACCAACTGGTGCGCTGAAGTTGCGGCACTGGCACCACAGCGGCGCGGGAGCGCCGCAGCCCGAACACCACACCGGGCCATAATCAATGTGCTGCGTGCATCAAGCGCGCAGCACTTCGCTAGGGGTGTTGGCACCGCCGCAAGGTGGTGCCGACTGAGAAAGTCCCTTTGAACCTGATTGAGGCTCGCTTGCGAGTCTCAAAGTTCCCGAATGGGGCTTTGAGGCTCGCTTGCGAGTCTCAAAGTCTCCGCAAGGAGTACGAGGTAATCCTCGCGCAGGGAAGCAGTCTTGAGAAGAAGGCCCGCGCCTGTGGGCCCATCCATTCGAGCGCGCCCCTGCCATCACCTGCAAGGAACAGGCATGGCACACATCCGTTTTTCCACCACCCGTTTTTCACGGCACCGATGCAATCGTACGGCCATGGTCGGGGCGCTGGCCTGTGCACTAACGTCCATAGTGCACGCACAGAACAGCAGCACCGTCATCATCACCGGCCGCGGCCTGGCCAACACGGCCAGCGTCGCCGGCTTTGGCGACACGCCATTGGCACGCACACCGTTGTCGGCCAACGTCTACGGCCCACAGCAGCTGGCCGACAGCGGCACGCAGTCCATCGGCGCGCTGACCCGGCTCGACGCCAGCCTGGGCGATGCCTACAACGCCGAGGGCTACTGGAGCATCATCTCCGCACGCGGCTACACGCTGGACAACCGCTTCAACTACCGCCGCGACGGTCTGCCCATCAACGCCGAGACCGCCATCGCGCTGGACAACAAGGAACGCGTCGAGGTGCTCAAGGGCATCAGCGGCATGCAGGCCGGCACCAGCGCACCGGGCGGTGTCGTCAACCTCGTCACCAAACCGGCCGACGTCAGCGTACGCAATGTGCGATTGGAAGTGCGCCAGGCCGGGTCGGTGCTGGGGGCCGTCGACATTGGCGAGCGCCTGGGCCCCGACGGCCGCTTCGGCTTGCGCCTGAACGCCGCCGTCGAACACCTGGACCCGCAAGCCCGCAACACCAAAGGTCAGCGCTCCTTGCTGGCGCTGGCCGGTGACGCACGACTGGGCGCCGACACCTTGCTGCAGGCCGAATTGGAAAGCAGCCACCAAAAGCAGCCCAGCGTGGCCGGGTTCAGTCTGCTGGGAAACACCGTGCCGGCGGCTTCGAGCATCGACCCACGCCGCAACTTGAACGACCAGCCCTGGCGTCAGCCCGTGGCACTGGATGGCAGCACGGCTTCACTGCGCCTGCAGCAGCGTTTGACCGAGACCTGGAACCTCGTCGCGCAAGCCATGCAACAACGCCTGAAAAGCGACGACCGTACTGCCTTCCCCTACGGCGTCTACGACCCCAACACCTACGGTTGCCAGCAAAGCCCTGTCAACCTGTGCGACCGCTACGCACCCGACGGCAGCTTCACGTATTGGCAGTACGTCAGCGACAACGAACGCCGCACCAGCACGGCCTTGTCCTTGGCCGCGAATGGCAAGTTCGAGTACGCGGGCACACGGCACCAGATCGAAGCCGGCGTACTGCTGTCGCGCTACCGTGGTCGCTTCCAGGACCAGGTGTTCGACATCGCCGGCATTGGCAACATCGATGGCAGCCTGCAAACCCCGCCCTCACCCGGTGGCAGCGACGCCAACACCAACCGCGACGAACGCAGCACCGAAGTCTTCGTACGCGATGTCATCCGCCTGGCGCCCACCTGGCAGCTGTGGGCCGGCCTGCGCCACACACGCTTGCAACGTGAAAGCCAACGCACCAGTTCCGCTTCAGACGGCCTGCGTGCCACCGACTACAGCCAGAGCCTGACGGCACCCTGGCTGGCACTTGGCCACGACATCGCGCCGCGCACACTTGTCTATACAAGCTGGGGCCAGGGGCTGGAATCTGACGTGGCACCCAACCGCGCGCGCTACCTCAACCGCGGCCAGCCCGTGCCGACACTCAAGAGCCGCCAGTTCGAGGCCGGTATCAAACACGAGGGCGATGCGCTGGACGCCAGCCTGGTCTTGTTCGACATCGACCGCCCGCTGGCGGTGGACGTGGGCGTGGGTACGGCCGGATGCGGCGCGGCCAACACCTGTGTGCGCCGCATCGACGGCAGCCAGCATCACCGTGGCCTGGAAGCCAGCACCGCGCTGCGCCAGGCGGCCTTCATCTGGCAGGCCAGTGCGATGTGGCTGCAAGCCGAACGCCGCGGCGCCACGGCCGAGCCCGAGCTCAACGGCCAGCGCCCGGTGAACGTGCCCGCCGCCACGCTGCGCCTGGGCACCGAATACCGCGTCGCCCACCTGCCCGGCCTGGCGCTGATGGCGCACCTGTCGGCCGAGAGCAACCGCGTCGTGCTGCCCAACGACACCAGCGTGCGCATCCCGGGCTGGAGCCGCATCGACCTGGGCGCCCGCTGGCGCCAGACCCTGGGCACGACCACCCTGGTGTGGCGCGCCGGCCTGGACAACGCCACCGACCGCCGCGCCTGGAAAGAGTCGCCCTACCAGTTCAGCCATGTGTATTTGTACCCGCTCGCCCCGCGCACGCTGCGCGCTTCGGTGACCGCAGGGTTCTAGACGCAACAACCTTCGGGCTATACTGCGAGGCTTAATTCCTCGATAGCTCAGTCGGTAGAGCGCCGGACTGGTAATCCGTAGGTCCCTGGTTCGAGCCCAGGTCGGGGAGCCAAGAAACACGAGAGTCAGCAGGTAAGCGCCTGCTGACTTTTTTGTTTTCTGGGCCCGCTCCGTTGCCGTACTGTTGCCGTAAGCAGGCGGCCGCCGCGTTGTGCGCACCGGCTTGCGCTGTTGATGGTGCGCGGGCGTCAGTGTCGTGAAGTTGACAGGCCAGCGCGACGTAAGCGGTTGTCACCTCTGTCGAGCGCTTGCCGTCGGCCCACACTGGGGTCACTTCGACTCGGCCTGCACGCTCAAGCCGGGGATGCAAGCCGATTTCAGCAGGCAACACTCTGCTGACAAGTGGTCGGCTCGCAGCGCGGGCCAGGCGCCTCGGAAGTTGTACTCACCTTCCTGCCACCCAATCGGCGCCTTCGACAACCTGCGCGACTAGGGCTAGACCGTCGCCAGAGCCAACGTGCGCTGACGCGCACCGCCTCGCCGCTTGGTTGGTCTCTTGCGCGGTTTTCGGCCCGATCTGTGATCGGCTCACGAAATGATCGGCCGTAGCAAGAAAAGGCCAACCATGCAATTCACTACCGCATTCCGCCGCACCGCATTGGCGTTGGCACTGCTCACGCTGATCTCTCCTGCGCTTGCCGCTTCGGAAGCCGAACTGCGCGCAGACATGGCCGATCAGACCCAGTTGTTCGAGCACTACAAGCTCGACAAGGTCGGCGACTGGACGCGCATCCACACCGACCTGACCGACCTGATGACCGACAAGGACAGCGTCAAGCTCGCCGTCTTCGAACGAACCCGAGCCGACGGTCAGGTCGTGCGCCGAATCGTGTTTCTCGGGACCGATCCCTTCTCGCCGGACCTCGCCCGTGAAATTGCGGAGTACCTGCCCGCCGCGCCGTCGGGCAAGGACGCCCGGGTCGACGCCGCGCGCCAGATGTACGTGCAGGCCATCGCCTGGGCCACAGGCATCGTGAACAAGGCGCGCCAGGACGGTGCCCTGATCGAAGTCGTCGGCTACAGCCGCGGCGCGCAGTTCGCCACCGTGATCGCGGGGCGGTTCGACATCGACGCGACGAACTACGCGGGGATGCCGTTGCAACTGGGCCTTGAGTTCCTGGACGAGGAAGCACGAGCGCGGGCGTCGCGCCGGGCAACCAATGTTCATCAGGCGAACGACCCGGCACGCTTGGCCGCCGAGTTCGAACGATCTCATTGGTTCGGCTCGCACCTGGTCATAGAGCCGAAGAACAAGCTGATCGGAAGCTTTCCGCCGTACGCACACAGCCCTGCTGGGCTGCGTGCCGCGTTGCTCCTCAGTGGCGAGATGCGGCGCGTCGAACCGATGGCGCTGGCCGAAGCGAAGTCGCTCGCCGAGCGGGCCGGGCGTGTCGCCGACTCCGCCAAGCGCGTTTCCGCCATGCTGGAGAAGAACCAGGCCCCGGAAGCGCGCCGCCTCGATGCGCGCACGCTGGTCACCACGGCGCGCCAACACGCGGAATCGCTGCAGTCAGCCATCGATGCCCACCGCAGGGGCAGGCAGATCTGGATCGAGGCAGGAGATCGCGAGGCCGTTGCCGTGCTCACTTCCGCCGCTGCACACATCACCCGGCCTGCCGATCTCGACCGCAGCGTGTCGAAGTACCTCGCCCAGGTGCGCCTGCCCGAGGGGGGGCGCGAGCGTGCCGTCATCCAGACTTACGTCGATGCGGTTGACGCCGCAGCGCGCGCGAAGCTGCCTGTCCCGCGCTGGGGCGACGTTTTCGGGGGCACCGGCTTCGACGCCCGCAATCGAGCCATCGCCACATTGAGCAGCCATGGCGTCACCGACATCGGCATCCGGATGCTTGACGCCACCCAGCGCATCGCGCAGCAGCCCCTCGCCGCCGAGAGCCGCCGCTCGCCGGGCGCCGACCGCGTACTGGCCACGATCGAAGAAGGCCAGCAGATCTACACCAACCTCGGCGTCGCGGCAGATGCGATGCAGCAGCTATCCAAGATCAAGCCCGACCGCAACAACATCAGGCTTTGGCAGGGCGTCGGTCAGGGCCTTTCAGCAACTGCGGAGGTTCTGGGTCTCGCCACGGCGATTTCCGACGACCTCAGGGCCTGGCAAGAGCGTCGCCTAGTCCCGCTGCGCTCCGATGCACTGGACGCAGCCGGCACGATGCTCCTCACTGGGACGTCGATTCCCGGTCTGGACCAGACAATTCTGGGCAAGGGTCTGCTGGCAAGGCTTGCGCCGCACCTTCGCGAAGCCGGCCTGATCAAATACCGGCACAGTTTGGGTGCCGTGCCCACGTTCGGTGCCCTGGATGCTCTCGGGGCCGTGCGCGACGCCACGTTCGACGGCCATGTGTCCCCCGCCACCGTCGAAAAGATAACCGACGCCGCAGTCGGTGCCACCTGGAGCGCACTCGGGCTGGTTGTCAGCGGTGGCAACCCAAACGTCGCTTCGTTGTACGAATCGGCCGGCACCGCCACCGCGGCCACGCTGCGCGCCAAGTTGCGAGACAGCCCACTCGAGCGCGCGCTGCTCACGGGGTTCGACTACAGCGGCAAGCCGTTTCGCGAACTGCCTGCCCAACTGATCGATCAGTACTCCCGCACCGCCGATGCCGAGTTCCGAGCCGGCCGACGGCCGCAGGACTGGATCACGTTCTTCGGAGGCTCCGGCCCGGACGCCGAAGAACGCGCCACTGCCACCCTGCGCGGCGCCGGCGTCGAAGGCAACCTGCTGCAAGGGCTGCAGCGGATTTCGGACCAGTACGCCATATCCCGCATGCCGCGGCAGCCGATCGCACCTGCTGCAACCGCACCTGTAGCCCCCGTTTCGCCCGCTCCGCGTCCGGCAGAGGTGCGGCCCGCCGTGAGCGGCGTCGACCAGGACATGAAGATCGATGCGTCGAAGTTCAGGCCCGCGGGCTCCCGCTGACACCACCGCTGCGCACGAGGATTGCCATGACCACCCCTTTCGACTCCCGCCGCAGCGCCTTGCGCTGCCTGCTCGCTTGCGCGTTCGCTGCGGTAGGCCCGCCTGGCGCCGCTAGTCAGCCGCGCCCGGCCACGAACGCCATCGGTTGGGAAGGCGAGCGCGTGGCCGTCTCGCTACGCGGCCTGGAGCGCGAGCTTGCTGCGCTGCACGCTGCCCGAAAGCCGGTTCCGCCCGACCTGGAGCAACTCGGTGGTGGCAACTGGCCTGAAGGCTTCATCGAAGAAGGGGGCGATCTGATCCTGATCTTCCAGCGCCAACCGCAGCGCGAACCGATGCATGTCGACGAACTGCTGGTGCTGTACCGCAACGTGCTGCTGCGCAGCCGCGGAAGCGGCGGCGCGCCTCACTGCTCGCTCGATCCGCAGCCAGAGTCGCTGCGTGCGGTCGAAAGGCTCAGCGCTACTCGGGTGGACATCAGCCAGCCCGGCCATGCCGAGCGCTTCGCCGCTGCGCTCGAGAAAGCGTGGAACGCGAAGGGCCAGCAGGTCTTGGTTGGCGGTGCCGGCGTGGCGCGAGAGAGCCTGAGCGCGCACCGCTGCATCGTGGCCGACTACGACATGAAAAAGCACGTCCAAGCCAGCAGCAAAAGCGAAGGACTCGACGGCGTACCATCGCTCATCGACCGCCTGCTCGACGAAGCACGCAGCCCTTCCGGCAACGCCGCAGGGCCGTCGATGGCTCGCTTCTGGTTCCGCATTGCCGACTACGACCGCCAGCCGAGCTTCACCGTCACCGGCAACACGGTGACGCTCGACAAGCTGGACGTCGCCGTGTTTACCGAACGGCAGGTTGTCAACCGAGACGGGCGCACACGCGACGCCGGTGGCGGCAACCACCCGCTGATGCTGGCGATGGCCACCGACCTTTCTCGCTTCATGTCCGCCCACCCGCAAGGCTCGTACGGCAGCCTCGACCAGAGCTATCGTTTGCTCGCGCTCCTGCAAGCCGCCGCGTTCCGCCGCAGCGTGGACCCAGCGCAACTGCCCTTCATCGCCCAGCACCAGCCCGAAATCGCGCGCCGCCCGATGCCCGCGGCGCTGCCCGGTTTGGTCAACTACAAACTGCTGCGCCGGGAAAGCCGCAGCGGCGACACGATCACCACACGGCTCGACTTCCCGCTCGTGATGGGCGGCGGCGACATGGACATGAAGATCGAAGCCGACAAATTCTCCGCCGCTCGCACCGCGCCGCCGGCGAT
>JANMJI010000406.1:0-19540 GCA_031371275.1 Betaproteobacteria bacterium
CTGCCCAACCTGCAATACCGCCGGTTCTGGGTCGAAAACGAAAACCGCTGGATTCGTCTGCGCATCAGCAATGCGGCGCTGCGACTGATCGACAAGGTGGGCATTGAGCAGGTCGTTGCCGACCTGCGTGCCCGCGGCGAAATTTAAGAGCTTAGGAGCACACCATGGCCAGCAAAGGCGGACGCGAGAAGATCAAGTTGGAATCCAGTGCCGGTACCGGGCACTTCTACACCACCAGCAAGAACAAGAAGACGACGCCAGAAAAGCTCGAATTCCTGAAATTCGACCCGAAGGTACGCAAGCATGTTTTGTACAAGGAAGTGAAGCTGAAGTAGTTCAGCGGCGCTCAACAAAAAACCCGCCGAGGCGGGTTTTTTGTTTCCTGCTGGGGCAGCTTCAGCGGACCACAGCGATCTCTTCGCGCTTGCCGCCCTTGTAGGTATACAACGTCAGCGCGCCGTTCTTCACATCGCCCTTCTCATCGAAGGAAATGCTGCCCGTGACACCTGGGAAGCCTTCGGTCTTGGCCAAAAAGGGCAGGTATTTGGCGGGCTCGGCCGAATCGGCCTTGACCATCGCCGCGACCATCACGTTGACGGCGTCGTAGACATAAGGCGCGTAGATCTGCACGTCAACCTTGAACTTGGCCTTGAACCTGGCCTTGAAGTCGTCGAGCGACTTCTTGCCCGTGCCTTCAACGCCACCGGCTTCGGCGCAGACGATCTGGCCGTCGGCTGCCGAGCCCGCCGCCAGTTCTGGCAAGCGCGTTGAGCAGATGCCGTCACCGCCCATCAGTTTGGCTGTTATGCCCAACTGCTTCATCTGGCGCAGGATGGGGCCGGCCTGGGCGTCCATGCCGCCATAGAAGATGACATCGGGGCTCTTGGCCTTGACGGCGGTCAGGATGGCGGTGAAATCGGTGGCCTTGTCGTTGGTGAACTGGCGGTCTACCGTGGTGCCGCCAGCGCCCTTGACGCCCTTGTCGAACTCGTCAGCCACACCCTGCCCGTAAGCGCTGCGGTCGTCGATGACGGCAATCGCCTTGCCCTTGACTTCGTTTTGCGCGTAACGCCCCAGCAGGCCACCGAGTTGCACGTCGTCAGCGACGACGCGGAAGGTGGTCTTGAAGCCCTGGCGCGTGTACTTGGGGTTGGTGGCCGACGGGCTGATCTGCGGGATGCCGGCGTCGCTGTAGATCTTCGAAGCCGGGATCGAGGTGCCCGAATTCAAGTGGCCGATGACGCCGTTGACTTTGCTGTCAACCAGCTTGGTGGCGACTGCGGCGCCCTGCTTGGGGTCGGCACCGTCGTCTTCGGCCACCAGCTCGAACTTGACCTTCTTGCCGCCGATCATCACGCCCTTGGCGTTGAGCTCGTCGATGGCCATGCGGGCCCCGTTTTCGTTGTCCTTGCCCAGGTCGGCCTGGCCGCCGCTGGTGGGCGCGACATGGCCGATCTTGATGACCTGTTCCTTGGCGGAATCGCATCCGCCCAGCAGCAGGGCCACGGCCCCGAAAACCCCGACCACCAGACCCAGTTTGGCTTGCATGCAGATCCCTCCTGTTGACGGTGCAGCCGCAGCGGGCGTGCACCAAAGTATTGATTCCGTGAACAACGATAGCCGAAAACGCAAGGCCCGCTGATTGGGGATTGGCCTGTACACGGCCCTGCCAAGCCGCGTGTTTCAGCCGGGGTCTTGGCGGCGCAGCGCTTGCGCCACCGTCTCTTCAACCAAGGCCCGCAGGGTGGCCGAAAGCTCGGCAGCGGCGTCGCGTATCAGCCCCTCGGCGGCGCGCGCCAACGCCGGCGCCAGGGCCTCGCGCAGACGGGCTTCGAGCAGGGCGTCAAGGCGCGGGGCCAGTTCGGCGAGCACCTGCGCCACCAGCGTCTGTGGATCGGCTGCGGCCATGGGTGGCGCGAGCGGTGGGGCGGGCAGCGGTACCCGCAACTGCATGCGCAGCGGCACCCGCACAGGCGCTGGCGATGACCCAGCTGGTGGCGACAGCGGTCCGCTGCCGGTGGCTGGCGGTGCGCCGTCATCCAAGCCATGCTCCAGGCCAGCCGCGGGCGGCGACAGCATGTCGGGCGCCACAAGAACCTCGGCCGGCAACGCCAGTTCCACCACCTCGGTCAGCGTGGGCACCCGTTCTGAGATCAACGGCCGGCCTTCATTCACCGGCGCCCCCGGCCGCGTGGTGGCGTATTTCCAGCCCCGCGCTCTTGTAGGCCCGCCAGCGGCTGCGGCCTCGGTCCATCTCGTCGGCGTCTGCCGCCACGACCTCGATCAAGCGTTCCAGCGCGGCCAGGTCTTCGGGCGCGTCGGCGCCCAGGTTGACGACCACGCGCGGCGCGTCAGCCCTGTCAGCGCGCGTGGCCAGCCAGATGGGTGTGTGTGCAGCCAGCGCTGCGGCAGCGCCTGGCCTATGCACGTCGGCGACCAACACATGGGGCAAGAATTCGCGTGCTTCGAATGTCCACAGTTGAAGGTCGAGTTCGGCCAGCAATTCGGGCGCGGCTGTGACCAGCACCCGCACATTTTTGCGGTAAGCCTTGCGCAGCAATCGGCAGGTGAAGGCGATGGGGTCTTGCACGCCGGTGTGGAACTCAACTTCGGTCAAGGCCGGGCTCCGGGTTCTCGGGCTTCACCGCACGCACCGCAGCCACGCCCGGCCTTCAGCCGGCGCGCGACAGCACAAAGTGCGTCAGCAATGGCACCGGCCTGCCAGTGGCGCCCTTGGCCGCGCCCGACTTCCAGGCCGTGCCGGCGATGTCCAGGTGGGCCCAGCGCAGCTTGGCGGTAAAGCGCTTGAGAAACATCGCCGCGGTGACAGCGCCGCCAGCGCGGCTGCCGATGTTGGCCATGTCGGCGAAGTGGCTCTTCAGGCCTTCGTCGTATTCCTCGTCCAGCGGCATGCGCCAGGCCGGGTCTTGGGCGTGATCACCGGCGGCCAGCAGTTCTGTGGCCAGTGCGTCGTCGGGGCTGAACAGGCCTGAGCGGTGATGCCCCAGCGCCACCACGCAAGCGCCGGTGAGGGTCGCGATATCGACGACCACGGCGGGCTTGAAGCGTTCGGCGTAGGTCAGCGCATCGCACAGGATGAGCCGGCCCTCGGCGTCGGTGTTGAGGATCTCAATGGTCTGGCCCGACATGCTGGTCACGACATCGCCTGGCTTGATGGCACGGCCACTGGGCATGTTTTCGCAGGCCGGGATGATGCCGACGAGGTTGATCTTGGCCTTCATTTGCGCCACGGCCTTTAGCGTGCCCAACACGCTGGCGGCGCCGCCCATGTCGAACTTCATCTCGTCCATCTCCGCGCCCGGCTTCAGGCTGATGCCGCCGGTGTCGAAGGTGATGCCCTTGCCCACCAGCACCACCGGCGCGTCGTTCTTGGCCGCGCCCATCCAGCGCGCGACGATGAACTTCAAAGGCTCATCAGAGCCTTGCGCCACGGCCAGGAAAGAGCCCATGCCGAGTTTTTCGCAGTCCTTGCGCTCCAGCACTTCGACCTTCAGGCCGTGCTCCTTGCCCAGCTTCCTGGCCTGCTCGGCCAGGTAGGTGGGGGTGCAGACATTGGCCGGGCGGTTCGCACATTCACGGGCCAGCAGGGTGCCCGCGGCCACCGCTTCGCCCAGGCGCAGCGCCGCGGCCAACACGGTGGCTTCGGGCTTGCCACAGAGCAAGCCCACGCTGGCCAGCTTGGCGGCATCGGGTGCGCTGGGTTTGGTTTCGCGGTACAGGTAGACGCATTCGGCCACGGCCGACACCAGCGCTTCGGCGTGGGCAGCTGTCCAGTTGGCGCCGACCAGCGCCACGGCCAGTTGTTGGGTGCCACCGGCCTTCAAGTAAACCAGGCCACTGGCCACGGCCTTGCGCAGCGCTTTGACAGAGCCATCACCGGCACAAGCGAACACCACGCGGGCGGCCTTCACGGCGGCGACGCGGTGGGCGTACAGCGTGTGGCCGGCCTTGAAGACGAAGTCGCCGTCCTTGACTGCCGTGCCCAACACCGCAGCCAGCGGTGCGTCCAGGCCGTCGGGCAATGTCTGCCCGCCTGTCTGTGCACACACCAGCACCAGCAAGGCGTCAGCGCCCACACCGGCAAGCCCTGCTGCACCGACCACCTGCGTCTTGAAGTCCATAATTACGCCCAACGCTTAAAGCACAAGATGTTATTCGATTCAACTGTGCGCAGAGAGTTGGCGCGGGGCTTCGGGGCCACGCTGGTGGTCATCCTGACCATCGTGCTGACGATGTTTCTGATCCGCACCGTGGGCCAGGCGGCCAGCGGCAGCATTGCGCCGCAGGATGTGGTCTTGCTGCTGGGTTATGTGGCGCTGGGCCACCTGCCGACAATGATGGCTTTGTCGCTGTTCATCGCCATCGTGGTGACGCTGGGCCGCATGTACCGCGACAGTGAGATGGCGATCTGGTTTGCCAGCGGCGTGGGCCTGTCGCGCTTTGTGCGGCCGGTATTGCGCACCGGCTGGCCGGTGCTGTTGGTGGTGGGCGTGCTGCTGCTGGTGGTGTGGCCCTGGGGCAACCGCAACAGCAATGAGCTGCGCGACCGCTACCAGAAACGCTCAGACCTTTCGCGCGTGATGCCGGGCGTGTTCCAGACCAGCAGCGACGGCCGCCGTGTCTTCTTCATCGAACGCGACAGCGCCGACGGCGTCAACGCGCGCAACGTCTTCATCCTGGCGCAGCAAGAACATGGTGAATCGGTGACATCAGCGCATTCAGGCCGGCTGGAAAGCGAAGGCGATGACCGCTATCTGGTGCTGCAACGCGGCCAGCGCAATGACACCGACATGCAAAGCGGTGAACGCACGTTGTCGCGTTTCGAGACCTACCGGGTACTGGCCAGCGAGCGTGCAGCCGGTGCTGCCGAAGCGCAACCGCCCAAGGCGCTGCGCACCGTCGAGCTGATACGCAAGCCCAGCGCCCGCAACCAGGCCGAGCTGGTGTGGCGTTTCGGCCTGCTGCTGGGTGCGGCCAACCTGCTGCTGCTGGGCGTGGGCCTGGCGGCCACCAACCCGCGCCGTGCCAACAACTGGAACCTGCTGTTTGCGCTGCTCGCCTTCTTGGTCTACTACAACCTCATCAACCTGTCGCAGGCTTGGGTGGCCAGCGCTCGGGTGGGCATGGGCAGCGCGCTGCTGGGCCTGCATGGGGGCACGTTTGCGCTGGCTCTGGCGCTGCTGTGGTGGCGCGACCATGCCGCCGTCACGCACTTTTTGCGGCGGCCGGCGTCGGCGCGAGCACCCGCACCGGCGGCGGCATGAAAACCATCCGCCGCCTGCTCTACCGCGACATCGTCGCGTCCGTCATGTTCGTGGCGCTGGCCTTTCTGTCGCTGTTTTTCTTCTTCGATTTTGTCGACCAACTGGACGGCGTGGGCCGCAGCGGACGCACCGCCTGGCATGCCTTGCTGGCGGCGGCCTTCGACCTGCCCGGCCACCTGTATGAGCTGTTCCCGATTGCCGTGCTCATCGGCACCATTTATTCGCTGGCACGCATGGCGCAGTCTTCTGAATTCACGATCCTGCGCACCGGCGGCCTGGGCCCCGGGCGCGCGCTGGGTTTGTTGGCCGCGCTGGGGGTGGCCTTTGGTGCGCTGACCTTCATCACCGGCGACTACGTGGCCCCGGCCAGCGAACGCCAGGGCGTGCTGCTGAAGGCGCGCTTCAATGGCGGCATTCGGCTGGACAGTGCGGGCGCGTGGTTGAAGGACAAACACAGCACCGCCGAAGGCGAGCACAGCTATTCGGTGAACGTGGCCGGGGCCAGCAGCGCGGGCATGCTGTCGGGCCTGCGCATTTTCGAATTTGACGCCGATGGCCGACTGGTTTCGCGCACCGAAGCGCGTGAGGGCCGGGTCGGCGACGACGGCACCTGGCAGCTCACCGAAGTCAGCGTGGCGCGCTGGCCGCAGCTGCGCAGCGATGACGCCGCGGTGCAGATCGAGCACCACGCCGCGCTGGCCTGGCCCAGCACGCTGAGTGCCGCCGTGGTCGCCGCCGCGGTGCTGCCGGTGGGCACCATGACGACCGCCGAGCTGTGGCGCTACAGCGCCCACCTGAGCGACCAGGAACAGGCCGCGCAGCAGCACCAGATACGCTTTTGGCGCAAGGCGCTGTACCCGCTGGCCTGCCTGGTGATGGTGGCGCTGGCGCTGCCGTTCGCCTACCTGCACGCCCGCGCGGGCAGCGTCAGCCTGAAGGTGTTTGGCGGCATCATGCTGGGCATCAGCTTTGTGCTGCTGAACAACCTGAGTGGCCACATCGGCATGCTGCGCGGCTGGACGCCGTGGGTCGCCGCGGCGTCGCCCAGCCTGGTCTATCTGCTGCTTTCGATGGGCGCTTTTGCCTGGCTGGTGCGTTACCGCTGAAGGGCATGGACAACACCGGCCTCATCCTTTTCGCGCACGGTGCGCGCGACCCCCGCTGGGCCGCGCCCTTCGAGGCCGTGGCCGCACAGGTGCGGCGCCAGCGGCCCGGCGCTGCGGTGCGCCTGGCCTTCCTCGAATTCATGGCCCCTTCGCTGCCTGAGGCCGGGGCTGCGTTGGTGGCCGCTGGCTGCACGCAGGTGGCGGTGCTGCCGCTGTTCCTGGGCGCCGGCGGCCATGTCCGCAAAGACCTGCCGCTGCTGATGGATGCGCTGCGCCGCGACCACCCCGGTGTGGCCTTCACGCTGCACGCTGCGGTGGGCGAGGTCGACAGCGTGGTGCTGGCGATGGCCCAGGTGGCGGTGTCCACGCTCACGCCCAGCACCCTGACACCCTGACACCCTGACAGCCACCACCGCCGCCGCATGAATCTTCACCAGTTCCGCTTTGTGCAAGAGGCCGTGCGCCGCGACCTCAACCTGACCGAGACCGCGAAGGCTTTGCACACGTCGCAGCCCGGCGTCAGCAAGGCGATTCTTGAACTCGAAGAAGAACTGGGCGTGGACATCTTTGCGCGCCACGGCAAGCGCTTGAAGCGGATTACCGAGCCCGGCCAGCAGGTCTTGAAAGCGGTGGAAATCATCATGCGCGAGGTCACCAACCTGAAGCGCATTGGCGATGAATTCAGCAAGCAGGACGCCGGCACCTTGCGCATCGCCACCACCCACACCCAGGCGCGCTACTTCCTGCCCGAACCGGTGGCCCAACTGCGCAAGCGCTACCCCAAGGTGCAGGTCGTGCTGCACCAGGGCATGCCCCAACAGGTGGCGCGCATGCTGCTGGACGACGTCGCCGAAATCGGCCTGGCCACCGAAGCGCTGGCGGCCCACCCCGAACTCATCACCCTGCCCTGCTACGAATGGCACCATGTGATGGTGGTGCCCGCCGACCACCCGCTGGCCCGCGTGGAACGGCCGACGCTGGAACAACTGGCGGCGCACCCGCTGGTGCTGTACCAGCCCACGGTGACGGGCCGCACGCGCATCGACCAGGCTTTTGAGCGCGCCCGCCTGCAACCGCTGGTGGCGCTGGAAGCCATAGACAGCGATGTCATCAAGACCTATGTGCGCCTGGGGCTGGGCGTGGGCATCGTCAGCGAACTGGCGATGCGCGGCGATGCCGAACCCGAACTCGCGTCGCGCCCGCTGGGCCACTTGTTCGGCCCCAACGTCACGCGTGTGGCCTTCAAGCGGGGCGCCTATCTGCGACAGTTTGTCTATGCTTTTGCCGAACTGCTGTCACCCCGGCTGAGCCCGGCACTGCTGGCGCGCGCGATGGCGGGCGCCAGTGGTGCAGGCACCGACTACGAACTCTGAAAACCTGTTGCGCAATGAATGCTGTCACTACGCGAGTCACCACGCCCGTCACTCTGCCCGTCACCACGCCGCACATCGAAAGCCGCCTGCCCCAGGTCGGCACCACCATCTTCACGGTGATGTCGGCGCTGGCCCAGGAAGTGGGTGCCGTCAACCTGGGCCAGGGCTTCCCGGATTTCAACTGCGACCCGGCCTTGCTCGACCATGTCGGCCAGGCCATGCGCGAGGGCCTGAACCAGTACCCCCCAATGCCCGGCGTGCTGTCGCTGCGTGAACGCGTGGCGGCAAAGATGGCCGCGCTGTACGGCAAGCACTACGACGCCGGCAGCGAGATCACCATCACCGCCGGCGCCACGCAGGCCATTCTCACGGCCGTGTTGTGCTGCGTGCGTCCGGGTGACGAGGTGCTGGTGCTGGAACCCAGCTACGACAGCTACGCGCCCAACATCGAACTGGCCGGCGGCCGTGTCGTGCGCGTGCCTTTGACGCCGGGCAGCTTCCGCCCCGATTTCAACCGCATCGCCGCGGCGCTGAACTCGAACACCCGCCTGGTGATGTTGAACAGCCCGCACAACCCCAGCGCCACGGTGTGGACGCGCGCCGAGATGCAACAACTGGCCGACTTGCTGGCGCCGACGCAGACGCTGCTGTTGTCTGACGAGGTCTACGAACACATGGTGTTTGACGGCCTGCCGCATGTCAGTGCCGCCAGCATTGCTTCGCTGGCAGCACGGGCCTTTGTTGTCAGCAGCTTCGGCAAGACTTTCCATGTGACGGGCTGGAAGGTGGGTTACGTGGCCGCGCCAGCGGCGCTGACGGCCGAGTTCCGCAAGGTGCACCAGTTCAACGTCTTCACGGTGAACACGCCGGTGCAGCACGCGCTGGCCCGCTACATGGCCAGCGCCGCGCCCTACCTGGAACTGCCGGCCTTCTACCAGCGCAAGCGCGACCTGTTTCTGGCCGGCCTGGCCCACACGCGGCTGAAGCCGTTGCACACCCAAGGCAGCTACTTCCAGCTCGTGGACTACAGCGCCGTCAGCGCCCTGCCCGAAGCCGAGTTCTGTCAATGGCTAACGCGAGAAATGGGTGTGGCGGCGATACCCGTCTCGGCGTTCTATGAAGGCGGTTTCGAGCAAGGCCTGGCGCGGCTGTGTTTTGCCAAGCAGGACACCACGTTGCAACAGGCTTTGCAGCGCCTGCGCAAGCTGTGACAGCCGCAGCAGAGGGCCCTCAGGCAACGCTGATCTAGTCCCTCGCGACGGACTCAATCATCGTCGCCCTAACGCCGCCGCGGCACGGCACCGTCCAGCGGGCCGAAGATGCTGCTCGGGCGGTCGCGTTCTGATGTCAGGTCGAAGTCCAGCGGCCGCGTCGGCCGGTTGTCCAGCGCCTGCTCGTCAAAGCCGCTGTCGTGGTCCAGCCCCAGAAAGGGTGCCGGCGCGGTGCTGCTGAAATCACCGCCGTCGGCCATCGGCAGCAGCAGGTCGACGTTGCCGGTGTCGGCGGCTTCGCGGTCCAGCAGGTCGCGCGCCAGTGCGTACAGGAACAGCACCTCGCGGTAGGCCGGCAGCTCGAACAGGTCGCCGCGCGATTTGCGGAACAGCAGCGCTTCCAGTTCGGCCATGGCGTCCAGTGGCCGCGCCCACACCTGTTGCAAACGGGGAATGACACCGCCGTAGGTCTCGAGCGTGCGGCCGGCCAGCAAGTCGGCGTCCCAGTCGGGCGCGTAGGCGTTGAAGCGGTGGTTGAAGCGTTGGCGCATGCGCCCATAGTCGTCGCGGTCGCCGCGGCGGCGGTAGACCTCGAGCAGCTTCAGGTAGGGCAGCGGGCTGCCACCGCCGGTGTGGCGCAGGTGTTCAGCCAGCAGTTCGATGGCGGCATCGTCCTGGCCCAGCACGATGAAGAATTCGGCCTGCTGTTCGAGGTCGATCAGCTCCTCGATGGACACGTCGCGCGGCGCGCTTTCGTCAGCCGTCAGCAGCCGCGGCGGCATCGGCTCGGTGCGCTGCATCGCGGTGTCGTACGGGAACTCGATCGGTGGTTCTCTTGGCAGATCTTTCGACGCTTCTCGCGGCAGTTCTCTTGCCATCACCGGCGTGCTTGCCTGCGTGCTTGCCGCCTGGTTCGCCGGTTGGTTCGAATTCGGCCGCGCGGCTGCCAGCCTGGACAGCGGCAGCGTGGGCGGGTCTGGCGGCGGTGCTTGCGTCGAAGGCGGGTCCACCGGCGCTGGCGCGGGCCAGGCCGGCGTGGCACGCGCGCGCGCCGATGCCGCCGCTGGCGGCAGCCTGATTTCGGAGGTGACAAACGGAATCGGCGACGTGGCTTGCTTGCTGGGCGTCAATTCGGAATTCGACGCTTGCCCGTTTGCAGATGCGGACGATGTGCCCGCCGCGGCAGCCGCAGCGGCCCAGGCCCGCTGGCGCGCGCCTTCGCCGCCGTTCAAACGCCAGGCCAGCCAGGCGGCCAATGCCACCAGGGCCAGCACCACGGCCAGCAAAGGCCCCGTCCAGCGGCCGGCGCCTTCGGACAACGTCAGTCGTTCACGCAGTTGCGTGGCGCTGTCGCGGCTGGCCTGGGCTTGCTTGCTCAGGCCATCGACCGTGCGTTCCAGATTGGCGATGCGCTCGGCAGCAGCCGAAGCGGACGCAGTCGCGGCACGCGTGGCGCTGGCAGCCTGGGCCACGGCGGCCAGCGCCTGGTCTACCACCGCGGCTTGCGCGCTGGGCGGGGCTTCGGCGACGTCCAGGCGCAAGCGCGGCGCAGCGGCGGCCACCACCGGCGCGGCGCGGCTGACCGCTGCGCGGCGCCCACGGCGCGGGGCTTCCGCAGGCTGTTCCGTGCGCTGTTCGGCGCGCACTCGAGGGCCAGCAGCCAAGCGGGAGGCGGCGCGGGGCGTGGCGCTGGCCGTCGTGCGGCTGGCGACGTTGCGCAGGGCTGCTGCAGGCACGGGGATCGCGGTGGCGGGGATGGCGGCGGGCGTGGTGAATGTGCCAGCGGTATCGGCAGCGGGGCCTGGCCCGCCGTCGTCGGGCGCAGCACCTGCCAGCGCGCCCGTCGCACCCACCGTGGGCAGGGCAGCGGCAAAGGCCGGGGCGTAGGTCGGGGCATGGGCCGCCGCACTGGTCTGCGCCAAAGGCAGGGGTGTCATCGGTGTCATCGGTGGGTCGGCCAGCACCACGAAACGCCGCGTCAGCCGCGCTGCGGCGCAGCCAGCATTCAGCACCACGCCGACCACGGGCTCGTCTATGGCCTGGCTGCTGATGACGCGGATGCGTGCGGTGTCTGCGCTGGTCATTTCCAGCGCGGTGCGCACCAACGTTGGCGAGACCCGCCGGTCGCCCACCGTGACTTCGGCGCTGACACATTCAGGCGCCAGCGCTTCACCGGCTTGCAGGCGCACCTGCACCGCAAAGTCCAGCGGCTGGCCCATCACGGCACTGCTGGCGCCCGCACCGAAGCCGGCTGCTGACGCGGCACCCACCACGGCTGCAGCCACACCGGCGAAAACGAGCAAGGGCCAGGCTGGCTTTTTAGGCATGCAGCACGAGGGGAGTAACAGGCAGTGACAATTCGAAAATGACTCTAGCACGGGGGTTGCCCGGCAGCCCCGGGCGCGGCGCTCGCGCAACCGCAATCCGTGGCCCATGCCACGGCGCCTGCATCTGGCTTGGGGCGACGCTGATGAAGTCCCCGCGAGTGCGCGCGCCCTGGTTTGGGATGGGCTGCAAGGCGCAAACCACAGCCACAGCCCGGCTATGGCGAGGATTTGCAACGCCGCAGACCGCCCAAAGCAGGGATGCGCGCGCCGCGAGGGACTTGATCAGCGTTGCCTTAGCAGTCGTAGCCGGGCAGGCGCCGGTCGAGCCGGCGCAGCAGCCCCGGCCAGGCGCCTTGCGAGCCCAGGCTCTTGGTGACCTCGCGGGCCTGCTGGCGGGCGGTGGCGATGATGGCCGGAGAGACATGCAACAGCTCACCACCACCGGCCTGGGCGCGGACCTGGATGGTGCACACGGTCTCAAACGTGTACATCGCCGTGAATGCGTCGGCCACGGTGGCGCCCACCGTCAGCAGGCCGTGGTTGCGCAACATCAAAAACGTGTTCTCGCCCAGATCGGCGACGAGCCGCGGCTTTTCTTCGTCGCGCAGCGCCACGCCTTCGTAGTCGTGGTAGCCGAGCGCGGCCAGCACAAACATCGACTGCTGAGAAATCGGCAGCACGCCGCCCTTTTGTGCCGCCACCGCAATGCCGTTGGCGGTATGTACATGCAGCACGCAGCCGGCGTCGTGGCGCGCCGCATGCACCGCGCTGTGGATCACAAAACCGGCGGGGTTGACGTTGAAGGGCGTCTCGTCGCGCTTGTTGCCATGGGCGTCTACCTTGACCAGGCTCGAAGCGGTGATCTCCTCGAACATGAAGCCGTAGGGGTTGATGAGGAACTCGCCGGTGTGCTCACCATCGGCGCCCAGCACGCGCGCGCTGATGTGGGTGAAGACCAGATCGTCCCAGCCAAACATGGCCACCATACGGTAGGCCGCGGCCAGATCTACCCGGGTTTGCCACTCGGTGGCGCTGACCTCGCGTTGGCGGCTGGGGATGTGTACGGCGGTGGTGGGCATAGCGGGCTCCTGGGTGTGCCGCGGGCCAGGCCGCGGGGCAGGCCGCGTGGTGGGCTGTCAAGCGGCATTGCGGCGATGGACAATGTCCGTCATCGTCGCGCGTCTGTCGCGTCAGAGACAAGCCATGAATACCCCCGTTCTTACAATCGACGAACAGCACAACATCGAAGCGGGCGCGTGGTTCAGCAAGCTATCCCCGACGCTGCAACGCGCCATTCTGGTCAGGGCCCTGGTGCGCCGGCTGGGCGATGGCGACGCGCTGGCCAGCCGCGGGACACCGGCCGAACAATGGTGCGGGGTGGCGCGCGGCGCGGTACGCATCAGCTCGGCTTCGCTGTCGGGCAAACAGGTGACGCTGACCTATGCCGAACCGGGCACCTGGTTTGGCGACATCGCGCTCTTCGACGGCCTGCCGCGCACGCACGATGCCGATGCCCATGGCGCGACCACGCTGCTGGTGGTACGCAAGCCCGACTTCAAGGAACTGCTGTCGCAGCATGTCGAGTTGTACGACGCGCTGCTGCGCCTGAACTGCCGCCGGCTGCGCTTGATGTTCAACCAGTTCGAAGACCTCAACACGCGGCCCTTGCAGGCGCGGCTGGCCAAGCAGTTGCTGCTGCTGGCACGCAGCTATGGCATCACGCAAGGCGAAGAAATCCGCATCGGCCTGGCGCTGGCCCAGGAAGACCTGGCGCAATTGCTGGGCGCATCACGCCAGCGTGTGAACCAGGAACTCAAGGGCTTCGAGCGCGACGGCGCGGTGCGCGTGGAACCGACGCGGCTGGTGGTGTTGTCGCGCGAAAAACTGATGGCCATTGCCGACAAATAGAGACCGCTTTTTTGGCGCCAGGAGACCACAAGCCCATGGAACATTTCACTGGCACCAAGCCCGTGGCCGACAGCCACGCCTTTGATGTGGCCGCGCTGCAAACCCATCTGCAGCGCGACATGCCCGGCTTTGCCGGCCCGCTGACGGTCGAGCAGTTCAAGGGCGGCCAAAGCAACCCGACCTACAAGCTCATCACGCCGGGCCGTGCCTATGTGATGCGCACCAAGCCCGGCCCGACGGCCAAGCTGCTGCCTTCGGCGCACGCCATCGAACGCGAGTACCGCGTCATGAAAGGCCTGGCCGCAAGCGATGTGCCGGTGGCGCAGATGCACTTGCTGTGCGAAGACGAAGCCGTCATCGGCCGCGCCTTCTATGTCATGGAATTCATCGACGGGCGGGTGCTGTGGGACCAGTCGCTGCCCGGCCTGACCAGTGCCGAACGCGGCGCCATCTACGACGAGATGAACCGCGTCATCGCCGCGCTGCACCGCGTGGATGTGGTCGCCGCCGGCCTGGCCGGATACGGCAAGCCCGGCAACTACTTCGAGCGCCAGATCGGCCGCTGGAGCAAGCAATACCTGGCCAGCGTGACCGAAAGCATCCCCGAGATGGACCAGCTCATCGCCTGGCTGCCTGCGCACATGCCGGCGGGTGCGCACGACACCGGGCTTGGGCAATCGGCACCGGCCGTCGTGCATGGCGACTACCGCATGGACAACCTCGTGTTTCACGCCACCGAGCCGCGCGTGCTGGCGGTGCTGGACTGGGAGTTGTCGACGCTGGGCCACCCGCTGGCCGATTTCAGCTACCACTGCATGGCCTGGCACATCCCGCCGGGCGTGTTCCGCGGCATTGGCGGCCTGGACCACCGCGCCCTGGGCATTCCCGACGAATCGGAATACATCCACCGCTATTGCGAACGCACCGGCCGCGGTGATGCCGCCGCGCTGGCCGGCGACTGGAATTTTTATCTGGCCTACAACCTGTTCCGCCTGGCCAGCATCACGCAGGGCATTGCCAAACGGGTGCTGGACGGCATCGCGTCCAGCGCGCAGGCGCGGGCCACAGGCGCGGCCACGCGTTCACTGGCGCAGATGGCCTGGCAGTTTGCGCAAGCGCACGAAGCGCAAGCCTAGCGACGAAACAACACTGACACACTGAAGGAGACCGAGATGGACTTTGGCTACTCACAACGCACGCAAGACCTGCAGGCCCGGTTGAGCGCCTTCATGGCCGAACATGTCTACCCCGCCGAGGCCCGCTACTTCGCCGAGATCGAAGCCAACACCCAGGCCGGCAAGCGCTGGACGCCGCTGCAAGTCATCGAAGAACTGAAGCCCAAGGCACGCGCCGTGGGCCTGTGGAACCTGTTCCTGCCGCCGAGCGCTGAAGGCGCGCATTCGCACGCCCGTGCTGACGGCGCAGGAAGTGGCGCAGGTGCCAACAAAAGCGCCGCCGAATTCACCTTCGGTCTGAGCAACCAGGACTACGCGCCGCTGGCCGAAATCATGGGCGCGGTGCCCTGGTCCAGTGAGGTCTTCAACTGTTCGGCGCCCGACACCGGCAACATGGAAGTCTTTGCGCGCTACGGCACGGCAGAACACAAGGAGCGTTGGCTGAAGCCGCTGCTGGACGGCCAGATTCGCAGCGCGTTCGCGATGACCGAACCGGCCGTGGCTTCTTCTGACGCCACCAACATCGAAGCCGACATCCGTCGGGATGGAAACGACTACGTCATCAACGGCCGCAAGTGGTGGACCAGCGGCGCCGGCGACCCGCGCTGCGCAGTCTACATCTTCATGGGCAAGACCGACGCCAGCGCGCCGCGGCATTCACAGCAAAGCATGATCGTGGTGCCGGCCGACACGCCGGGCATCACCATCCTGCGCCCGCTCACGGTGTTCGGCTACGACGACGCGCCGCACGGTCACATGGAAGTCGATTTCAAGAACGTGCGGGTGCCGGCCGACGCGATATTGCTGGGCGAAGGCCGTGGTTTCGAGATCGCGCAAGGCCGCCTCGGGCCCGGGCGCATTCACCACTGCATGCGCTTGATAGGCATCGCTGAGCGTGCGCTGAAGCTGATGTGCCAGCGTGCCGTCAGCCGCACCGCATTCGGCAAGACCATCGCACAGCAGACGGTGACGCAGGAGCGCATTGCCGAAGCCCGCTGCATGATCGACCAGGCGCGGTTGCTGACGCTGAAGGCGGCTTGGATGATGGACCTGGCCGGCAACAAGAGCGCCAAGGCCGAGATCGCGATGATCAAGGTGGTGGCGCCCAATCTGGCCTGCCAGGTCATCGACTGGGCGATGCAGGTGCACGGTGGCGCCGGCATGAGCCAGGACTTTCCGCTGGCCTACTTCTACACGCTGTCACGCACGCTGCGCTTTGCCGACGGGCCCGATGAAGTGCACCGCAACGCGATTGCGAAGATCGAGCTGGGCAAGCACACGCTGTGATCCGCGCGGGCCGGTGGCACTGCCGCGGGCCTGCTCTGCCGCCAGCCTATTTTTCTCTTTCGTCGCCAGGCAGCGCGCTGGTGGACCATGTGCTGGGCTGGGTGCTGGGCGATATCGAATCGCTGCTTTCGTTGGCCACCCGCCGGGCCTCGCGCATCGCGGTCTCGAACACCCGCAGCCAGGTCTGCAGCGCGGGCACCTGGGCGTCGGGCAAGGCCGTGCGCAGCATCAGCCGGCCGCGGCCGATCATCATCACCAGCGGCGTTTCGGCATCGACCTTCAGGGCGACGATGGACTGCGAAAGCGCCCCCTCCAGCCATTGCTTCAGCCAGCCCTTCATGCTGGCCAAAGCGACATAACGTTCACGCAGCGTCGGCATGTCGCTGCCCGCCAATTTGGGGAACATCACCAGCCAGCGCATCTCTGGCGGCGTCTGGTTGTCGATGCGCGTCTGCACACCTTCGACATACTGGTCGAAGACGGCTTTTTCCATCGTCTCTTGCAGCACGCGGTTCATCAGCACCAGTTGCAACTCTGACGCCAGGCCCATCTCTGAACGCAGCCGCAACTCCTGGCCCTGGATGTAAGGCCGCTGCGACGGGCCCCATTCCAGACGCCAGGGCGTGGCACCCAGGCGACCGTCGATGACGAAGCCTTCGTTCTGCACGCCGCGAAAGGTGTACTGCTTGGATGCCGCCCAAGGCGCGATGCCGTCCCAGCCGTCAGCCGGCGCGGCGGCGGTACCAGAGAACAAGCGTTTGAAGCCTTCGAGCATGGTTTAGAGTCCGTGGCGATGTCAGCCCCACATGGGCCAGCCCCGAAGGAGCCCCGATGATTGAAGTGTATTCGTGGGCCACGCCCAACGGCCACAAGGTTCACATCATGCTCGAAGAGTGCGGGCTGGCCTACCGCGCGCATGCGGTGGACATCGGCGCCGGCGACCAGTTCAAGCCCGAGTTCCTGGCCATCAGCCCGAACAACAAGATACCGGCCATCACCGACACCGACGGCCCCGGCGGCAAGCCGATATCGCTGTTCGAGTCGGGCGCCATCCTGCTGTACCTGGCGGCCAAGACCGGCCGCTTCCTGCCCACCGACCTGACCGCGCGCTACGCGGTGCTGGAATGGCTAATGTTCCAAATGGGTGGCGTGGGCCCGATGCTGGGCCAGGCCCATCACTTTCGTATCTACGCGCCTGAGAAAATCCCCTACGCGATAGACCGCTACAGCAACGAAGCCAAGCGCCTGTATGGGGTGATGAACAACCGCCTGGCGAAAAGCACCTACATCGGCGGCGCCGAATATGGCATTGCCGACATCGCGATCTTTCCATGGCTGCGAAGCTGGAAGAACCAGGGCATTGACTGGGCCGACCACCCGCACCTGAAAGGCTGGTTTGACGAGGTGGCGGCCAGGCCCGCCGTGATGCGCGGCGTGGAAGTGCTGGCCGCGTTGCGCAAGCCGCTGACCGACGACAAGGCGCGTGAACTGCTGTTTGGCAAGACGCAGTACCAAGCGCGCTGACGGCTGACGAAGCCCGGCGCAGCCTGGCGAAGCCCGGCACCCGCAGCGCCCGAAACCTACAATCGCCCGCTTGCTCAAGCAAATGTGGCTTTGCCACTTTGCTTGAACCCCCACGGGGGCGCATATCACTGCCCGTAGCTCAACTGGATAGAGCACCAGCCTTCTAAGCTGGGGGTCGCAGGTTCGAGTCCTGCCGGGCAGACCACTTTGCCACTACCCCATACGCCCGATGCGGTCGCCTATCAGCATCTGCATGGCCTGCTGATAGTGGTCGGTGAGTTTTTCCACCACATCCAGCAGGCTTTCGCTGGCAGCGGAAATTTCGGCCAGCACGCTGGCCTTCGCCGGCGCTTCCTGCATCGTTTGCAGGCGCTGCCATTCGGTGGTGGCGGTGTGCAGGCTGCGTATGGTGGGCGACGACAGCGGCATGTTCGTCAAGTACTCCACCGCCGTCTGAAAGGCCTGCGCCCGTTCGCGCAACTGCAGCAGGAGGGCGGCCAGCGGTTCCACGGCCAGTCGCCGAATGGGGCGCTGGTCTACTACGGCCTTCGGCCGCAACCAATTCGCTGGGGGTCTGTGTGTGGCGCGCTCGGAGAGCGCGTCAGCTCGCCGTGCATCGCCGGAAGGAGGTCATGAACACACGGCGAAAGGAACCACCATGATCCTCCTGCCAGCTACCAGGATCAGACGCGTCGGCGCTGCCGAGCGACCGCGACCAGCCCCGCCAGCCCCAGCCCCATCAGCACCACGCTCGGTGCCTCGGGCACGGCAGCAGTCTGGAAGGTGTAGGTCAGGGTCAGCCCGGGCGTGGTGGAGAATGTCCTATTGCTCATGGTGATACCAGCATTGGACGGGAACTCAGCGGTCGAGGTCGAAACCAGTGCCTGGAAGGTGCCAGCACCGCCGTAGCCGGTTAAGTTGGCCGCCTGGCCAGTCAACGTGGTGGTAGGGGCGGGGCCGTAAATCAGCGTAAAACCACTGCCCGGGTTCAGCGTTTGCAGCGAGGTCGTGGCGGAACGTGTCGACGTCAAGCCTCCGACGAGGAAGGTGGCCGGCGCGGTGGCACCCGCACTGAAAAGCACCGAGCTGTTGTTCGTAATGCTGAAGTTACTGATCGTAGCTGCGGTGAGGTTGTTGAAATTGGCGGTGGATTCCACTTGGGCACCGACTGACCAATTCACGCCGGTCAGCGTCTGCGTGAAGCCAGCGGATGCAAACGATGACCATTTGTCCAGGGTGAGGGGGGCAGAGCTCACGTCGATGTTGGAGGCGATAAACGACACCGTCTCGGTGCAGGTGAAGGTGCCGACAGTGTTTGAAGCGCCACCGGCGCAAGTCAAGGCCGCGTAAGCGCTTCCGGACGACCCGGCGACGACAGCCGCTGCCAGCGCGATGGTGCGGGTTGCACTGCGAAAAGTTGAGATCATTGGCTCGCTCCTGGTTGTGCCCGACACGGGCGTGTGGGTGTTGTTCTTTCCCGCCCCCGTACTAAAACCAAGGTCGTGTGGGCGACTCGCCACGAACTCGATAAGAGTCTGTGGTTAAACCCCGGCGCGTCAACCCCCGACATGCAGGGTCTTTGGATAGAACGAAAGCTGCAGCAGAGGGAAGCGAGGATAGGGAATTCAAACGCCCTGTTTCTGACCGTGGCAGGGCCGTCTCGGGCACGTGACGCGCTTGGCGCGGCCACCTGAGTTGGCTGCGGTCAGGCCGCTAGCAACTCCGGCCCATGCGCTGCCCCACGCACTGGCACTGGCACCCGCGCCTGCAGCCCCGAGAGGTGACGATGCGTCCGGTCACTGGCGCCTCCTGCGATAGCGGTGATGATGTTCCAGGCCACGACCGAAAGCCGCTCCAACACGACCCCCTGGGATGCGGGCCGCCGCATGTCGAACGCGTCTAGCAGCCGCTGATCGTCATAGGCATCTGAACCAGCGCGACGCAGCAGCGTCTGGGCCGCCGCCGGCACACCACAGCGGTCTGGATGCCCATACAGTACGGCTTGCGATGTATTGAAAGCCGTGCCCTTGCTGGTCTGCACCGAACTGAACCCGTGTCAACGCGCGGCAGCCCAGCATCCGCCGGCCGACGGCCCGCTGTTGGTGATTGCCGGCGCCGGCAGCGGCAAGACGCTGACGCTGGCCGCGCGCCTGGCCTGGCTGGTGGCCCAGGGCGCTGACCCGAACCGCGTGCTGCTGCTGACCTTTTCGCGCCGCGCCGCGGCCGAAATGGCGCGCCGCGCCGGCCGCCTGCTGCACCAGCACCTGGGCCTGCCACCCCACACCGCGCCGCCCACGCTGCCCTGGTGCGGCACCTTCCACAACGTGGGCGCGCGGCTGCTGCG
>JANMJI010000061.1:0-9565 GCA_031371275.1 Betaproteobacteria bacterium
GCCGCCCGGTGCCTGCCACAGGCCCCGGGCGGCTTGCGCTTTGATGTTCGCCTTCTTCGAAAGCCGCATCCGCCCCACCGCGCGGCCGGGCAGTGCGCCACCGGCCGGGTTGCTGGCTTTTTATTGGCACTATGTGCGCCAGACCAAGGGCTTGTTCGCGGCCATGTTCGTCACCGGCGTCGCGGTGGCGTTGATAGACACGCTGATACCGCTGTTCATTGGCCGGCTGGTGACGATGATGCAGACCGATGACCGCGCCGCCACCTTCGCAGCCGCGCTGCCCACGTTGCTGGGCATGGCCGCGGCGGTGCTGGTGCTGCGCCCGGCCGCGCTGGTGGCCGACAGCCTGGTGCGCAACAACGCCGTGGTGCCGGGCGTCACCAGCCTGATACGCTGGCAAAGCCACTGGCATGTGGTGCGCCAGAGCTGGCCCTTCTTCCAGAACGACTTCGCCGGCCGCATCGCCAATCGTGTGATGCAGACCAGCAACGCGGTGCGCGAGAGTGTGGTCAGCAGCATCCGCGCCATCTGGTACATCGTCGTCTACGGCATCACGACGCTGGCGCTGATGGCCGCCGCCGATTGGCGCCTGGCCGTGCCCACGGTGGCCTGGTTTGCGGCCTATGTGCTGTTTCTGCGCCGCTTTGTGCCGCGCATGCGCGGGCTGGCGCGCAGCGCGTCAGAACTGCGTTCACAGGTCATGGGCCGGGTGGTCGACAGCTACACCAACATCCTGACCGTGAAGCTGTTTGCGCGTGCGCGTGACGAAGACGCCTATGTGCGCGAGGTCATCGACGAGCATGCCGCGGCGATCGCAGCGCACATGCGCATGACGACCAAGTTCATGGCCACCTTGTCGATGTTGAACGCCGCCATGTTGACCAGCACCGCGGCCATCGGCATCACGCTGTGGGGCCAGGGCCGCATCAGCGCCGGCCTGGTGGCCACAGCGTTGCCGCTGGCCTGGCAGATCGTCAACGTCGCCGGCTGGGTAAGCTGGGAAGTGACGGGCATCTTCGAGAACATCGGCGTCGTGCAGGAAGGCATGGAAACCATCGCCGTGCCGCATGGCATGAGCGACGAGCCCGGCGCACGCGACCTGCAAGTGCAGCCCGCGCCCGAGGGCGGCGAGGTGCGCTTCGAACACGTCACCTTCACCTACGGCCGCAGCGACGGCAAACGGGTGCTGGACGACCTGAACCTGACCATTCGCCCCGGCGAACGGGTGGGCTTGATCGGCCGCAGCGGCGCCGGCAAGAGCACGCTGGTGAACCTGCTGCTGCGCTTTCACGACCTGGAAGGCGGCAGCCTGCGCATCGACGGCCACGACATCCGTGGCCTGACGCAGGAAAGCCTGCGGGGTGCGATCGGCATGGTCACGCAGGACACCTCGCTGCTGCACCGCTCCATCGCGCAGAACATCGGCTATGGCCGGCCGGGTGCTTCGATGGCAGACATCGTCTCGGCCGCGAAGAAGGCGCAGGCCCACGAGTTCATCTTGCAGCTGCAGGACTGGAAAGGCCGCAGCGGCTACGAAGCGCATGTGGGCGAACGCGGCGTCAAGCTCAGTGGCGGCCAGCGCCAACGCGTGGCGATCGCCCGCGTGGTGCTGAAGGACGCGCCCATTCTGGTGCTGGATGAAGCCACCAGCGCGCTGGACAGCGAGGTCGAGTTGGCCATCCAGGGCCAGCTGCTGGGGCTGATGGAAGGCAAGACCGTGATCGCCATTGCACACCGCCTGAGCACCATCGCACGCATGGACAGACTGATCGTGCTCGAGCAGGGCCGCATCGTCGAGCAGGGCACGCACGCGGCGCTGTTGAGCCTGCGCGGCCACTACGCGAAATTGTGGGCCCACCAGAGCGGCGGCTTCCTGGCCGAAGACCTGAATCAAGCTCCGGTCACAGCCTGAACATCGAGAATCCCCCGCCTATGGAATTCGCTGCTTTTCTGATCGACTTTGTGCTGCACGTCGACCGCCATCTGTCTGACTTTGTGCAGGCTTATGGCGGCTGGGTTTATGCGCTGCTGTTCCTCATCATCTTTGTCGAAACCGGCCTGGTGGTGATGCCGTTTTTGCCCGGTGATTCACTGCTGTTTGTGGTCGGGGCGCTGTGTGGCCTGGGCCTGATGAGCCTGCCGCTGACGCTGGGGCTGTTGACAGCGGCGGCCGTGGCCGGCAACCAGACCAACTACAGCATCGGCCGCAAGGTGGGGCCGCGGGTGTTTGCCTGGCCGCAGTCGCGCTGGTTCAACCGCGCGGCCTTTGACCGCATGCACGCGTTCTATGAGAAGAACGGCGGCATCACCATCGTCATAGCGCGCTTCATGCCGTTCTTGCGCACCTTCGCGCCCTTCGTGGCCGGGGTGGCGCAAATGACGCGCAGAAAATTCACTTTCTACGACATCACAGGCGGCGTGCTGTGGGTCTGCGGCATCACGCTGGCGGGCTACTTCTTCGGCAACCTGCCCTGGGTCAAGGCCCATTTGAGCCACATCATCTGGGCCATGATCGGTATCCCCGGCGTGGTGGTGCTGTTTGGCGCCTGGAAAGCCGGGCGCCAGAAACAAAGCCCGGTGGTTTGAACCGGCGCTGACGCCGGGTGCTTCAGGGGCAGGCCGATATCACCTGCGCCACCGCGGCCGTGAGCTTCTTGCCGTAGGGCACATGCAGAAACTCGTTGGGTCCGTGGGCGTTGCTTCTGGGTCCCAGCACGCCGCAGACCATCATCTGCGCCGCTGGAAAGCCCTTTTGCAGCATGCTCATCAGCGGGATGGTGCCGCCCTGGCCGATGTAGCCCAGCGGCGCGCCGAAGTGGGCCTGCGAGGCGCTGTTCATGACCTCGTCCAACCAGGGCGCCAGATCGGGTGCGTTCCAGCCCGTGGCACCCAAAGCGCCAGCGCGGCCGTCGGGGTGGAAGGTGACGCGGGCGTTGTAGGGCGCGTTGTCTTCCAGCAGTGTTTTCAGCGCCAGGCTGGCCGCGTTGCCGTCCACCAGCGGCGGCAGGCGCAAGCTGAGTTTGAAAGCCGTCCATGGGCGCAACACGTTGCCGGCGCTTCTCATTTCCGGGAAGCCTTCCACCCCGGTGACGCTGAGCGTGGGCCGCCAGGTGCGGTTGAGCAGGCCTTGCACCGGGTCGGTGGTCGTCGGCAGGGTGGGGCCGCCGTCATTGCCGCAAGACCAGGGCATGCGCTTCCAGACTTCGTCCTTCAGGATGGCCGCCGTGGCGCGTGCTTGTTCCAGCCTCGCCGCCGGCAGTTCGCAATGAAAACTCTCAGGCAGCAGGCGGCCGGTCTTGCTGTCTTCCAGCCTGTCCAGCACATGGCGCAGGATGCGAAAGCTGCTGGGCACCAGGCCCGATGCGTCGCCGCTGTGGATGCCTTCGGTGAGGATTTCCACCTTCAGCACGCCGCTCACCATGCCACGCAGGCTGGTTGTTAGCCATAGCTGGTCGTAGTTGCCCGCGCCGCTGTCCAGGCACACCACCAGGCTGACATTGCCCAGCCGCGGTGTCAGCGCCGCGATGTAGGCTGGCAGGTCGTAGCTGCCACTTTCTTCGCAGCTTTCTATGAGCCCCACGCAACGCGGGTGGGGCAGGCCTTGGGCTTGCAAGGATTCAAGTGCGGTGACGGCGGCGTAGACCGCATAACCATCGTCGGCGCCGCCGCGGCCATAGAGCAGCCCGTCTTCGTATTTGGCTGTCCACGGGCCCAGGTCTTTGCGCCAGCCGGTGAACTCGGGCTGCTTGTCCAGGTGGCCGTAGAGCAGCACGGTGTCGCCGCTGCTGGCGGTGCCATCGAGGCCACCGCGGGCCGGCAGCTCGAAAAAGATCACCGGCGTGCGGCCTTCCAGTCGAATCACTTCCAGCGTTAGGCCCGGCAGCTTGCGGCTTTCGACCCAAGCCGCGGCGTCACGCACAACGCGTTCGACATAGCCGTTCCTGGCCCAGTCGGCGTCGAACATCGGGCTCTTGGCCGGCACGCCGATGTAGTTCGTCAGCGCGGGCACGATGCGCTGGTCCCAGGCTTCGTCGGCAAAGGCGGCCAGGGCGGCGGTTTCGACAGGTCGGGTGGGGGCGTTCATGGGCGGTCTCCGCACAGGGCTGAAGGGCTGCCAGTGTAGGCCCGAAGATGCGCCGAAGACGCGCCGAGCACCGCGCCGAACACCGATCAAGACGCGGCGTGGAAGCGCGTCAGCCAGTCGGTCAGGCGGGCCATGACCTGCTCGCGTTCGGGCGCATTGAAGATCTCATGGAACAGCGTGGGGAATTCCTGCGCCACCAGAACCTCGCTGGGTACGGTCGCCGCAAAGGCCACGCTGCCAGCGGGCTTGACGCAGCGGTCGGCGCCGGCCCACATCAGCAGCGTGGGCGTGTGCCAGCGTGAAGCCCCGGCCTGCACACGCTGGCCTTCATCGACGATGAAACGCACCAGCCGCGGCGTCACGCGTTTGTGCACCAGCGGGTCTTCCAGATAGCGGCGCACGACCTCGGGGTCGCGGCTGATCCACCTGGGCTTAAGTCCATTCCCCAGGCCCAGATTGGGCGCCAGCGGCATCAGCACGCGCAGCAGCAGCCGTTGCGCCAGGTTCAGGCCGGCGTCCAGCGCCGGTGACGACAGCACCAGGCCGTCAATTTCACGCGCCCACCGCCGCGGCCGGCTCATCAGTGATTCGGCCGCAAAACGCGCCGCCACCAGGCCGCCCAGGCTGTGGCCCAGCAAGATGTGCGGGCCGGGGCTGCTGCCGCGCAGATGGTCGATAACGGCCGACAGGTCTGTCAGCAGCGCCTGGCTGCTGGCGATGCCGCCGCGCGGGCCTTCGCTCAGGCCATGGCCGCGCTGGTCGTGGCCGTTGACATGCCAGCCCAGGGCATTCAAAGCCAGGGCCAGATGCTCATAGCGGCCAATGTGTTCACCCAGGCCATGCACGACCTGCACCGTGCCACGAACAGCCCCGGCGGCAGGCCAGCGCTGCAGGTGCAGCTTGAGTCCGTCGCCCGTGGTCAATGTGTCCATTGATCCATTGGAGCACGCGCCCCTGAAGCCCAGGTGAACCCGTGCGATTCCATGCGCGCCGGCCGTGCGGCGTGTCGCGCGCCCGCGCGCCGGTTGCCGTCGTTTCAGCCGCCCGTCATGCAGAAAGCGTTGATCTTGTGGCCTTCCAGGTCACGGAAGTAGCCGCAGTAAAAGCCGCCGCCGCGCGGGCCCGGCGGGCCTTCATCGGTGGCACCCAGTTCCAGCGCTTTTTTGTACAGCATGGCCACCTGCTCGGGGCGCTTCACGACCAGCGCCACCATGTTGCCGTTGCCGTGTGTGGCGGGCTGGCCGTTGTGCGGTTTCATCACCGTCAGCGCAGGTTTGTCCATCGCCACGCCCCAGGCAATGCCGGCGTCCGAAGACCACAGCCGCTTGGCGCCGATCTCGGCCAGCAAAGCGTCGTAGAAAGCCGCCGCGCGCGGCAGATCGTTGGTGCCCAATGTGATGTAGCCGATCATGAAGCTCTCCTGAAATGGGTTTGACAGGCCCCCAGTTTAGAAGCCGCTTTCAGGCTGTTGGCGCAGTGGCTGGCGCAAGACCTGGCCGCAAGGCGTCGCGGCGCAGCGGTCACGGCGGTGGGCTGGACGCGTTCATGCAGCGGATGATCTCTGCCGCCGCACGGTCGGCACCGTCGGCATTGGCGTACAGGGCCTGCACGCGCCGGGCCTGTTGCTTGAAGCGGGGCTCTGACGCCACGCGGCGAATGGCCGCGGTCATCTTGTCGCCACGGGCATGCCGACGTGCCACCGCCAGCGCCATGCCGTGGCGCGCAGCAAGACCCACATTCAGTTCCTGCTCGCCGTGCAGCGGAATCGCCACCAGCGGCGTGCCACTGCACATGGCCGTTTGCACTGTACCCTGGCCACCCATCGTCACAGCCACATCGACGCGCGGCATGACCTCGTGGCTGGGCAGCAGGCCGGCGACCACAACGCCGGGGTCGCTGTGGGGGCCGAAGTCATGCACCGTGGCACCGACGATGACCCGCAAACCCGCCAGCCTGGCGCAAGCTGTGACCGCACGCAGCAGCCCGGGCGTGCCGGACGACATCACGACATAAGCCGTCGGCTGGCTGCCGTCAAGAAAGCCTTGCACCGCATCGGGAATGGGCAGATCGAGCCGGGCGAACAACGGCCCCACGTAAACCAGCCGGGTGCCCGCACGGTAGGCCGCCGGCCGCTTGGGCTGCCAGGCCTCAAGTTCGGCCGCGGTGACGCCCAGCACCTCGGGCAGGTCGGTCACCAGCGTCAGGTCGGCCAGCATCAGCGCGGCCAGCGTCGGCACGGGCTCTACACCCAGTTCGGCGGCCACATCATCGAGGAACGCCACCGGGGCGGTCAGGCGTTCGGCGGCGCTGTTGACGATTCTGTGCTTGATCCAGGCCGGCAGCCATTCGACACGGCGCATCGGCATGGTGGTGGGCACCGGCAAGAGGCCACGCTCAAACAACGGCGGCACATACGACGCGCCATGCGACGACGCCAGCGCAATGCCGGCCATGCGGGTTGACAGGTAGGCCGTCAGGGTGAAGCCGATGACGGCGATGCGCGCGCCCACGGCCTGGAAGAACGCCAGTTCGGCGCGCACGCTTTCCCGCACCTCGTCGGCGGGCTGCAGCCGCACCCCGGGCCGGCCGATCTGGATCAGGTCCTTCAGGTACTGCGC
The DNA here is from genome assembly GCA_031371275.1 of Betaproteobacteria bacterium. GTDB lineage: Bacteria > Pseudomonadota > Gammaproteobacteria > Burkholderiales > Burkholderiaceae_C > Rubrivivax. The sequence goes on from JANMJI010000061.1 coordinate 6,703, forward strand.
CTGCCGGGTATCGTCCATCACCGGGTCTAGCAGCGTGTAAGGCATGCCCGCAGCGTCGAGCACCCGGGTGTAGACGCCGCCATGGGTGGCCATGGCCACGGCCTGGCCGCGCGCGACGAGCGCTTGCGCAATGTGCAGCATGCGCGAGGTTTCAGACAGAAAGCCACAGCTGGGTAACAGCACAATCATTTCGAGTCCCCGGTCAGCGAGGTCGAGATTAAAAGGTAAGATGTTATCTATGTCAACCGATGAAGACTGGTTGGAGCTTGGGTTGGACCGCTTGCCTGCCGACAGTGCGCAGCGTGTGCGCCTGCTGCGCGTGCTGATATCGACGGCGGCCGTGCTGCGCGGCCAGCTGGACCGCGCGCTGGCGCCGGCCGGCGTCACCAGCCAACAAGCGGCCATGCTGCAGCTGATCGAAGCGCAGGCTGCGGCGCCGACGATCTCCTTCGTCGCGCAGGCCATGGACATGACGCACCAGAACGTCAAGCAGATCGCGCTGTCACTGCAAAACAAGGGCTTCCTGGACATCGCCACCGACACGGCCGACAGGCGCGTGCGCCGCCTGCGGCTGACCGCGCACCACTATCGGTTCTGGCAGCAGCGCAACCCTTCAGACTTCTCTGCCGTGCAGGACTGGACAGCGGGGCTGGCGGACGCTGAGATCGCCCAGGCTTTGGGTCTGCTGGTCAGGCTGAAAGCGCACGCGAAGGCCGGGCGGGGGCTGGGGCCGTGACCCTGCGCGCCGGTTCTCAGACGCTCAGAGCTTGAAGTCGTAGTCGACGGTCAGCGGGGCGTGGTCGGAAAAGCGCTGGTCCAGGTAGATGGCCTCGCGCCGGGCCGTGGCGGCAATGGCGGGCGTGGCCAGGTGGTAGTCCAGCCGCCAGCCGACGTTTTTGGCCCAGGCTTCGCCCCGGTTGCTCCACCAGGTGTATTGCTCGGCCTGGGTGTTGAGCGTGCGAAACACGTCCACCAGCCCTCCTTCGCCCAGCACCTTGCTCATCCACGCGCGTTCCTCAGGCAGGAAGCCGCTGTTACCCTGGTTGCTGCGCCAGTTCTTCAGGTCGATGTTGTGATGGGCGATGTTGATGTCGCCGACCAGGATGAACTCGCGTTGCTGTTTCAACTTCAACAGGTGCGGATAGATGCGTTCCAGAAAGCGGAACTTCGCGGCCTGCCGTTCTTCGCCGCTGCTGCCGCTGGGGAAGTAGGCGCTGATGAGGCTGAGCTTGCGCTGCGGGCTGTCGTAGCGCGCTTCCACCCAGCGGCCTTCGCCGTCGAATTCGTCACCATCAAAGCCGGCGATGAGGTCGCTGGGTTCGTGCTTCAGGTACAGGCCCACGCCCGAGTAGCCCTTCTTCTGCGCGCAGTGAAAGTGGCCCTTCAGGCCGGCCACGGTGTCCAGCTTGCCGGCCAGGTCGCTGCTGTGGGCCTTCAGTTCTTGCACGCCCATACAATCTGCGCCTGCACTTTGGGCCCATTCGACGAAGCCTTTGTTGGCAGCCGAACGAATGCCATTCACGTTGAGCGTGACCAGTCGAAAAGCCAAGGGACATCCTTTCCAAGACATGCGCACCAATGCCGACGCCACGCTGGCGCAAGAGTTCGTGAGCTTTGCGGTGCAAGCCGGCGTGTTGCGCTTTGGCGAGTTCAAGACCAAGGCCGGGCGGCTGTCGCCCTACTTCTTCAACGCCGGTTTGTTTGACGACGGCGCCAAGCTGGGCCGCCTGGCGGAATTCTATGCACGGCGCTTGCTGGCCGATGGTCAGGACGGCGATACGGGCATCGCCTTCGACATGATCTTCGGCCCCGCCTACAAGGGCATCACGCTGGCCGCAGCGCTGGCGGTCGAACTGGCGCGGCGTGGCCGCAACGTGCCCTTTGCCTACAACCGCAAGGAAGCCAAGGCCCACGGCGAAGGCGGGGTGCTGGTCGGCGCGCCGGTGCGCGGGCGCGTGTTGATCGTCGACGACGTGATCTCGGCCGGCACCTCGGTGCGCGAGTCCATCACGATGATCACCGCCGCCGGTGGCCAGCCTTGTGGCGTGGCCATTGCGCTGGACCGGCAAGAGCGCGCCAGTGAAGCTGGGCAGGACGCGCCGTGGAGCGCGGTGCAATACGTCTCGCAGCAATTGCAACTGGGCGTGGCAGCGATTGCGACGCTGGACGACCTGCTCCAGTATCTGCGCAGCACGGCCGATAAAACGCTTGGGGCCCATGCGGCACCTGTGTGGGCCTACCGCGAACGCTATGGGGTCTGAATGCCGAGTTGCCGTCTGCCTTGCGGTTTGCCGCTGATGTGTCGCCTGGCCCTGTGGGCCTGCGCCGCCTGTGTGCCTACGGTGCTGTGCGCCCAGACTTTCGCGCAGACGCAGCCGGCCAAGCCCGTGGAGGGCATCTACACCTGCATCGACGACAAAGGCCGCCGCCTGACGGCCGACAGACCCATCGCCGAGTGCAGCACCAAAGAACAGCAGGTGCTGAACCGCGACGGTTCGCTCAAGACCATCCATCCGCCCACGTTGACGGCCGACGAGCGCAACGAAAAAGAAGCCCGTGACCGCGCCGCCGCCGAAGCCCGCGCGGCCGCTTCAGACGCTGTGCGCCGCGACCGCAACCTGATGGCGCGCTACCCCACCGAAGCCGCCCACAACCGGGCCCGTGAAGCCGCACTGGACACCGTGCGCCTGGCCATGAAGGCGAGTGAAATTCGCTTGCGTGAACTGGCTGCCGAACGCAAACCGCTGCGCGACGAAGCCGAGTTCTACCAAGGCAAGCCGTTGCCACCCAAGCTGAAGACGGCGATCGATGCCAACGACGCTTCGGCCGATGCCCAGCGCAGCGCCGCGGCCAACCAGGAAGC
>JANMJI010000080.1:0-9103 GCA_031371275.1 Betaproteobacteria bacterium
TGGTACAGATAACCTGCCGAGTGAGTGGCAGCCAGCTTGATGCCTTTCTCAAGCAGGTATTCGTGGATGTCGATGATGCGGCAGCCCGGGAATATCTCCTCGAATTTGTAGCCCTGCAGCTGGTCGTAGCAGGTGCCGCAAGACACCACCACGGTCTTGATGTCCAGGTAGTTCAACGTGTTGGCCACGCGGTGAAAGAGCACGCGGTTGTCGGTGATGATCTTCTCGGCCTTGTCGGCCTGGCCGCTGCCACGCTGCGGGTAGCCGCAGCACAGGTAACCCGGTGGCAGCACGGTCTGCACGCCGGCATGCCACAGCATGGCTTGCGTGGCCAGGCCCACCTGGCTGAACAGGCGTTCACTGCCGCAGCCTGGGAAGTAGAAAACGGCTTCGGTTTCGGCCGTCGTCGTCTGCGGGTTGCGGATGATGGGGACATAGTCTTTGTCCTCGATATCCAACAGCGCCCGCGCCGTTTTCTTCGGCAGACCGCCCGGCATCTTCTTGTTGATGAAGTGGATGACCTGCTCTTTGATCGGCGCCGCGCCCAGCGTGGCCGGTGGCGCGCTGGTCTGTTTTTTCGCCGCGGGCTTCAGCAACCCGTTCATGAAACGCTGTAGTTTGAAGCCCACATCGACCATGCCCATGCGCATCACCTTGATGGTTTGGGGGTTGGTCGCGTTCAGGAAAAGCATGGCCGCGGCGTTGCCCGGGCGAAAGCTCTTTTTACCCATCCTGCGCAGCAGGTTGCGCATGGCCATGGTGACATCGCCAAAGTCGATGTTCACCGGGCACGGGCTCAAGCATTTGTGGCACACCGTGCAGTGGTCGGCCACGTCTTCGAAGTCTTCCCAGTGCTGCACGCTGATGCCGCGGCGCGTTTGTTCTTCGTACAAGAAGGCTTCAATCAGCAACGACGTGGCCAATATCTTGTTGCGCGGGCTGTACAGCAAATTTGCGCGCGGCACATGGGTGGCGCACACCGGCTTGCACTTGCCGCAGCGCAGGCAGTCCTTGATGCTTTCGCTGATGGCGCCAATGTCGCTCTGTTGCATGATGAGTGACTCATGTCCCATCAAGCCGAAGCTGGGCGTGTAGGCGGCGCTGAGGTCGGCACGGCGCGGCTGGTCAGCCGCGGCACCCCAGACGTTTGGGCTGTCGGTGGCAGCGCCACGCAACAGCTTGCCTTTGTTGAAGCGGCCTTCGGGGTCGATGCGCTGTTTGTAGTCGGCAAACGAAGCCAATTCTTCGTCGGTGACGAATTCGAGCTTGGTGATGCCAATGCCATGTTCACCGCTGATGACACCACCCAGTTTGCGGGCCAGTGCCATGATGCGTGCCACGGCCTCATGGGCCGTTTGCAGCATCACATAGTTGTCGCTGTTGACGGGGATGTTGGTGTGCACATTGCCGTCGCCGGCATGCATGTGCAAGGCCACCCAGACACGGCCACGCAAGACTTCCTTGTGGATGCGACGGCATTCGTCAATCAGCAGCGTGAAAGCGCCGCCCGAGAACAGCGCCTGCAGCGGCTTCAAGACCTGCGTTTTCCATGACGCGCGCAGGCGCCAGTCTTGCAGCAGCGCGAAGCAGGTTTCACCGGGCCTGCCCATTTCGTCGGGCTGCATCACGTCCAGCTCATCCAGCCAGTGTTGCCACAGCGCACGCACCTCGGCCAGCAGCGCCAGCGCCTGTTGCACGCGGTCTTCCAGCAGTTCGGCACTGGGTATGTCGCCGGCGTCGTCGCCCTTGCCTATCAGTTTCGAATCAGGCAGCTTGCCGTCCGCGAAAAAGGCTTGCAGCGCAGCCACCAGTTCGAGCTTGTTGCGCAGGCTCAGTTCGATGTTGATGCGCTCTATGCCTTCGGTGTATTCGCCCATGCGCGGCAGCGGAATCACCACATCTTCATTGATCTTGAAAGCATTCGTGTGCTTGGCAATCGCCGCCGTGCGCTTGCGGTCCAGCCAGAACTTCTTGCGTGCGTCGGCACTGACCGCCGTGAAGCCTTCGCCAGCGCGCGAATTGGCAATGCGCACCACTTCGCTGGCCGCCCGCGCCACGGCGTTTTCGTCGTCGCCGACGATGTCACCCAGCAACACCATCTTGGGCAAGCCGCCGTTCCCGTTCGCATTCGCGGTCAGCGCCCGTTTGCTTTTGGTCGCGTAACCCACGGCTTTCAGGTAACGGTCGTCAAGATGCTCAAGCCCGGCGAGCAGGACACCTTGCTCTTTCAAACCGAACAAATAGTCCTTGATTTCGACGATGCTGGGCACTGCATCTTTGGCGTTGCCGAAGAATTCCAGGCACACCGTGCGCACATGCTTGGGCATGCGGTGCACGATCCAGCGCGCGCTGGTGATGAGGCCGTCGCAGCCTTCTTTTTGCACGCCCGGCAGGCCGGCCAGGAACTTGTCGGTGACATCCTTGCCCAGGCCTTCCTTGCGGAACACGCGGCCCGGAATGTCCAGCCGCTCAGTGCGTTCCAGCACCTTGCCCGAAGCGTCGAAATACTTCAGCTCGAAGCTGGCCAGCGCCACGTCGTGAATCTTGCCCAGGTTGTGGTTCAGGCGCGTGACTTCCAGCCACTTGGCGTCTGGCGTGACCATGCGCCACGAAGCCAGGTTGTCCAGCGCCGTGCCCCATAACACGGCCTTCTTGCCACCGGCGTTCATGGCGATGTTGCCGCCAATGCAGCTGGCTTCGGCCGATGTGGGGTCGACCGCAAACACAAAACCGGCCTGCTCAGCCGCGTCGGTGACGCGCTGGGTGACGACGCCCGCTTCGCTGTAGATGGTGGGCACCGGCGCAGCCAGGCCGGGCAGCAGCATGTGTTCCACCGCGCCCATGGCTTCGAGCTTCTCGGTGTTGATGACCGCGCTTTTCCAGGTCAGCGGCACGGCCCCGCCGGTGTAGCCGGTGCCACCGCCACGCGGGATGATGGTCAAGCCCAATTCGATGCAACCACCCACCAAGGCGGCCATCTCGGCTTCGCTGTCGGGTGTGAGCACGACGAACGGGTATTCGACACGCCAGTCGGTGGCATCGGTGACATGGCTGACGCGGCTCAAGCCGTCGAACCTGAGGTTGTCTTTGGCGGTGGCCTTGCCCAGCACGCGGCGCGCGGTCTTGCGCAAATCCCACACCGAACGGAAGTGCTCGGCAAAGGTTTCGACGGCGCCACGGGCGGCGCTCAGCAACTCGCCCACCAACACGTCGCGCTGCGCGTCGGCATTCGGATCGCGGCGCTTGGCCACTTCGTTCAGCCGGTGGTGCAGTGCTTCTATCAACAAAGCTCGGCGCTTGGGGTTGTCCAGCAGGTCGTCTTCAAGATAGGGGTTGCGCTGCACCACCCAGATGTCGCCCAGCACCTCGTACAGCATGCGCGCAGACCGCCCGGTGCGGCGTTCCTGGCGCAGCAGGTTCAGTATTTCCCAACTGCGCGGGCCGAGCAGGCGGATGACGATTTCGCGGTCGGAAAACGAGGTGTAGTTGTAGGGAATCTCGCGCAGGCGCGGCGCCGCAGCGTCGACGGCTTCAGCAGCCAGGGCGGCGCTGATGGGGGTGTAGGGCAGGGGTGCATTCATAGGGTATTCCGCGATGGTAATGGACACTGCGGGACACCGCGGGACGCCGGACAAGCCGCCCGCCACAAGGCATTGCGCAGCGCGGCGGGTTATCCCCGTTGCCGCCGCAGCGCCATCCATGACAGAACCGCTGGTGTCACAAAAGCCGGCCACACTCTTGGGCTTGGCAGACAACGCCTGTTGGAGACTTCATGAAATTGCGTGCAAGCACTGTGCCTTCGAACTTACTTCCTGCTTTGCTGGCCGCCGCGTCGGCGCTGTTTGTGCTGCCGGCACAGGCCCAGGTAGAGGTGATGTGGTGGCATTCCATGGGCGGTGCTCTGGGCGAATGGGTGGGCGACCTGGCCAAGGACTTCAACAGCCGCCAGAAAGACTACAAGGTGACACCCGTCTTCAAGGGCACCTACGACGAAAGCATGACGGCGGCGATTGCCGCATTTCGCGCCGGCAACGCGCCGCACATCTTGCAGGTGTTTGAAGTCGGCACCGCGACCATGATGGCCAGCAAGGGCGCCATCAAGCCGGTGACACTGTTGATGAAGGAAGCTGGCGCGAAGTTCGACCCTGCGGTGTATGTGCCCGCGGTGTCGGGCTACTACACGGCCAGCAACGGCCAGATGATGAGCCTGCCCTTCAACAGCAGCACCACCGTCTTTCACTACAACAAAGACGCCTTCAAGGCCGCCGGGCTTGACCCAGAAAAGCCACCGGCCACCTGGCCCGAAGTGGCACTGGCCGCGGCCAAGCTGAAGGCCAGCGGCCACAAGTGCCCCTTCACCACCAGTTGGCAAAGCTGGACCCAGCTGGAAAGCTTCAGCGCCTGGCACAACGTGGAATTTGCGACCAAGCGCAACGGCTTCAACGGCCTGGACACGCGCCTGGCCTTCACCACGCCGCTGCATGTGCGGCACATCGAAAACCTGGCCAACATGGCCAAGGGCGGCTTGTTCATCTACAAGGGCCGCGGCAATTCGGCCGACGCCACTTTTGTCAGCGGTGAATGCGCGATGGTGACGGGCTCGTCAGCGCTGTACGGCAGCATCAAGCGCAATGCCAAATTCACCGGCGGCATTGGGGCCCTGCCCTACTACCCCGATGTGCCGGGCGCGCCGCAGAACACCGTCATCGGCGGCGCCAGCCTGTGGGTGATGAGCGGCAAGAAGACCGACGAATACAAAGGCGTGGCGCAGTTCTTCCAGTTCCTGAGCGACCCCGATGTGCAAGCCGCCGCGCACCAGCGCACCGGCTACCTGCCCATCACCACCGCGGCCTACGCCATCACCGAGAAGTCAGGCTTCTACAAACAAAACCCCGGCACCGATGTCAGCGTGACGCAAATGATCCGCAAGGTCACCGACAAATCACGCGGCGTGCGACTGGGCAACTTTGTTCAGATACGCACCATCATCGACGAAGAGTTGGAACAAGTGTGGGGCGGCAAGAAGACCGCCAAGGAAGGGCTGGACGAGGCCAAGAAGCGCGGCGACGAAATGCTGGCGCGGTTTGAGAAGGCCAACAAGTAAAACCTGATGGCGGCTGAAAAGCGCGTTCGCTTCAAAAGCTGGTGGCTGCCATGGGCGTTGATAGCGCCGCAGATGGTGGTCATCGGGACCTTCTTCTTCTGGCCCGCCGGGCAAGCTGTGTACAACAGCGTGCTTCAGCAAGACGCCTTTGGCACCAGCGTGCAGTTCACGGGCATGGAAAACTTTCAGCGCCTGTGGGAAGACGACAGCTACCTGGCTTCGTTCAAGACCACCGCGGTGTTTTCGATCTTGGTGGCCACCATCGGCCTGAGCGTGGCGCTGTTGCTGGCCGTGATGGCCGACCGCGCGGTGCGTTTGTCAGGCCTGTACAAGACGCTGTTGATCTGGCCTTACGCCGTGGCGCCGGCGGTGGCTGGCGTGTTGTGGCTGTTCATGTTCGCGCCTTCGATTGGCGTCGTCAGCTATTGGTTGCGCGCCGCGGGCATTGACTGGAACCATTTGCTCAACGGCACCCATGCCATGACGTTGATCGTGCTGGCCGCGGTGTGGAAACAGATCTCGTACAACTTCCTGTTCTTCCTCGCGGGTTTGCAATCGATCCCCAAGAGCTTGATCGAAGCCGCAGCGATTGACGGCGCCGGCCCCTGGCGGCGCTTCTGGACGGTGCAGTTTCCGCTGCTCACACCCACCAGTTTTTTTCTGCTCGTCATCAACATCGTCTACGCCTTCTTCGACACCTTCGCCATCATCGACGCCGCCACCCACGGCGGGCCTGGCAAGGACACCGCCATCCTGGTCTACAAGGTCTATTACGACGGCTTCAAGGCGCTCGACCTGGGTGGGTCTGCCGCGCAAAGTGTGGTGCTGATGTTCATCGTGGTGGTGCTCACCGTGGTGCAGTTCCGTTATGTCGAAAAACGGGTGAATTACTGATGGTGGAGAACCGTCCCGTCGCCACCGCGCTGGCCCACGTTGTGCTGGTGCTGGGCGTGCTGCTGGTGGCCTTCCCCGTCTACATCACCTTCATCGCCAGCACACAGACGGCCGAGCAAATCGTGCAGAACGTGCCGATGTCTTTGCTGCCCGGCAGCAACATCGTGCAAAGCTACAAGCTGGCCTTGTTTGGCGGCACCACCGAATACGGCAGCAAGATACCGCCGGTGTTGCCGATGCTGGGTGTGAGTCTGGTGATGGCGCTGACGATTGCCATCGGCAAGATCGCCATTTCGCTGCTGTCGGCCTTCGCGGTGGTGTACTTCCGCTTCCCCGGCCGTGAGGTCGTGTTCTGGCTGATCTTCGTCACCTTGATGCTGCCGGTTGAAGTACGCATCGGGCCCACGTATGAGGTGGTGTCCAATCTGGGCATGCTGAACAGCTACGCGGGCTTGACCATTCCGCTCATCGCTTCGGCCACTGCCACCTTCTTGTTCAGGCAGTTTTTCCTGACCGTACCCGATGAATTGGTGGAAGCCGCGCGCATCGACGGCGCGGGCCCGATGCGCTTCTTCAAAGACGTGCTGCTGCCGCTGTCCACCACCAGCATCGCGGCGCTGTTCGTCATCCAGTTCATCTACGGCTGGAACCAGTATTTGTGGCCACTGCTGGTGACGACCAGCGAAAACATGTACCCCGTGGTGATGGGCATCAAAAGCATGATTTCGGGCGGCGACGCGGCCACCGAATGGAACGCCGTGATGGCCACCGCGATACTGGCCATGATCCCGCCCGCAGCGGTCGTCATCCTGATGCAGAAGTGGTTCGTCAAGGGCCTTGTAGACACTGAAAAATAAGCATGGGCGCCATCACACTTCGCAACGTTCAAAAGGCTTACGGCGCGGGCGCCAAGCTGAACAAGGTCATCCACGGTGTCAACGCCGAAATCAGCGACGGTGAATTCATCGTCATCGTCGGGCCCAGCGGCTGCGGCAAGAGCACGCTGCTGCGCATGGTGGCGGGGCTGGAAGAGATCACCGGCGGTGAGATCGAAATTGGCGGCCGTGTCGTGAACCAGCTGGAGCCGGCCGAACGCGACATTGCGATGGTCTTCCAGAACTACGCGCTGTACCCGCACATGAGCGTTTACGACAACATGGCCTACGGGCTGAAGATTGCCAAGCTGCCGAAGGACGAGATCGAAGTGCGGGTGCAGAAGGCAGCCAAGATTCTGGAACTGGGCACGCTGCTGCAACGCAAGCCGCGTGAACTGTCGGGTGGCCAGCGCCAACGTGTCGCCATGGGCCGCGCCATCGTGCGCCAGCCGCAGGTGTTTTTGTTTGATGAGCCGCTGAGCAACCTGGACGCCAAGCTGCGTGCAGCGACGCGGCTGGAAATTCAAAAGCTGCACACCGAACTGGGTGTCACGTCGCTGTTTGTGACCCACGACCAGGTCGAAGCGATGACGCTGGCGCAGCGCATGATCGTCATGAACGCCGGGCGCATCGAACAAATCGGCACGCCCGACCAGGTCTATGGCCAACCCGCCACCACCTTCGTCGCCGGCTTCATGGGCAGCCCGCCTATGAACCTGCTGCCCGGCCAGGCCGATGGTTCGCGCTTTGCCATCGGTGGCCAGACGCTGACGCTGCCTGCCACCGCGCCGCGCGCCGGCGCGCTGACGCTGGGCATACGCCCCGAACATGCCGAGTTAAACCCCGAAGGCGCGTGGCCGTTGCAGGTGGAAATGTTGGAAATGCTGGGCGCCGAGCGGCTGGTCTACGGCAAGCTGGGCGGTGGTGCCTTCACGCTGCGCATCGAAGCCACGCGCAAGCCGCCCAAGCCCGGCGACCATGTGATGCTGCATGTAGCGCTGGAACATGTGCACTGGTTTGACAGCGGCACCGGGAAACGATTGTGAAGAGCGATTGTGAAGAGCGATTGTGAACAGCGATTTTGAAGCGCGATTTTGAAGAGCGATTGTGAATTGCAATAGCTGGCCGCTGCCGCTTTGGATAGCCCACCGCGGCGCCGGCAAGCTGGCGCCAGAGAACACCTTGGCGGCGTTTCGTGTCGGCGCCGGTTTCGGCTACCGCGCCTTTGAATGCGATGTGAAACTGAGTGCCGACGGCGTGCCCTTTCTGCTGCACGACAGCAGCCTGGAACGCACCACCAATGCAAGCGGTGTGGCCGGTGACAAACCCTGGGCCGAGTTGTCGCGTCTGGACGCCGGCGGCTGGCACAGCCCCACCTATGCCGGCGAACCACTGCCCAGCCTGCAAACCATCGCCCGCTTCGTGCAGCGCAACGGCTTTGCGCTGAACCTGGAGATCAAACCGACACCGGGGCTTGAGCAGGCCACGGGCGCGGCTGTCGCCACCGACTGCGCGCGGCTGTGGCAGGACAGCCCGGCGCCGCTGCTGTTCAGTTCCTTCCGTCCCGAAGCCTTGCTGGGCGCACGAGAGGCCGCCGCACACATTCCCCGCGCGCTTCTGGTGGATGGGCTGTGGCCGGGCTGGTCTGAGATGGCGGTGTCGCTGGGCTGCGTGGCGGTGGTCAGCAAGCACACTTTGATGGACGCCGACCTAATCACCCAACTGCACGGTGCCGGGCTGCGGGCACTGTGCTACACGGTGAACGACGCTGAAGAAGCCCGCAGGTTGCTGGCGCTCGGCATTGATGGGCTCATCACCGACGCGGTGGACCGCTTTTCACCGCACGGTGTTGGCTGAATTACGGGCTGAATTGCGGGCTGAATTACGGGCTCCTATTCGGGCTCCTATTCGGGATCATGTCCGGGCTTGACCACGGCCCTTGCCCGTTCACGAAGCATCAGGCCGCGCCCCGGCTTCCAGCCCCAGCCACTCCGATTCACGCTCGGCTTCGGGCAGGTGTTTCAGGCCGCGAATCAAGGGCAGCCGCCACGCCACCAGTACCAGCAGCACCGACACACCGCCGGCAAAAACCAGCGCCGCGCGCAGCCCCACATGTTCGCCCAGCCAGCCGCCCAGCAAAGCGCCGGGCGCGGCGGCCAGCAGGCTTAGCCAGCGCATGGTGCTGGTCATGCGGCCCAGCAGCGGCTCTGGCGTCACCGCCTGGCGCAGC
>JANMJI010000101.1:0-1639 GCA_031371275.1 Betaproteobacteria bacterium
TTCACGGCCTAACATTGAAAGTGCAGGTGTAGCACGGGCCAGCACCAAGAAGCTGGGCATCCTGGGCGCCGGCATGATGGGCGCGGGCATTGCCTATGTGTCGGCCAAGGTGGGCATTGACGTGGTGCTGCTGGACAGCACCCTTGAGGCCGCCGAACGCGGCAAGGCCTATTCGCAAAACCTGCTGGACAAGGCCGTGAAGAAAGGCCGCAGCACGCTGGACAAACGCGACGCGCTGCTGGCCAGGATCACGCCCACCACCGATTACGCGTTGCTGGCTGGCTGCGACCTGGTCATTGAGGCGGTGTTCGAGGACCGCGGCATCAAGGCCGAGGTGACGAAGAAGGCCGAGGCCGCCATCGGTGCCGGCGCGGTGTTCGCATCCAACACGTCCACGCTGCCCATCAGCGGCCTGGCCCAGGCCAGCGTGCGGCCGGCGCAGTTCCTGGGGCTGCACTTCTTCAGCCCGGTGGACAAGATGCCGCTGGTGGAAATCATCGTCGGCAGGCAAACCAGCGACGCCACGCTGGCCAAGGGCTTCGATTTCGTGCTGCAAATCGGCAAGACGCCGATCGTCGTCAACGACAGCCGCGGCTTCTACACCAGCCGTGTCTTTGGCACCTATGTGATGGAAGGCATTGCGATGCTGAAGGAAGGCGTGCACCCGCGCAGCATCGAGGTGGCGGGCTTGCAGGCCGGCATGCCGATGCCGCCGCTGGCCCTGCAAGACGAGGTGTCGTTGTCGCTGGGTTTGCATGTCGCCGAGCAGACGAAGAAAGACCTTGCAGCCGAGGGCAAAACCTTTGTCGACCACCCCGGCATGAGCGTGGTGCGGCAGCTGTGCGAGATCGGCCGCGTCGGCAAGAAAGCCGGCAAGGGCTTTTACGACTGGACCGATACAGGCAAGACGCTGTGGCCAGAGTTGGCCAGGCTGTACCCAGTGGCCGCGCAGCAGCCCGAACAGCGTGAGTTGATGGACCGGCTGATGTTTGCGCAGGCCAATGAAGCGGCGCGCTGTTTTGAAGAAGGCGTATTGCGTTCGGTGGCCGACGGCAATATAGGTTCGATATTCGGCTGGGGCTTTGCGCCCTTCCAAGGCGGGGCGCTGCAATACATCAACGCCATGGGCGCGGCGGCCTTTGTCGCCCGGGCGCGTGTGTTGGCCGCGAAATTCGGCCCCCGCTTCGAGCCCGCCGCCGTGGTCGTCAAGCAGGCGGCCGAGGGCGGGCGCTTTCAGGACGCTTGAACACGCGGCACCCGCATGCAGCGGCGGAACACCGTTTGGCTAAAAATCCCGCAATGGACTAGTATCCAAACATTGTCCAAAACGGGATAAACCCATGAGTGCTGTCCTGGCGCCTGCCGCGCCGCATGAACCGCCTGCCATCAGCCCCGAGCGGCTGGCCGCCGCTGGCCTGCGCGCTTTCACGCGCATCGCCGAAAACTGGGGCCTGAGCATCGACGAACAACTGGCGCTGCTGGGCCAGCCGCCGCGTTCCACCTTCTTCGCGTGGCGCAAGCAGCCCGAGAAGGCCGCACTGTCTCGCGACACGCTGGAACGCTTGAGCAACATCCTGGGTATCTACAAGAGTTTGCAAATTCTCTTGCCGCAGGCCACTGCGGCCGATACCTGGCTGCG
>JANMJI010000145.1:0-27366 GCA_031371275.1 Betaproteobacteria bacterium
CGATGTCGTGGGCCTGGTCCTGCACCCATCACAACAACGCCATGAAAACCGAAACACTGCAACTCGTCAGCGCTTCACCCGGCTTGCGCCACAGCCTGCAGGTGCTGCGCTTCGGCCAGCCCGGCACGGGGCCCAAGGCGATGATCCAGGCCGCGCTGCATGCCGACGAAGTGCCGGCCTTGCTGGTCGCCCGTTACCTGCGTGAAGCGCTCACCGAACTGGACGCCGCCGGCGCCGTGTTCGGCGAAGTGGTGCTGGTGCCCTACGCCAACCCGCTGGGCCTGGCGCAGCATGTGATGGGCCAGCAGCAGGGCCGGTTCGATCTGCGCGACGGCATCAACTTCAACCGCCAGGTGCCCGATGTCTCGGCCACCGTCGCGCAGGCTGTGCAAGGCCTGCTGGGTGACGACGCTGTGGCCAACGTGCTGTGCGTGCGCCAGGCGCTGCGCGAAGCCGTGGCGGCGCTGACTGCACAACGCCCGACAGACGACCTGAAACTGCAACTGCTGCGCCTGGCCATCGATGCCGACATCGTCCTTGACCTGCATTGCGATGCCGACGCCGTGCTGCACCTCTATGGCCTGACGCCGCAGGCCGACCTGTGCACCGAGCTTGGCGCGCTGCTGGGCGCACAGGCCATTCTGCTGGCCACCGAGTCGGGCGATTCACCGTTTGACGAAGCCTGCAGCCGGCCCTGGTTCGTGGTCCAGCAACAGCACCCGGGCCACCCGGTGCCGCTGGCCTGTTTCAGCAGCACGGTGGAATTGCGGGGTGAAGCCGACACCAGCCATGCACTGGCGCAGCAGGATGCCCAGGCCATCGTCCACTTCCTGCGCCGCCGCGGCGTGCTGGCCGGCCCCATGCCCGACGTGCCGCCTGCCCGCTGCGAAGCCACGCCGCTGGCGGGCAGTGAACCTGTGGTGGCGCCGTGCAGCGGCATCCTGGTGTTCCAGCAAACGCCCGGTGCCTGGGTCGAAGCGGGCAGCGTGGTGGCCGATCTGGTCGATGCCGAGACCGGCGCGCTGCTGCCGTTGCGCGCGCAATCGGCCGGCGTGTTGTACGCCCGTGCCGCGACGCGCTGGGCCACCCCGGGCCAGCGCGTGGCGAAGATCGCCGGCCGTGCGTTGCAGCGCACCGGCAAGCTGCTCAGCCCTTGATGGACAGGGCGCGCCGCAAGCGTTGCGGCCCCCATACGCCGAAGCAGCCGGTGTTGACGGGCTTGCGCTGTCACGCTGCTGACGCACGGCGTACCTAAAATCGAGGGATGTCCGAAGACTCCCGTCTGGCGCCCTTGCTTGCGCTCACCCCGGCTGCCGCCAGCGCCCCCGCGCCCGCACCGCTGAAGCTGCTGAACCGCGAACGCAGCATCCTGCAGTTCAACCGCCGCGTGCTGGCCCAGGCGCTGCGTGACGACGTGCCGCTGCTGGAGCGGCTGCGCTATGTGACCATCGTGTCAAGCAACCTCGATGAGTTTTTTGAAGTGCGTGTCGCCGACATCATCGAAGCCACGCGCCATGCCGGCTCGGGCGTCTCACGCAATGACCTGGCATCGGTGGCCAAGGCCGCACACGAACTCATCGACGAGCAGTACGCGTTGTTCAACGATGTCGTCATGCCGGCGCTGCAGCGTGAAGGCATCGTGGTGCTGAACCACGAGCAGCGCAACCCGGCGCAGCGCCACTGGGTACAGCGCTTTTTCGAGAACCAGGTGCGGCCGCTGCTGGTGCCTGTGAGCCTGGACCCCAGCCACCCCTTCCCGCTGGTGGCCAACAAATCATTGAACTTCATTGCCCGGCTGGACGGTCGCGATGCTTTCGGCCGCGAGAACCTGATTGCCATCGTCAAGGTGCCGCGCGTGCTGCCGCGGGTCATCGCACTGCCCACCGAACTGTGCGCAGGCCAGCAGGGCTTTGTGCTGCTCACCAGCGTCATACGGGCCCACCTGGCCGAGTTGTTTCCGGGCCGCAGCGTGGCTTCGTTTTCGCAGTTCCGCGTCACCCGCGATTCTGATCTGGACGTCGACGAAGACGAGGTCACCAACCTGCGCCAGGCCTTGCGCACGGGCTTGACGACGCGCCACTTCGGCCAGGCCATTCGGCTCGAAGTGGTCAGCACCTGCCCGCCGGAGTTGTCGAACTTTCTGCTCGAACAGTTTGGTCTGCCCGAGGTCGCGCTGTACAAGGTCAACGGACCTGTGAACCTGGTGCGCTTGAACCAGCTCATCGACCAGGCCGACGCCGACCGGCTGCGCTTTGCGCGCTATGAAGCCGCCTGGCCAGACAGCCAGCTGCCGCGCAGCCGCCCGATGCTGGAACAGCTGCGTGAGGGCGACGTGCTGCTGCACCACCCGTTCCAGAGTTTCGAGCCCGTGGTGCAGTTTCTGCGCGAAGCGGTGTACGACCCCGACGTGCTGGCCATCAAGCAGACCGTTTACCGCACCGGTACGCAAAGTGTGCTGATGGACTTGTTGATCGAAGCCGCGCGCCGTGGCAAGGAAGTGCTGGCGGTGGTCGAGTTGAAAGCCCGCTTTGACGAAGAAGCCAACATCAACTGGGCCGAGCGCCTGGAAGCCGTGGGCGCCCAGGTCGTCTACGGCATCGTCGGCCTGAAGACCCACGCCAAGATGCTGCTGGTGACGCGGCGTGAAGGCACTCGCTTGCGACGTTATGCGCACCTGAGCACCGGCAACTACAACCCGCGCACGGCGGGCCTGTACACCGACCTGGGCGTATTGACCGCCGACGCCGGCCTGACGGCCGACGCCGACGCGGTGTTTCTGCAACTGGCCAGCCAGACGCGGGTGAAGACGCCGCACCAGTTGGTGACCGCGCCTTTTGTGCTGCACAAGCGCCTGCTCAAACACATTGCCCAGGTGGCCGCCGCGGCGCGGGCGGGTGCGCCGGCGCGCATCGTCGTCAAAGTCAATGCGCTGACCGATGGCGCTTTGATCCAGGCACTGGTGCAGGCCGGCCAGGCCGGCGCGCAGATTGACCTCATCGTGCGCGGCGCCTGCATGCTGCCACCGGGCTTGCCGGGGCTGACCGACAACATCCGCGTGCGTTCGGTAGTCGGGCGCTTTTTGGAACATTCACGCATCCTGTATTTCCGCTGGGGCGCTGGCGACGACGACGAACTGCTGTACCTGAGCAGCGCCGACTGGATGGGCCGCAACATGTTCCGCCGCATCGAACTGGCCTGGCCGCTGCGCGACAAGGCTTTGCGCCAGCGTGTCATCGACGAAGGCCTGGTGCCTTATCTGCACGACCGCACCGACGCCTGGACGCTGGACGGCGAAGGCCGCTACAAAAGGGTGGCCGCCACTGGCCACAGCGCCCAGCGTTCGCTGATGCAGCGCTACAGCGCACGCTGAAACGCCGGCCATGGACCTGATCTTGTGGCGCCACGCCGAAGCGCTGGAAATGCGCGAGGTGGAAGACGACCTGGACCGTGCGTTGACGCCCAAGGGCGAACGCCAGGCACAGCGCATGGCCATCTGGCTGAACCGCCAGCTGCCGGCCAGCGCACGCGTCATGGTCAGCCCGGCGCGGCGTGCACAGCAAACCGCGGCGGCGCTGGAACGCAAGGTCAAGACCGTGCCGGCATTGGCGCCCGACGGCACCGTGGAAGGCCTGCTGCACGCCGTGCGCTGGCCCGATGCGCGCGAACCCGTGCTGGTGGTGGGCCACCAGCCCACGCTGGGTCTGGCCGCGGCTTATCTGCTGGCCGGCCAGGCGCAGGCCTGGCCGGTGCGCAAGGGCGCGCTGTGGTGGCTGCGCGCGCGCGAGCGTGAAGGCGTGCTGCAGGTGGTGCTGCACGCGGTGGTGTCGCCCGAACTTGTCTAGGCTTGTCTAGACAGGCAAGACCAGCCGCAACGGCCCGCTGCGGCCCCAGGCCGTGGCTTCTTCGCGCAGCAAGAACACGGTGCGGGGGTGGGTGTCGGCCCAGGCGCTGCTGTAGGCCAGCAGCGCGTCGCGGCCGCGGCTGCGCAGGGCCAGCGCTTGTACGTCCACTTCACCCCGCGCATGGCATTTGATGAACGCCAGACGCAGGCACAGCACTTGCAAGGCAAAGGTTTCACTGGCCAGTTGCGGTTCCACCTTGCGCAAACCGCCACGCTGGGCAAATACCAGATCACTGACGCGCCGCTGCTGGCTTTGTGAAAAGCCGGGTGCGTCGGCATGCGCCAGCAGGTAGGCGCTGTGGCGGTGGTGGTCGTGGTGCGACACCATCAGCCCCAGTTCGTGCAAAGCGCAGGCCCAGGCCAGTTCACGGCGGGTGTCGGCTTGCGCGTCGGGCATCGCCGCGTCGAACAAGGCCAGCGCAATGCTGGCCACGCGCGCCGCTTGCGCCGGGTCGGCGTTGAAGCGGCGCTGCAGTTCGGCCACGGTGTCGTCGCGCATGTCGCGCGGGCTTTCGCTGCACAGCGACTGCAGGCGGTCGTGCAGGTCAATCACCACACCCTGGCGCAGCGCGCCTTTGGCCGGCAGCAGGTGCTCGATGTGGAAGTTCGCGGCCAGCGTGTACAAAATGGCCAGGCCCCCTGGCAACACGGCGCGGCGGTCGGCCTTCAGTCCTTCGATGTTGATGCGTTCGATGTGCCCGGCTTCGATGCAGCGCTGCATGCACCAGCGCAAGCCCGCGGGCGTGATGCTGCCGTCGGTGACGCCGGCGGCCTTCAGAAGTTGCGACACCGCGCCGGCCGTGCCTGACGCGCCCAGCGCCTGCGTCCAGCGCTGCGGTGCAAAAGGCTGCAGCCCTTCTTCGAGTTCGGCGCCGGCGGCGACTTGCGCGGCGCGAAAGGCTTCGGCGGTCAAGACGCCACCTTCAAAATAGCGCAGTGAAAGGCTGACGCAGCCGATGCCAAATGATTCGGCCACCAGTGGCGTGTTGCCCTGGCCCAGGATGAGTTCGGTGCTGCGTCCGCCGATGTCTATGACCAGCCGCGGCTCGTTGCTGGGCTGCAAGTGGGCCACGCCGGCGTAGATCAGCCGCGCTTCTTCGCGGCCAGAGATGACCTCGATCGGGAAACCCAAAGCCTCTTGCGCCCGCAGCAAAAAGGCATTGCGGTTGCGCGCCTCGCGCAGCGTCTGCGTCGCCACCGCGCGCACCTGGCCGGGCGCAAAACCGGCCAGCCGCGCCGAGAAGCGGCGCAAGCAGGCCAAGCCGCGCTGTGCGGCTTCTTCGGTGAGCATGCCGCTGGCGTCCAGACCGGCGCCCAGGCGCACGGTTTCCTTCAGGTAGTCGATGCGCCTGTAGCGCCCTGGTGGGCTTCGCGGCAGTTGGCCGATTTCCAGACGAAAGCTGTTGGAGCCGATGTCCACGGCCGCCAGCGGCCCGGCCGGGTAGACGCTTGAATTCATGGCTTGATCGTAGCGGCCTGTCCGGGTCCAGAATCACCCTCGCCTTGCTGGCGCAACGGAGACGCCCGTGGGCTTTGAAGACTTCGATACGGACTGCCATGCCGACTTCCATACGCTGGTGCCCGCGGTTTCGCCGCTGGCCAGGCTGAACCGCCGCCAATTCGTCGGCCGCGGCGTCGGCACCGGCTTTGCCGCAGCGGTGCTGCCGGTGTCGGCGCAGACCATCAAGACATCCAGCGCAGGGCTGCTAACGGGCGAAGTGACGGTGCCGGTGAACGGCTTCCAGATGCCCGCCTACCGCGCTGCGCCGGCCGGCCGCACGGGGCTGCCGCTGGTGCTGGTCGTCAGCGAAGTCTTTGGCGTCCACGAATACATCGCCGATGTGACCAACCGGCTGGCCCAGGCCGGCTACTTTGCGGTGGCACCCGAGCTGTTTGTGCGCCAGGGCGACGCCGCTGGCTACGGCGAGATCGCCAAGCTGCTGGCCGAGGTCGTCAACAAGGTGCCAGACGCCCAGGTGATGGCCGACCTGGACGCCACGCTGGCCTGGGCCGGGGCCGAAGGCGCAGACACCCGCAAGACCGCCATCACCGGCTTTTGCTGGGGTGGGCGCATCACCTGGCTGTACTGTGCCCACAACCCCGCGGTGAAGGCAGGCGTGGCCTGGTATGGCCGCCTGGTGGGCACACCCAGCGCGCTGACACCCGTCAACCCGGTCGATGTCGCACTGCGGCTGGCCGCCCCGGTGCTGGGGCTCTACGGCGGACAGGACGCGGGCATTCCGCTGCACACTGTCGATAGGATGAAGGCTGCCCTGGCGACGGGCAGCGCAGCGGCGAAGACCAGCCAAGTCGTGATCTACCCCGACGCCCCGCACGCTTTCCACGCCGACTACCGCCCCAGCTACCGCCAGCCCGCGGCCGAAGACGGCTGGCGGCGCATGCTGGCCTGGCTCGAAGCCCACGGGGTGGCTTGACAGCGTCTATAAGATGTTTCGATAAGAGCCGGCGGCGCCCCGCCCACAGACCCGGCACCCCGTACCCATGATCCTTTTCTACATCGTGCTGGCCACCCTGGCCGGCGGCGTGCTGTCGGTGTTGATCGCTGCCTGCCTGACGCTGGCCGTGCTGGGGCGCGTCGTCAAGAGCCTGGTCAGCCTGTCGGCCGGCGTGCTGCTGGGCACGGCCTTGCTGCATGTGCTGCCCGAAGCCTTCGAGAGCAAAGCACCACCGCAGACCCTGTTTGCCACGCTGCTGGGTGGCCTGCTGTTTTTCTGGCTGCTGGAGAAGGCCGAGTTGTACCGCCACGACCACCACCACGAAGGCGACGGCCACGACCACCACCATCACTTCGACGCCCAGAATGCCGGCCGTGGCGGCTTCAGTGTGCTGGTCGGCGACACCGTGCACAACTTCTGCGACGGCGTCATCATCGCTGCGGCTTTTCTGGCCAACCCCAGCCTGGGCTGGGTCACGGCGCTGGCCATCCTGGCGCATGAAATCCCGCAAGAGGCGGGCGACTACATCGTGCTGTTGAACGCCGGTTTTTCGCGGCGCAAGGCGCTGCTCTACAACGCACTGTCAGGCCTGGCCGCGGTGGTGGGCGGGGTCTTGGGCTATTACCTGGTGGGCGACTGGCAGGCCGCGCTGCCCTACATGCTGGTGGTGGCTTCCAGCAGCTTTGTCTATGTCGCCGTGGCCGACTTGCTGCCGCAGTTGCAGCAGCGGCTGACGCTGCGTGAAACCGCGGCCCAGGTGGCCTGGCTGGCCGCTGGCCTGGGCCTGGTGCTGCTGGCCCGGGCCGGGTTGCACTGACCCGGCGTTGCCCTAACGTACAACAAGCACGGGCAGCGTGCTGTGCGTCAGCACCTTCTGCGTTTCGCTGCCCAGCAGCAGCGCCGTCATGCCGCGGCGGCCGTGTGAGGCCATCACGATAAGGTCGCAGCCCTGCGTTTTGGCGTGTTCCAGGATGGCTTCCCAGGCGTGCAGGCCTTCGACGCTGTGGCCTTGGCAGGCAATGCCGGCGGCAGCTGCGGCGTCGGTGACGGTCTTCACCCGAGCGGCGGCCACGCGGTCTTGTGCGTCAAAAAACTCCTGTGGCGCCACCGGCTGCATTTCTGAAATGGCGCTGTAGGGAAAGGGCTCTTTGACCGCCAGTGCGCTGAGCGTGGCACCCGTCAGCCGCGCCATGGCCAGCGCGGTTTGCAGGGCTTTGGCGGTGATGTCGGAACCGTCGGTGGGGAACAGGATGCGCTTGTACATGGGGCTCCTTGCGTGGCGCGGCCGGAGATGGTCGCAACCTTGAGTGTGTACCTGCACGCGGGTGCTGTCTGTGCGCTGTCTGTGCGCTGGATACCCGTTCGTCGATCAGCCCTTCAGCCCAGCGCCAGCGGGCGCCGCGGGTCGCTGCACCACTCGCTCCACGAGCCCGGGTACAGCGTGGTGATGCCCAGGCCGGCATGGGCCATGGCCAGCAGGTTGTGGCAGGCCGTGACGCCAGAGCCGCATTGCTGAACCACCGGCGTGCCGGCCGCGTCCTGGGCGCCCAGTGCCTGGAACTCGGCACGCAGTTGGGCGGCCGGTTTGAAGCGGCCGTCGGGCCCCAGGTTGTCTTTGAAAAAACGCAGTGTGGCGCCCGGGATGTGGCCGGCTACCGGGTCCAGTGGTTCAGCTTCACCTCGGAAACGCTCGCCTGCGCGGGCGTCGAACAGGCGCACGCTGCCCAAACCGGCTTGCAGCGCGGTGGCATCGATGGTGGGCATGGCCGGGGCGCTGGCGGGGTAGGGCGCTTGTGGGGTTGCGCTCGTGGTCTCAGTGACCATTGCACCGCCTGCGGCGCGCCAGGCGGCCACGCCGCCGTCCAGCACCGCCACCCCGGCATGGCCCAGCCAGCGCAGCAGCCACCAGGCGCGTGCGGCATAGGGCCCGCCCTGGTTGTCGTAGCAGACGACCTGCACCCCCGGTGCCACGCCCCAGCGGCCGGCGGTGGCGGCCATGGCCGCGAAGCCGGGCAAGGGGTGGCGGCCGTTGCGGCCGGTCTTGGCGCCGGCCAGATCGGTGTCCAGGTGGGCGTACAGCGCGCCCGGCAGGTGGCCGGCGGCATGGGCCTGCGCGCCGGCAGCGGGGTTGGTCAGATCAAAGCCGCAGTCCAGCAGCACCAGCGGCGCGCCGGCGGCTTGCAAGGCCTGCAGTTCGGCCGCGGCGATGAGGGTGCAGAAAGTCGCTGTGGTCAGGGGCATCATGGGCATTTGCTGGCCTCAGGTTTCGGTAGGCGAACGGTAGAACGCGATCTCGCCGGCGCTGGGGCGCAGCGAAGCGAACTTCACGCCCAAGCCCATCGTGGCGAACGGCAAAGAGGCGCCCATCATCAACCGCGCTGTTGCCTTCATCGCGCTGGCCCGCCCAAGGCCCGTGGCTTCAAGCAAGGTCTGGCTGCAAGCCCATCTCGCGCCGGTACCAAGCGTGAAAGTGCCGCATGCCGTCTTCCATCGGGCTTTGGTAGGGGCCGGCATCGTCGTCACCGCGTTGCAGCAAGGCCTTGCGGCCGGCGTCCATGCGCAGCGCGATCTCGTCGTCCTCGGCACAGGTTTCCATGTAAGCAGCCTGTTGGGCGTCGACAAATTCGCGCTCGAAGGCGGCAATCTCCTCGGGGTAGAAAAACTCCACCAGGTTGGTGGTTTTCTGCGGGCCCTGCGGGAACAGCGTGCTGACGACCAGCACATGCGGGTACCACTCGACCATCACCGTCGGATAGTAGGTCAGCCAGATGGCGCCGTGGGCCGGCGGCGTGCGGTTGGGGGAGTTCAGCACCGCGTTCTGCCAGCGGTCATAGACCGCCGAGCCGGCCCGCGCCAGCGCCTTGTTCACACCTACCGTTTGAAGTGAGTGGTGTTGACCGAATTCCCAGCTCAGGTCTTCGCAGGTGACAAAACCGCCCAGGCCGGGGTGGAAGGGGCCGACGTGGTAGTCCTCAAGGTAGACCTCGATGAAGGTCTTCCAGTTGTAGTCACAGGCGTGAACGTGGGCGCGGTCGAAGACAAAGCCGCTGAAATCGAGCTTGGCGGCGGCGTCCAGGCCAGCCAGGTCGGTGTTGACGCTGCGGCCGTTGTGCTCGAACAACAAACCCTGCCAGTTTTGTAGCGGGTAGTTGCGAAGGTGCAAGCAGGGGTCTTGCTCAAAATGCGGCGCACCGAGCAGGCCGCCGTGCAGGTCATAGGTCCAGCGGTGCAGCGGGCAGACGATGTGTTTGCCGGTGTGGCCGCGGCCCTTGAGCATCACCGCCTGGCGGTGGCGGCAGACGTTGCTGACGAGCTCGATGCCAGCAGCGGTGTGGACCAGCGCGCGGCCTTCGCTTTCCTGCATCAAGGCCAGATGGTCGCCAACTTCGGGCAGCGCCAATGCGTGCCCCAGGTAGCGTGGCGCGTGCTGGAAGATGAGCGCTTGTTCACGCTGGAACAGGCCCTCGTCGAAGTAGCTGGCCACCGAAAGCTGGGTGCGGTTGCCCGCCGTCAAGGCATCAGCATGGCCATCGAGCCCGCCCGGCAGGCCTTGCAGGCCTGCCGTCGCACTGCGGATTTTTTCGGCCGCCCTCGGGCTGCCTTGCGCTTGTTGAAGAGCTTTGAGACTGACGCTCAGGTCCGACATGATCCAGCTGGATCCTCCGTGTCAGGAAACCCGCCGCCCGGTGGCCCCGCGGGCGACAAACGAAAAATCATTCAGGCCCACTTGCAGCAGGCCTGAACCGGCGGTGATTCTAGCCGCCGCCATCGCGCTGCCCTGCGTGGCCTGGCGGCGGCCTGCATCGACACCACGCCGTGTCGGCGCGGGCGATGTGTTTGTCTAGGAGCCTGTCGGGCTTGGGGCGTCGAAGCGAAATTTGGCCCCAGCGAGGACAGTTTTTACCGGGTTTGCAGGCCCATAGCCGTAGCTATGGGACAAAAAGCCGGTGAAAAATGGACCGCTGCGGCCAAATTGCAGCCGACGGTCCCCAAGCCCGACAGGCTCCTAGAATCGCAACACCAGTTTCAGCAGCCGAAATGCCCCGCAGCGCCGCCCACACCGCCAAAGAACCCGCCACTTACGAGCTTGCGCTTGCCGAACTCGACCGTCTGGTGGCGCAGATGGAAGGTGGCCAGTTGCCGCTGGACGAGTTGCTGGACGGCTACCGACGCGGCGCCGAGCTGCTGAACTTCTGCCGCAACAAGCTGGCCGCGGTCGAAGAGCAGGTCAAGGTGCTGGAAAACGGGCAGTTGAAGCCTTGGCTGGGTTCACAGGTCAACGAGGGCTCCCCGAATGATTTGACCCCCGCGGGGGGCGGCGGCAAAGCCGCCTGGGGGCGCCAGTGACCGCGGCGGAATTCGACGCCTGGGCGCGCCAGCAAATTGCCGCCGTGGAAACTGCACTCGAAACCTGGGTGCCCACCGATGCCCCCGCCGGCCTCGGCGAAGCGATGCGTTACGGCGTGCTGGACGGTGGCAAACGCCTGCGCCCGCTGCTCGTGCTGGCCACTTGCCACGCCGTGGCCGGGCATGCCGATGCGGCTTTGCGTGCGGCGGTGGCGGTCGAGCTGATCCACGCCTACTCACTGGTTCACGACGACATGCCCTGCATGGACAACGACGTGCTGCGCCGCGGCAAGCCTACCGTGCATGTGCGCTACGGCCAGGCCCAGGCGATGCTGGCCGGTGATGCGATGCAGGCGCTGGCCTTTGAGGTGCTGACGCCGACACCCACCGAAGGCCAAGCCCATGGCCATGACGTACCCCCGGCGCTGCAAGCCCGCCTGTGTGCGCTGCTGGCCCGTTCGGCCGGCCATGCCGGCAGGGCCGGCGGCCAGGCCATAGACCTGGCCAGCATTGGCCAGCCGCTGGACGAAGCCACGCTGCGCGACATGCACCGCCGCAAGACGGGCGCGCTGCTCAAGGCCAGCGTGCAGATGGGCGCGGCCAGCGGCCATTGCGACACCACGGCGGCGGCGGCGCTGGCTGATTACGGCGCCGCCATCGGCCTGGCCTTCCAGGTGGTGGACGATATTCTGGATGTCACCCAGGCTTCAGAAACCCTGGGCAAGACGGCTGGCAAAGACCAGCACCACAACAAACCCACCTATGTGTCGCTGCTGGGCCTGGCCGCGGCGCGCCGGCACGCCGAAGCCCTGCGCCAGCAAGCCCACGCGGCGCTGGCCCGCAGTGGCCTGGCCGGCAGCGCCAGCCTGCTGGCCGTGCTGGCCGACAAGGTGGTGGAGCGAGAATACTGATGAACCTGCTGAACAAGATCAACTCGCCCGCCGACCTGCGGCGGCTGCACCGCAACGAGCTGCCTGCGCTGGCCAAGGAACTGCGCGAATTCGTGCTGCAAACCGTCAGCCAAACCGGCAACGGCCACCTGGGCAGCAACCTGGGCACGGTCGAATTGACGGTGGCGCTGCACTATGTTTTCAACACCCCCAACGACCGCATCGTCTGGGACGTTGGCCACCAGACCTACCCGCACAAGGTGCTGACCGGCCGCCGTGAAAGCATGCACACGCTGCGCCAGATCGGCGGCATTGCAGGCTTTCCGCGCCGCGACGAAAGCGAATACGACACCTTTGGCACGGCGCACAGCAGCACCAGCATCAGCGCCGCGTTGGGCATGGCGCTGGCCAGCAAATTGAAGGGTGAAGACCGCAAGGCCGTGGCCGTGATTGGTGACGGCGCGATGAGCGCCGGCATGGCCTTCGAGGCGCTGAACAACGGCGGCGTCAGCCACGCCGGCGTCAACGCCGACCTGCTGGTGGTGCTGAACGACAACGACATGTCCATCAGCCCGCCGGTGGGTGCTTTGAACAAATACCTGGCGCGCTTGATGAGTGGCAATTTTTACGAAGCCGCACGCCAGGGCGTGAAGGGCGTGCTGAAAAACGCGCCGCCGTTGTTTGAGTTGGCCAGACGCTTTGAGGAACATGCCAAGGGCATGGTCGTGCCCGGCACCATCTTCGAGGAATTCGGCTTCAATTACGTCGGCCCGATAGACGGCCATGATCTGGATGCGTTGATCCCGACACTGGAAAACCTGCGCGCCAAACGCGGCCCGCAATTCCTGCATGTCGTCACCCGCAAGGGCTATGGCTACAAGCCCGCCGAAGCCGACCCGGTGAAGTACCACGCGGCTTCGGCCAAGTTCAATGTTGACGAAGGTTTCCCGGCCAGCAAACCCGGCAAGCCGACCTTCACGCAGGTCTTCGGCCAGTGGCTGTGCGACATGGCCGAGACCGACGAACGCCTGGTGGCCATCACCCCGGCCATGCGCGAAGGCTCGGGCATGGTTGAGTTTCACAAGCGGTTTCCGAAGAGATATCACGACGTGGGCATCGCCGAACAACACGCCGTCACCTTCGCCGCCGGCCTGGCCTGCGAAGGGCTCAAGCCGGTGCTGGCCATTTACAGCACCTTCTTGCAGCGCGGCTACGACCAGCTCATTCACGATGTCGCGATCCAGAACCTGCCGGTGATGTTTGCGCTCGACCGTGCCGGCCTGGTGGGCGCCGATGGCCCGACCCACGCCGGTGCGTATGACATCGCCTACATCCGCTGCATTCCGAATTGCAGCCTGCTGACGCCCAGCGACGAAAACGAATGCCGCCAGGCGCTGACGACGGCGTACCGCCAGAACAGCCCGGTGGCCGTGCGTTACCCGCGCGGCGCCGGTGCCGGTGTCGAGACCGAAAAGGCGCTCACCGCATGGCCCTGGGGCAAGGGCGTGCTGCGCCGTGAATCTTCGCTGCGGGCTGATTTCCGGGGTGATCTGCGTGGTGACATGCGTGCTGAAATGCGTGGTGGTTCGCGTATCGCCATTCTGGCTTTTGGCACGCTCTTGCACCCGGCCTTGAAGGCCGCCGAGACGCTGAACGCCAGCGTCGCCGACATGCGTTTTGTCAAACCGCTGGATGCAGAGCTGGTGTTGCAATTGGCGCGCAGCCACGATGCTTTCGTGACCGTTGAAGAGGGCTGTGTGATGGGCGGTGCCGGCAGTGCCGTGCTGGAATGCCTGGCCGCCGCCGGGCTGGCGATGCCGGTGCTGCAACTGGGCTTGCCCGATGTTTTCGTCGAACACGGCGACCCGGCCAAGCTGTTGGCGATGTGCGGGCTGGACGCAGCGGGCATCGAGGCCGCCATCGTGCAGCGTTTCGGCGCACGCCCGGCGCTGGCCGCCGTCAACAGCTAAAGCCATCCTTACCTTCACAGGCGGCGAATGCTGCGTGTCAACCGCGTGACGCTGCGGGTTAGCAAAAGCTGTCATCCTCCCTTCGCCATGACCAACTTGACCGACGCCCTGCATATCCCAGACACGCAAAGTGCGCGTGACGACCGCCACCTGGCCATCCAGCGCGTGGGTGTGAAAGACGTGCGCTACCCGTTGCAGATCAAGGTCGCCGGGGCCGTGCAGCAGACCGCTGCGCTGTGGGCATTGGACGTGGCGCTGCCGGACGAAGTAAAGGGCACGCACGTGGGGCGCTGCGTCGCCGGCGTGTAAGCGCAGGCGCTGTCGGGCGACGTGCTGGACGCCCACGCGCTGCGTGAAAAACACGCCGCGATGCTGGGCAGGCTGGGTGCTGAGGAAGGCCGCATTGAAGCCGCTTTCAGCTTCTTCATCCGCAAGCGCGCGCCGGTCTCGGGCCTGCAAAGCCTGCTCGATTACCAGGGCCGCTGGATTGCCGAAACACGCGCTGGCATCACAACCCATGACCAGAAGAAGACCGTCGAAACGATGGTCTGGGCCGAAGTGGGCGTGCCGGTGAAGAGCCTGTGCCCGTGCAGCAAAGAGATTTCAGACTACGGCGCGCACAACCAGCGTTCACTCGTCACGCTGCGGGTGGAGTTGCTGCAGGCCGTCGAATGGCACGAACTGGTGCGCTTTGCCGAGGACGAAGCCAGCAGCGAGATCTGGCCCATGCTCAAGCGCCCTGACGAAAAATGGGTCACCGAGCACGCCTACGAAAACCCCAAGTTCGTTGAAGACCTGGTGCGCGACGTGGCGCTGCGTTTGAACGGCGACAAACGCATCGGCCGTTACCGCGTCGACGTCGAGAACTTCGAGTCGATACACAACCACTCGGCCTACGCGCGCATCGAACGCAACTGAGACAACTGGTCGATTTCGGCCTCCAGCACCGGGCCGCCGTCTTCCAGGTGGATGTGGTGGGCGTGACGCAGGCCCGCAGCTTCCAGCACTTCGCGCAACAGCGCTGCATCCGGGTCTAGCTGCGCGATGGCGGCCTGCGCTGTGGCCGGCAGAAAGGCCGTGTACAGCGGCTGGCGCGGCAGCAGGCAAGCCACATGGGTGCGCCAGGCCCGGGCCGTGGGTGGTGGCGGCTGCGGCAGGCTCACCGCTGTGGAATTGGCGCCCCGGGCCTGGCCCGAAAGGCGCCTGGCCAGCGCTGTCGCGGGCCGGGCAGTCCGTCGGCAAGCAGGCGCTCGGCATCGGCGCTGCGGGTGCGGGTCACCAGTGCGGCAGGCGGTGTCTGCCAGCAAGCGCTGGTGCTGAAGCACGACCGCCAGTTCGATCCTCAAGAGCCCTACCGCACGAACCTGGGGGTGTTCCTGAACGACCAGGTGATACAGAAATGGCGCCACCGCCTGAGCTTTGGCTGGGACAGCGGGCCCTTCGGCCTGACGCTGGTCAACCAGCACTCCGCCGGCTACACCGACCAGAACACGACCTACGACCCGGTCACCGACAAGCTGCTGCCCACGCACAAGGTCAAGGCCTACTCACTGTGGCATCTGACAGGTAGCTGGAACGTGACGCAGGCGCTGAAGCTGCGCGCCGGCGTGCTGAACCTGGCCAACAGCGCGCCGCCTTTTTCCAACCAGGCGTATTACTTCCTGGCCAGCTACGACCCCACGTATGCCGACCCACGCGGACGCAGCTATTACGTCAGCGCGCAGTACAGCTTCAAGTAGCAGCGTTACGGTGGGGCGCTGCCTTGCAAGGCGCGGCGCGCCAGCAGCTGGCGCAGCCGCCGCGCCAGCGCCTCGCGTGTGTAGGGCTTGGGCAGCAACTCAACACCTTCTTCCAGGCGGTCGCCATGGGTGATGACGTTGTGCGCGTAGTTCTGCGCAAACCCCGAGGTGAAGAGCACCGCGATACCCGGCAGGCGCTGCCTTGCAATGCGCGCCAGCTCCAGGCTCTTCAGCGTGCCCGGCATCACGACATCGGTGAACAGCAGGTCGATGGCGACGCCGCTTTCAATCACCGTCAGCGCACTGGCAGCGTCCTTGGCCTTCAGCACGCGGTAGCCCAGCTCGAGCAACAACTCAACCACCGTGGCACGCACGCCCTCGTCGTCTTCAGCGACCAGGACCGTCTCGTTGCCGCCGACCACCGGCCCGTTGTCGCTTTGCACCACCGTGTCTTCGCAGCGCTCGGTGCGCGGCAGGTACAGCTCCATCGTCGTGCCCTCGCCAAGCCGGCTTCGAACCTCGACATGGCCGAGCGATTGTTTGACGAAGCCGTAGACCATCGACAGGCCCAGCCCGGTGCCGCTGCCCACCGGCTTGGTCGAGAAGAAGGGCTCGAACACCTGTGCCATCACTTCGGCTGTCATGCCGCAGCCGCTGTCGCTGACGGCCAGCCGCACGTAGTCGCCGGGCGACACGTCGACATGGGCCTTCGCATACGCCGTGTCGAGCGTCACGTTGCTGGTCGTCAGTGTCAGCTTGCCGCTGCCCTTCATCGCATCGCGGGCGTTGATGGCCAGGTTCAGCACCGCGTTCTCAATTTGCGTCGGGTCGATCAGCGCGTTCCAGCCGTCGTCTGCGACCACCGTTTCAATCTCGATGGCCTCGCCGATGGCGCGCCGCACCAGGTCTTCCATGCCCAGCACAAAGCGCGCGACGTTGACCACCTTGGGCTCCAGCGCCTGGCGGCGGCTGAAGGCCAACAACTGCGCCGCGAGCTTGGCGCCGCGCCGCACCGCGTCTTGCGCGCCGGCCAGCCGCTGTTCCAGCTTTTCATTGCCGGCGGCATGCTTGCCCATCAACTGCAGGTTGGCCGAGATGACTTGCAGCAGGTTGTTGAAGTCGTGCGCCACGCCGCCGGTCAACTGGCCCACGGCTTCCATTTTCTGCGACTGGCGCAATTGGTCCTGGGCCGCGTGAAGCTCGGCTGCGGCCAGTTTTTCGGCCGTGATGTGGCGCCCGCTGGCGTAGACCAGGCCATCTTCAGGCGTCGATGTCCATGACACCCAACGGTAGCCACCGTCCTTGTGCAGGCTGCGGCTTTCATAGGCCGCCAGCCCGTCGGTGCGGGAGCTGAGCAGTGCAGCGCCGTCGGCTGCAAGCACATCGGCTTGGCTGAAGGCGGTGTGGTGGCGGCCGACCACTTCGTCGGGGTGCCAGCCGAGCAGGGTCGTCCAGGCTTCGTTGGCGGCGCGGATGATGCCGTCGGCGCCGATGATGACCTGCAGGTCGCGCGAGTTTTTCCAGGCCCGGTCACGCTCGCGCGCTTGTTGCTGCACACGCGCTTCCAGCGACTGGTTCAAGTGCGTCAAGGCTTCGCGCGCAGCACGCTGGTCTTCGATGTCGGTGGTGGTGCCCACCCAGCGCACGGTCTGACCGTCGGGCCCGCGCATGGCCGCCGCCCGCGTGGCGTGCCAGCGGTAGACCCCATCGGCCCGCTTGAGCCTGAATTCAGCTTCAAAAACGGCGCCGTTCGCCTGCGCTGCTTGCCACAGGCGCAGGCCTTCCAGCAGGTCTTCCGGGTGCACTGCGCGGGCCCATTCGCTGCCCTCGAGTGTGCCGGCGGCGACACCGCAATAGTCGTAGGCACGGTCATTGAACCAGTCCATATGGCCGACGCGGCTGGCGGTCCAGACATGGTGCGGCACCGATTGGGCCAGCGCCCTGAACTGCTGCTCACTGGTGCGCAGCGTCTGCTCGGCCAGCACGCGGTCTGTCACGTCCTCGAACACGCCCACCAGGCGCACCGCCTGCCCCTGCGGCACCGGCACCGAATCGCTGACGCTTCTGATCCAGCGCACGGCGTCACCGGGCAACACGATGCGGTAACTGGTTTCAAGCGCAGTGGCATGGCGCGCCGAGGCCATGGCTTGGCCGCGAATGCGTTGCACGTCCTGCGGGTGCATGCGGCCGAAGATGTCGTCCATGCACACGGCCTCGTCTGCATCGAACCCGAAGATCATGCGACCGCGCGCCGACATCTCGACGGCGCTCGAAGCGGTGTCCCACTCGAAAGTGCCCAACGAAGTGATGGCCACCGCGGTCAGCAAGCGCGTTTCGCTGACCCGCAGTTGCTGCTCTGCGCGGGCGCGTTGCAGGGCGTCCCAGGCGCGTTCGGCCACGTCTTCCATCAGCCTGACTTCATCGGCCGACCAGTGCCGCAGGCCGACGCAATTCACCACCAGCGCGGCGCGAAACCGGCCTGCACGAATGAGCGGCACGGCGACCAGAGAACGAACCGCAAGCGGGGCCCAGTTTTCCGGCTTGTGGCGGGGGTCGGCGGCGACATCGTCGCAGACGACGGTGAGCCCCTGGCGCATGCACGTCATGTTTTCGGCGCCAAAAAACAGCAGCTCAAAGCTGCCGACCAGGGCTTCCACGCCGCCGCCGTAGCCGGCCTCGAACAAGACCTGCGCTTCGTCCGGCTGGACCTGGCCGAAACCGACACGGTCAGCGCGCAGGTGCAAGCCCAGTGCTTCGGCCGCAGCGGCCAGAACGGCTTGCGGCTCGGGCAAGGCCCGCAAGCGGTCTGACAGGCGCAGCAAGAACGCCTGCCTGATCTCAGCCGCCTTTTGTTCGGTGATGTCCACCGAAGTGCCGGCAAAGCGAACCGCCACGCCCTGCGCGTCGCGCACGACGCGCCCACGCGCAAAGATCCAGCGCAGGGCCCCGTCCGGGTGGACGATGCGGTACTCGCTCGAGAACGGCGCGTCGCTGGCCAGCGTGGCGTCAATCTGCAATTGAACGCCGGGCAGGTCGTCGGGGACAAAGGTTTTCAGGTATTCGGACAGCGGTGCGCCGGTGGTCGCCAGAACGGGATCAAAGGCGTAGATGCGGACGTAGTTCGCATCGCCATAGACCAGGTTGGTCAGCAAATCCCAATCCCAGGTGCCCACCACACCCGAGGCACTCAATGCCACCCTCAGCCGGTCTTCCGTGACCGCGAGCAATTGCGCAGCGTGCCGGGCCGCGCTGATGTCGCGCCCTATCGCCACCAGCTGCTGCGGCCGGCCGGCCGTGCCGGGCAGCGACGAGACCACCACATCCCACCACTTCGGCGTGCCCTTGTGGGTCGCACACAAGCCTTCAAAGCGGCCCGTGCCGCCGGCACGCGCGGCGTCCAGCGCGGCCCGGGCTGCGCTCTGCTCGGCACCTGTCCAGGCGCGCGCAAAAGACCTGCCGATGACGCTGTTGACGTCGGCAATCTCAAGGCCTTCGATGCCACCCGGACTGACCGACTGGGTACGGCCTTGCAGGTCCAGAACGACGATGCTGTCGCGGCTGGAATTCAGAATCAGCGTGTTCAGGTTGAGGGCGTCGCGCAATGCATCTTCGGCGACGCGCGCTTCGGTGATGTCGCGTGATACCGAAAGCAGACGCGCAGGCCGGTTGTCGGCACCCATGATGGGCGTGACCTGCACATCCCACCACTTCGGCGTGCCTGCCAGCGTACTGCCCTGCGAGACGAAGTGGCCCAGGCCGCCGGCCTTGGCGGTTTGCGCGGCGGCTTTGGCCAGCACGTTGCCTTCGTCCTGCCAGAAGTCGGGCCAGGCGCAGCCGGCAATGGCGTTGAAGTCGCTGACCTCCATCAAGCGCTGGCCACGCTCGCTCATGAAAATCAGCTTCGCATCGAGATCAAGCACCTTGATGCAGTCGCCAGAGGCGGCCAGCACGCTGCGCAGGAACTCGGCGTCGGCGCGCAGCGCAGCCAGCGCCGCACGTTCGTGGGTGATGTCGCGCACGCGCTTGACGAAGCCGCGGTAGGCGCCTGCCTCGTCGCGCACCGGCACCATCTCGCTGCGCCCCCAGAACGGCGCACCGCTCTTGCGTGGGTGCCAGCGTTCGTCATCGGCGCGCCCGGTTTCCAGCGCGCATTGCATTTCGTTGGACGCGCGGTGATTGGCCAGGTCTTGCTGCGTGAACAGGCAATCGGCAGACGCGCCCAGCCTTTCTTGCGCCGACCAGCCGAAAACATGCTGGGCGCCTTCGCTCCAGGCTGTGACCTGACCCTGGCAATCGGTTTCGATGGTCACGGCATCCACTTCACCGTCGAGCTTCGAAGGGCCCTGCGGCGCCACTTCGGCCCTGGCCGCCCCAGGGCTTGCCACGGTAGATGCCCGTTCGTGTTCCGTCGTCATCTGCGTGCCTTTCGGGTGCTGGACGCGACCGGCACAGGCCTGTCCTGGTCACGGTCGCAATCATGCTTATGGTCTGAATGAGTATCGCCCGCCCACACTGTGCGCGGTGTCAGACAGCACGCCATGTGGTGTGGCGCAAAATCCGGGCCCGCCACCACACCCCTGCGTTCAGCGAATGCCGCCCCTGCGAGTGCTTTATGTCGAAGACCACGCCGATGTGCGGGAACTGGTCGTCATGCTGCTTGAAGAAGAAGGCCTGGCGGTGGTGGCCTGCGCTTCGGCCGAGGCCGCACAGGACGCATTTGCGGCGGGCCCCTTCGACGTGTTGATCACCGACATCAGCCTGCCGACGCTGCGCGGCACCGAACTGGCCACGCGCTTGCAGCACGGCCGCCCCGACCTGTGGGTGGTGTTCTGTTCAGGCTATTCGATGCAGCCGGGCCTGCAGGCCTGGGGCCCCAGGGCGCGCGTGCTGGCAAAACCGTTTGAGGCCGACGCGTTGCATACGCTGATGGCGGAAATTCGGGCCAGCGCCGACCGCGCTGTGTGAACTGCTTCACGGCCCTTGCCGCGTGTAGGAATTTGCCTGACAAGGGGGCTGGCAAAAGAAGGACTGAAGCGACGGAGAAGGGCTGATGTGCTGCCGCAATTCAAGTCCCTACAGTTCATTGCATCGGCCGCTGCCCCGCACCCGCCGTCGCACCAAACCCCGCAGTCCAACCCCAGACATCTCCGGAGCCCGCACATGAACACAGAACAAATCCTTGCCGAAATCCGCGAAGCCAATCTGTCTTACCTGATGCTGGCGCAAAGCCTGGTGCGCATCGACAAGGAACAGGCTTTGTTCCGCCTGGGCGTCAACGAAGACACCGCCGCGCTGATCGGCGCGCTGACCCCGGCGCAGATGATGAAGGTGGCCACTGGCAACACACTGCTGTGCCGCCTCCGCATGGACGACGACATGGTCTGGAATCTGTTGACCAGCCACGGCAAGGGCGCCGCCAACGACGGCATGAGCCGTCTGCACGCTTCCATCTTGATGGCCGGCCGCCATCAAGAAGCCGCCTGAACCCGCGCCACAACCAACCAGTCAAGAGGACACCCCATGGCGCGTTGCAAGAGCATCCTGACCGAAGCCCGGCAGATCGAAAGGGCGGTGACGCTCATCAACCTGGGTGCCCGCTTGCAGGTGCTGGAAAGCGAAACCGACCTCAGTTACGAGCGCCTGTTGCGCCTGTACAAGGAAGTGGCGGGCAAGAGCCCGAGCAAGGGCCAGTTGCCGTTCTCGACAGACTGGTTCATGACCTGGCAGCCCAACATCCACAGCAGCCTGTTCCTGAATATCCACGAGTACCTGAACAAGGTGGCGGCGATCGAAGAAATCGACACCGTCATCAAGGCCTACCAGCTCTACACCGAGCAGATGCAGGCGCAAGGGCTGGAGCCGCTGCTCAGTGTCACGCGCGCTTGGCGGCTGGTGAAGTTTGTCGACAACGGCATGCTGACGATGACCGCCTGCAGCAAGTGCAGCGGCCATTTCGTGACCCACCCGCACGAGATTGCGCGCCACTATGTGTGCGGCCTGTGCAACCCGCCGGCGCGCGCTGGCAAAGGCAAGCTGGCTGGCACGCTGGGCGCAGAGCCCGTCATGTCCAAGGGGCCGCTGCATGCTTTTGCGGCATCGCAAAACAACCATTCGCCATCGGTGGCGGCGTCAAGTGCGGCGGCAAGGGCGGCGTCGCACAGCCGCCATTGATCTGCGGTCTTCAAAGCGGGCATTGTTCACACCTTTGACGCCATCGGCGTTTCAGCTTGCGCCCGGCGTTGCCGACAACCCATTCAGTAGTTTTCGCTTCATTGTTCGTCTCCTCCTGGCACAGTTTTCTGTGCTTTTCAGCGGGTCCTTCGGGACCCGCTTTTTTTGCTGGTCGCTCTTGCTCCAGAGCGCTGGGTTTCGCGCCGTCGCACAGCCTGCGCCGAGTGCAGCGCGGCGGCTTGGCCCGAGTTGGGCATGGGCTATATTCACGCGCCGAAAACCGAGGATGTGCACCATGCCCACCGCCTCTCGAACCGCAGTCGCGCGGCCGAAGCCGATGAAGAAATCGACCGCCAAAGCCGTGGCTGCCCCTGCTGACACCGCCAAAGCCAGGCGGCCCAGGAGATCGGCCACCCATTTGGCGATTGCCAAAGAACTGGCGCCCGCGGTGGCGATTGCCCTGCTGGACAAGACCGAGCAAGCCCCTGGCGCACCTGCGCCCGCGCTGGAATGTTTGGCTGCGGGCGCCACACCCTCAGAGACTGCCGGCAAGGTGCGGGTGCAGATCATGTTCGACAACGGTGCGGTGCTGCCGGTGGAGATGAGTACCGATGCGGGCGCTGCGCTGGCCAAGGGCCTCGAAGAGCAACTGCCCGACGAACTGCCGCACAAATCGCCCGAGAACCTGCCCGAGCAGGCCGCAAGGCCAGCCCCCAAGAAGCAGGCCCAAAAGCAGGCCCAAAAGCAGGCCAACAAACCAGCCAAGAAATAAGGCGCGTTTACCGCGCTGCACAGCGCTTCACGGAGCGCCTGGCCGGCCACACTGGTGTGGCATGAACGTCCCCACCCACGCCCTGGCGCCAACTCGGCCGCGCCTGCCCGGTTTGTTGCCCTGGCCGCTGCCGGCGTTGCTGGCCTGGGCGGCAGGCTGGGGGCTGTGGCTGGCCGCTCGCCGATGGGGCCTGCCGCCTGTGGCCGGCTTCGGTCTGGGCTTGCTGGGCGGCGTCGCGCTGGCATGGGCCTGCCAGGGCCGCTGGCGGCGTGGCATTGCCGGGCTGGGTTTTCCGCTGTCGGCGCTGGCGCTGGGCGCCGCGGGCACGCTGCCGGCGTGGCTGTGGTTGCTGATGCTGCTGGCGCTGCTGGCCGTCTACCCCTTGC
Organism: Betaproteobacteria bacterium; assembly: GCA_031371275.1. Classification (GTDB taxonomy): domain Bacteria; phylum Pseudomonadota; class Gammaproteobacteria; order Burkholderiales; family Burkholderiaceae_C; genus Rubrivivax. The sequence continues at coordinate 22,633 of JANMJI010000145.1, forward strand.
GCGCCTGGCGCGACGCGCCGCTGTTCCCGACCCCGCACGACGCACTGGTCGGGCTGGATGCCGTGTTGCGCAGGCCGCCGCAACAGGTGCTGGATGTCGGCTGCGGCCTGGGCCACGGCCTGGCCGCGCTGCACCGGCTGTGGCCGCAGGCGCAAGTCAGCGGCATTGAATGGAGCCCGCTGCTGGCAGCTGCCAGTGCGCTGCGCTGCCGCTATGCGCGCGTGCGCCGGGGCGACATGTGGGCGGCTTCATGGGCTGGCTTCGATTTGATCTACCTGTTCCAGCGCCCCGAAAGCATGGCCCGTGCATTTGAGAAGTTAGCCGCCGAAGCCCGGCCCGGCACCTGGCTGGTGAGCCTGGAATTTGCGGTGCCCGGACAGCCGCCCTTGGCCTGCCTGCAAGGCCCGCAACGCAGGCCGCTGTGGGTCTACCAGCCTTCAGGCCCGGCATGCCCGGCAAGCCGCTCAACCGCGGCGCCTGGCGGCCGATAACCACGCAAGTCCCCAGGTGGCACGGCGCCACGGGCATTCTGCGAATCACTCCCACCACACATGTTCGTCATCATCGGTTGGCTGCTGGCCCTGGGTTGCATCTTCGGTGTCTACATCATCGAAGGCGGCAACATAGGCGTCATCCTGCACGCGCTGCCCTGGGAATTGACGACCATCCTCGGCGCCACCGTCGGTGCCTTCCTGGCCAACAACCAGATGAAGGTGGTGAAGGCCGTCATCAGCGGGTTAGGCCAATGTTTCAAGGGCAGCAAATTCAACAAGACGCGCTACATGGAGTTGCTGGCGCTGCTGTTTGACATCCTGCAAAAGGCGCGCAAGGAAGGTTTGATGTCCATCGAGAAGGACGTTGAAGACCCGCACAGCAGCCCGCTGTTCCAGAAGTACCCGATCGTGGGCAGCGACCACCATGTCACTGAATTCATCACCGACTACCTGCGCATGATGGTCTCGGGCAACCTGAATGCGCACGAGATCGAGTCCTTGATGGACAGCGAGATCGACACCCACCACCACGAAGCCCACGCCGCGGTGGCCGCGTTGCAGCGCGTGGCCGGCGGGCTGCCCGCCTTCGGCATCGTGGCGGCTGTGCTGGGTGTTGTGAAAACGATGGGCAGCGTGGGCCAGCCCCCGGCCGTGCTGGGCGCGATGATCGGCTCGGCGCTGGTCGGCACCTTCCTGGGCATCTTGCTGGCCTATGCGTTCGCAGAACCGCTGGGTGGTTTGCTCGAACAGAAGGTCGAAGACGCCGGCAAGGAACTGCAGTGCATCAAGACCACGCTGCTGGCTTCGATGCAGGGCTATGCGCCGCAAGTGGCGATCGAGTTCGGGCGCAAGGTTTTGTATTCCGGCGACCGGCCGACTTTCGGTGAGCTTGAGAGCCACGTGAAAGGCAAGAAGTGACGGAGGCTCGCCATGGCCGGTGATGCGAAGAAGCTTCAACCGATCATCATCAAGCGCATCAAAAAGGGCGGCCACGCTGTTCACGGTGGCGCCTGGAAGATCGCCTATGCCGACTTCGTGACGGCGATGATGGCTTTCTTTCTTTTAATGTGGCTGCTGGGCAGCACCACCGAAGGCGACAAGAAAGGCATCGCCGACTATTTCGGCTCACCGTTGAAGCTGGCCTTGCTCAACGGCGGCAGCGGCTCGGGCGACTCTGCGCACGTCGTCAAAGGCGGTGGCGAAGACCTGACGCGCAGTACCGGCCAGGTCAAGCGCGGCGAGATCGAGGCCAAGCGTTCCACCGTCAACGTGCACCAGCTCAAGGCCGAACAAATTCGCGCCGAGGTGGCGCGCCTGCAGGACGTGAAGAAGAAGCTGCAGGACAAGATTGCCGCCAACCCCAGACTGGCCGGCATGTCTTCGCAAATCTTGCTGGAGATGACCAACGATGGCCTGCGCATCCAGATCGTTGACCAGGCCGGCCGCCCGATGTTCAGCAGCGGCAGTGCCGTGGTCCAGCCGACGATGCGTGAACTGCTGCGTGAACTGGGCGGGGTGCTGGGCGAGGTGCCGAACCGGCTGACGCTGGAAGGCCATACCGACGCGCTGCCGTTTTTGGGCAAAGACGGCAGCAGCGAACGCGGCTACAGCAACTGGGAACTCAGCGCCGACCGCGCCAATGCGTCAAGGCGCGAGTTGATAGCCGGCGGCCTGCCCGAAGAACAGGTGCTGCGGGTGCAAGGCCTGGCCGCCAGCAACCCCTTTGACCGCCGCGACCCGGCGGCCCCTGCCAACCGCCGCATCAGCATTGTGGTGATGACGCGCGAGGCCGAAGAAGCGCTCTTCCGCACCACGCCAGAGGCACCGCCGGCAGCCCCACCCGAAGCCGTGTCTGAACCTGCGGCAGCGCTTGCGCCTGCGCTGGTGCCGAGCGTGCCCGCTGCGGCCACCGTGCCCGCCCCCCTGCACCGATAAATCAGCCAGCCCTTCTCTTGCCGAGGCCCCGCTTCATGAACACGCTGACCGATCTGAAATTTCTCATCGTCGATGACTTTGCCACCATGCGCCGTATCGTGCGCAGCCTGCTCAAGGAAATGGGTTGCCACAACGCCGACGAAGCTGAAGACGGGCAGGTGGCGCTGCACATGCTGAAGGCGCACAAGTACGACTTCGTGGTGTCGGACATCAACATGCCCAACATGAACGGTTTCGAGCTGCTCATCGCCGTCAAAGCCGACCCGCAGTTGCGCCACCTGCCGGTGCTGATAGTGACGGCCGAAGCGCGCAAGGAAGACATCGTGATGGCCGCCCAAAGCGGTGCCGCGGGCTACATCGTCAAGCCCTTCAGCAAAACCACGCTGGAAGAGAAGGTGCAGAAAATCCTGCAAAAAATCGCCACCACGGCCTGAGCACTTCACAGCGAAAAAAAACATGAAGATGGAAGACATTGGCGCGCTGAGAGCCGCGCAACCCTGGCTCGCCTCGCCCGAGGTATTTCAGCAAATCAGCACCATCACGCGGCTGCTGCACGACACCATGCAACAGCTGGGCGTGATGCCCAGGCTGCAACTGGCAAGCCTTGGGCTGCCCGACGCGCGCAGCCGCCTGACCTATATCGCGCAGAAGACGGGCGACGCCGCCAACAAGGTGCTCAATTCGGTCGACCAGGCCAAGGCCGAACATGCCGCCATCAATGCAGCCACGCGCGACATGGCCGCTGCCATCGTCGCCAACCCGGTGCGTGCGGTGGCCAGTGGCGCGGTGATGAACTTCGTCAAAGACCTGGAAAACCGCACCGCGCGCATCGACGTCCATCTGACCGACATCATGATGGCGCAGGACTTTCACGACCTCACCGGCCAGGTCGTGGCCAAGGTGGTGGGCCTGGCCAACGAACTGGAAGACAGCCTGGTGAAGCTGCTCGTCAGCGTGGTGCCACTGGACCAGCGCGAGAAGGTGGACCCGAATGTTTTGAACGGCCCGGTGGTCAACGCCGAAGGCCGCACCGACGTCGTCACCAACCAGGGTGAGGTCGACGACCTGTTGGCCAGCCTGGGGTTCTAACCCCCACGTTGCAGGTACAGACCCGGGCTGGCTGCGATGCGGCCGGCCTTGTCCACCGTCAGCACATCCACGCCCCAGCGGCGCGCCAACGCGAGGGCATCGGCCGCGCTGCCCATGAACATCGGCTTGGTCAGCGCATCGGCCAGTGCAGCGCTGGCGGCTGCCACCACCACGGTGGACAGCTGCGTCGGCGACAAGCCGGTGTGCGGGTCAAGGATGTGGTGGTCGCGCCGGTCGGCGCTGAAGAACAGCTTGTCGTCAGAGGAGCAAGCCAGCGCGCGGCCGTCAGCCACCAGCGCACCCAACAATTGCCCGCCATGGTGCGGGTCGGCCACGCCCAGGCGCCAGGCGCTGGGGCGGCTGGCGACAGGGCTGCCATTGGCGTGATTGGCGTGATTGGCTTGATTGGCTTGATTGGCGTCAGCGGCGTGATCGGCGTCAGCGGCGTCAGCAGCGCTCGGCGCGGCACCCAGGGCCAGCCATTCGCCGGTGTCCAGCAGCGCATCGACCACGCCATGCCGCAACAAGGCCTGGCGCGCCTGGTCTGCGGCATGGCCTTGGGCAATGCCGTTGAGCGTGATGCCCATGCCGGGGCGGGCCAGGCGAATGACACCGTCGTCGACCTGCAGGCCGCGCCAGCCCACCAGGCGCCGCGCCGCGCGCAGCTCATTTGCATTGGGGCGCCGGCCTTGTGCATGCGCGCTTTGCCAGAGCTGCCACAGCGGCTGCACGGTGACATCGAAGCTGCCCGCGCTGCGTGCTGCCACGCGCTGGGCCAGGCGCAGCAGGGCCACCAGATCGGCCGGCGGCTGGCGCAACACACCCTCGCGGTTCAGCCGGCACACGGCGCTGTCGGGGCGGAACAGGCTCATCTGTTGATCGACCTGCTGCACCGCAGCCACAGCGGCGTCCAGCGCTGCATCGGCCGCCGCGGCCTGGGCGTGACCGGCATGCATCCAGACCGTGGTGCCGAAGGCCAGCATCGCGCGTTCACGCCACGCCAGCGCGGCGCCTGGCCGCGCCGGTGTGCTGCCTGCGGCCAACCCAAGCCGGGGGCCGATCCCAAGACCTAACCCAAGCCCCATGGCCACGCGCAGGGCCTGGCGACGGCCGGTGTGCAGACGGGGCTTCATGCGCCGGTCCTTGCGGGCACGGCCACGGTCACCACGCGGATCGGAATCGTGCGCCCTTTGCGCGCCATCACCAAGGGCAGGCA
>JANMJI010000227.1:0-9869 GCA_031371275.1 Betaproteobacteria bacterium
ATGCCAGGCCCGGGCTGGCGAACATGCGTAGCGTATCGCGTACCGCCACACTGAGCTTGGTGAATCGCCGTCGGCGCTCCGCTTGAGCAAGAAGTTAGACGTCAGTCTAGTTCAGTGTTCGACCCTATGCAGCACATAAAACCGCGTCTTTGCCGCCCTGGTGTCGTTGCAAATCCTCGCAGTGCCACGAGGCTTTGCTGCGGTTTGCGCCTCACCAGGACGACAAATCCAGCGGTTTTATTAAGTGCTGCCTAGCATCGAACACTGCACTAGCGAAAGAGAAGCTGCCAGGCGACGACGGCCTGCGCCAGAAACCCGACGGTGAACGAGAGTGTGCGTACCCAAGGGACGGCAAATGTATACGCCAGGGCGTGGACCACACGCGCCCAAAAGTACACCACCGCAGCTGTGCCGATGGTTGTGCTTGTGACGCCCGCGGCGTGGGCGAGCAGTACCAGCGTGGCAAAGACGACAAGGTTCTCTACCGCGTTCGCGTGCGCCTTCATCAGGCGCTGGGCCCACGGCGACTGCGGTTTGGCATTGTCTGGATACCCTACCGCGTCCATCAGGCCGCGGACGAGCAGGCGGTCCAGGATGTAGGGGACCCAGAGCAGGCCAGTTAGCGCAGTGACAAATGCCAAGTACAGCAACTCGGTCTTCATGGTTATCTCCTGGTTGAGGGGGCTGAGAGACTAGCAGAGGCACCGCCTTCTGACGCCTAACGTTCGAGCCAAGCGGGGGGCGACAGGATGCCCGGCCCGGGCTGGAGAAAAGGTACCGCGTACCACCATACCGGGCCTGGTGGCCTGCCGTGGGTGCCCTCTTTGAGCGTTGGCTTAGGCCGCGCTATCCCCCCGGTCGCTCACTGTGGCAAACGGCTTCGATATTGTGCCCGTCCGGCGCGATGATGAAGGCGGCGAAATAGTTCGCGTGGTACTGCGGGCGCAGGCCAGGGGGTCCATGGTCTTTGCCTCCTGCATGCAGAGCCGCGCGATAAAAGGCTTCGACTTGCTGGCGACTCGCAGCCACGAACGCCAAGTGAAGGTGCGCCGGCTTTTCGTTGGTTTGGAAGATACACAACGAAGACTTGCCGTCGGGGAGGCTAAGCTCAATCCCATACGACGGCGGCCCTTCAGAGCCAGCAACCACGCCCAGCGGTTCGAGTGCCTTGAGGAAGAAGGACTTGCTCGCTTCATAGTCGCTGACGCCAAACTTGACATGGTCAAACATGCGCTCTCCAGGGGGTGAAGCAACTGCCGGGGCATCAGAGGCCAGGACGATCAGCACGAATCTGCCGAAGCGGCTGGAAGTTAGCTGCGGGTCCGGCTGCGTGGCCCAACGCGCTTGCGGGCCATCGGCTTTCGCCACCGATGGCGGAATGGTATACAGCCGCTTTCCAGCACGCGCCCAGCGTTGCAGCCGCGCCCCCGACAAGGGTGGCATTCACGACTGCCAGATCAAGCTTTTGGCTTGGGCTTGCGAATGATCGTTTTCTGGAAACAGGCCTCGTGCATTTGACCCAGAAAGCCGGGCTCGATGTCGTAGCCGGACCTGTCGCCGACCACAGATTCACTGCCGCAGCCTGGGCCAGGAGCACGGAGCTGATCTGGTGCACGCTGCTGCGCAACGACGCCAAGACGGCTTCATTCCCGGGCGCCCGCGGCGTCTTGAACACCACCGTCGTCACCGCCGTGGCCGGCACGCCGTTGCCCAAGTACTGTGTCGACCTGGGCGAAGAACCGGGTGACGCCCAGCGCTTCAGCAACTGGCTGCTGACCGACCGCGAAAACGTCACGGCCGGTGAAATGCAGACCATGGCCACCTGGTCTTCTTGCGCTTGAACGTGCAGGTTTGTTTGCCGGCTCATATGGAGGCTGAGGGCGACGCTGATGAAGTCCGTCGCGAGTGCGCGCGCCCTGGTTTGACATGGGCTGCAAGGCTCAGAGCCTGAGAGTCTTTCGTTGATGCCCGCTCATCACGCCAAAAGACACCCACTCGTCGTTGCAAGTGCTCGCCATGGCCCGAGCCGTGGCTGCGCTTTGCGCCTGGATCGAGCGCCTTTTGGCGCGCCGCTCGGGCACGCCCGAAAAACTCTCAGGCTCTGACCGCCATGCGACTGCGCGCTTGGGTGCGCCGCATGAACATGTTTCGATGTTGCACGACACAGCGCCTGTTGGACACCAACACTTGAATACTATGGCACTACATCTGACTTTGAGAACGAAACCCCGCATCCATGCGCGTTAGCGGGCAGCGGGTTCTGACAAGCGCTGGAAGGCTGACAAACCTGGGTTAGCGGTTCGGCAAGGTGGCGCTTGACCCACTGCGCGGCCATGGTCTCGGCAGCGTCGAGTGCGGCCGCGACGGGCAGGCTCAACGTTATCGACATCGCGTCCAACGGCATCGGCTCGCAGCCAATCACGGCGACGCTGCGCGGCAGGTGCCCCAAGCGGGCCAGCAAGGCCAGCGCGCGCATTGGCGTCGCGTAATGGGTGTCGGCAAAGTAGTCGCGCAGCTGGTGCGGGTCCAGCGCCGACAGGTCGGGCAGTGTGGGCTCAAGCAGGCGCAGCGTGCCCGGCGCGCCGCCGCTCTGGTGCGCGTCAAGCAGCAGCACGGCGCCGTAGCCCAGCATCAGCTCTTGCACCAGGCTCATGCCACCGATGCCGGTCTCGATCACCTTGACGCCATCGGGCCAAGCACGTTTTGCAAGCCGCCACGCCAGCTGCACGCCGAAACCGTCGTCGCCCTGCAGCACATTGCCAACCCCGGCGATGAGGATCTGGCCCGCAGCCATCAGAAGCTGGGCAACGCAGGCTTGAAGTCGATGCCGAGACCGACCAGCACGCGGCCTTGTTCGTCGGCCTTGACGGGGTGGCAGGCGAGCGCCGGGCCACCGCCCACCCGCGCACCGTTGCGGATGTCGTAGTGGCAGCCCGCATGGCTGGGGCAACTGAGCGTGTAGCCGCTGAAGTGCGCGCCTTGCAGCGATGCGCCGTCCACCGGGCACGCGGCATCCAGCGCGAACCACTGCTCGTCGCGGCGCGCCAGCAGCAGCAACAGCCCGTCCAGCACGATGTCGTGGCGCAGCGAACCCGAAGGCAGTTCGTCGGCTTTTGCCAGCACCGGCACCCAATGCGGGTAGCGCAGCGGTGCCGGCGGTGGCGCTGGCCGCAGCGCGCGTATCGGTATGGTCGGGAACGCCGGTTTCGGCGGCGTTGGCGCAGGCCCTGCAGGCTCTGGCAGCAGGTCGTACAACTCCATCAGCGTGTGGATGGCGGGGTCGGTGACCACTTTCTCGAGCACGCCTTCCTTGAACAGCCGCACCAGCCGGTGCAGCGCTTCGCGGTGCATGGTGTCGATGCCATTGAGCAGCGCAAACACCTGCCGCCGGGTGTCGCCGTCGGGCAGGGCTTCCATCTGCTCCACGCGCTCGTTCAGGTCGGCCAGCAGTGCCTGCCAGTCGTCGTTCGAGAGGAAACCGAGCAGGGGTTGGTCGGCGGTGGCTGCGGGCAACTCAGGCATGGCAGGTCAACAGCTGTCGCGATCGCCGGCCGGCCGCCCTTCGGCAGGCACTCGTGGCCACGCAGGGGGTCGCTCGGTCCGGCCTCAATGCAACGCGCATTCGTCGCCGCATTTCGAATGGTCGTCGCCGTCACAGCAGCCGGCATCACATTCACCGTGCCCTTGCTTCTGGAAGTCGGCAAAACTGTCGGCAAACAGCCGGCCGCCCTCGCGCCGGCCCTTGTCGGTGAATGTCCAACCCGGAGCATCTTGCGCAAGCTGCAAGTCGCCCTGTGCCACCAGCTCTTGCAGCGCGGTGGCGATGGCACCCTCGTCGCATTGCAGGAATGGCCGCAGCAGCGCGGGGTCGTAGCGCTCACCGAAGCCCTCGCCCTTGAACCAGTAGCAGATCTGCAGCACCTCTTCGCGATTGACGAGGCGGGTCAGGACGTCGTTGTTGTTGCTTGCGTTCATGGTCGGGTCGGCATGCCGAGATCGTCGACGAAGCGATGGTGCAGCACGGCGGCAACCGGCGTCAACTCGGCCACGGTCAATGGCAGCAGGCCTGGTGGGTGGGTGTCCAGCGCCAGGCTACGCACCGCGTCGGCGATGCGTTGCACGATGCGCCCGTTGACGGGCGAAATCGGCTGCTCGCCGACGACCTGGCCCGTTTCGCGGTGGATGTCGATCTCACCCAGCACCAGGTCGCCCAGGCCCGACTCTGGCCATTGCAACTCGACGCTGAAGGTCTGCGCCGGCCAGATGCCGAAATGCGCGCCGATGACGAGCAGGTTGTCCAGGCTGATGACGCCGGTCACGGCCTCGAACATGCGCAGTTGCACGGCCGCGGTGTCCAAGGCTGCGCCCGCCCAGCGGCGGCAACTCACGGTGCCGTCGGCCAGGCAGCGGTCGAGCGCACCGACCAGCACCACGCGCTCGGGTTTGAGTGCCTGCGCCTGAAAGTCCTGCACGATCGCCACCGGCCCCCAGTTCATCTCGCGGATCTCCACCCCTTCGGGCCAGGGCAGTGCGCGCAGCCTTTCCATCAACTCGGGCCCGAGCGGATAGCCGCGCACGAAGCCGCAGTAGCCGACGATGCCGATGAGTGTTCGCAAGCGTGCCGCCGCTTCAGCCAATGCCGCAGGCGCAGGTGGTGACTTCGCGCGTGATGACGCGGTCGCTGCCTTCAATCATCATGTGCGTGGTACACGGCATGCAGGGGTCGAAGCTGCGTATCGCACGCAGGATGTCGATGCCTTTGAAGTTGGCGGCATCGGCCGCGGTAGCCTCGCACAGCACGGTGTTCAGCACCGCCTGCTCGTAGGGCCCCGACTCGCCCCACGGCGTCTTCGGGCAGGCGTTGACGGTGGACGGCGTGCAGATCTGGTAGTTGGCCAGCAGCCCGTCTTCGATTACGCACCAATGCGCCAGGAAGCCACGCCCCGCGCCCCAGAAACCGACACCGATCTGGCGGCCCTTCTTCGGCACTTCGAAGGGCGTGTGCACGCGCGTTTCGCCGCGCTTTTGCAGGTCCATCGCACGCACCCAGTTCTCTACCGTCACCATCAGGTTAAAGGCCACGGCATAGGCGCGCGCGCGGTTGCGCTCGAAGGCATTCCACACCGGCGGGATCTTCCATTCCAGTGTCATTGCCGGCAGCTTGGCAGCCGGCACGTTGAGCTTCAGGCTGTGGCCAGTGGACTCAAAGTATTCGCTCTTCGGAATCTTCTTCGCCAGTGCGGTGATGTAGACGCGCGCATAGGCGCCGGCCTCGAAGGTGTGGCGGTCCCAGGTGGGCGTGGTCGACCAGCTATAGCGCTCTTTCCAGTTCTGCACACCCGGGCGCGGAATGGTGCTCTTGTTCCACGGGTGGTTGGGGCTGAGCGGGGCGCCCATCGGATCGGTCTTGAACGGCTGCTCTTCCCACTTCTCGTAGTACGAGTGCTCGATGAACTCCTCGAAGCCGACGTTGATGTCCCGCAGCTTGGTCGTCACCAGCTTGCCGTTAACCACCACACCGGGCGTGGACCAGCGCTGCTCGCCCCATTCGTTGGCGTTGGCGTAGGTACCGTCGTAATGGTCTTCGTGGTCCCACTGGCCAAAATCGACCATCGTGGCCGGCAACTCGCCGCAGTGTTTGTAGTCGGGGTTGACGGCGTACATGAAGTCGTAAACGTCGTCCCAGATCGCGACGCACTTCTTGGCGTAGTCGAAGAAGGGGCTAAGTTTGACGTAGAACTCGTTGAAGGTGGTCGCGCTCAGCGTCGTCGTCACGCCGCCGGGGATGATGGTTTCCGGGTGCGGGTACTTGCCACCCAGCAGCACGTAAGCCTCGCGCGCCACCCGCGTCATCTCCAGCGCTTCCAGGTACAGGCGCCCGGTGAGCGGGTTGAGGTCGGTCATGATGGCGCCGACGGTGGCATAGCCGTGCACGGCCTGGCCCTTGGTCGGCGCGGTGGTGGCGGCGACCCAGACCTCGGGGTTGGTGTCGCGCACCAGCGCTTCCGAGAAGTCGGGCCCGGCCAGCACGAACAGGTGCAAGGGGTTGTCGTAGAGGTACTCGCAACTGAGCAGCAGGTTGCGAACCAATATGCCCATCGGCGGCGGCCGAATGCCGATGGCCATTTCCAGCGCCAGCGCCGATGCCGTGGCATGTACACCGCCGCACACACCACAGGCGCGTGAGCTGATGAAGGCCGCGTCGCGCGGGTCGCGGCCACGCAGGATGACCTCGTAGCCGCGAAATAGCGTGGCCATGGCGCGCGTGTCGATGACCTTGCGGTTCTTCAGATCAATCGTGCTGTGGAATGCCAGCGCACCGGCAACGCGGGTGACGGGGTCGAAATCGACGTCGCGTGTCTGGCCGTTCTTGCGCGCGATGTCTTTGAGCTTGCGGTCGCGCTCTTCGAGCGATACCGACTGATAGCCGTAGGGGTCGGCAACACCGGCGATCAGGTGCGCCTTGCCCTGGGCGTCGAACTCGATCGGCAGGTTCTTGAAGCACATGGGCTGGTTCCTCGTTGAAGTTCTATTTGCCTTGCGCCACGCGCACCACGGTGGCCAGATCGCCGTTGACGCCGAGCAGTCCGTGCAGCAGCGCCGACAACCCGCCGTTGATCGCGCCAACCTTCTCGCCCAGCGGCGCGGTGTGGTCGCGGATCGCCACCAGCCCGCCGGCCAGTTGACCCAGGCTGCGCTTGGCACCCCACAGCGCGACGATGATGCCCACCAGGTAGGCCACCAGCACCAACACCACCGCCAGGATGACAAGCAAGGTCACGTTGAGCAGCAGCGCAGTCATGTGGCACCCCCTGCCGCGCGGGCAGCCAGTACCGTGGCAATGGTGCCCGAATGCGACTTGATGTCGCCGGCCACCTTGACCATCGCGCCGGCCACGCCCAGCGTGTCGTCCAGCGCCTTGATGGCCGCGGTGTTGGCGGCCACGCCGACACCGGCAGCCAGCATTTCGTCGAGGTAGCGGCGAATCGACATCGCGGCCCGCAGCGTGCGGTGCAGCAGCACCACCGCCAGCGGCACGATCACGACGATGACGACGAGCAGCGTGGCTGCCCAGATCAGTTGGACCGCATCCATCTCATCCCCCCTGCTTGACCACGGCGGCGATCGTGCCGATCAGGTGCTTGTCGACCGAACCCAGCCCGCCGGCAACCTGCGTCAACCCGGCGTTGAGCTTGGTCACCTGCGGCGCCAGGTGGCTGGTCTCTTTTTCGATCGCCCGCAGCCCCAGCCGCAGCTTGGCCAGGTAGCTCGTCGGCTTGCCGCCGATCGATTCGAGCATCGAACTGATCTTCGCCAGCGCATAGGCCAGCACGCCGAAGAACACCAGCACCAGCAGTGCGGTCAACACAGTCAGCAGCAGCATGTCGGCGTCCTTTTGGTTCAGCAGCTGCGAATGAACCCGGCGCGTCCGGGCAAGTCGCCCAGACGCGGCCAATCCAGACGCAAAGCGGCGCTGCAGTCCGGGCTACGGCAAGCATGTGCAACGACGAGTGGCCGCGTTCGGGCGGCTTGAGCGGGCGTGGCGGGTTCGTTCACAGCTTCTTAGTGCTTCAGCATGCAATGCGGGCAGCCGGGGCAACCCTGGGCATGGCTCTCAATGGCCGCGGCGCCGTTGTTGATGCGCAGCGCGGTGGCCAGGATCTGGGCTGCGACATCGTTGGTCTTGTACAGCGCCGGGATGTGCACGGTGTTGTTGGCCACCCGCTGGCCGACGTCCCAGATGCGCGAGACGCGGGCGTTGATGGTGACCGCGCCCTGGTGTATCAGCCACAGCAGCAGCGCGACCACACCGCTGACCACCAGGCCCAGCGCCAGCGAGGTCCACCAGATGAATTGAACGGCCTGTTCGGGTGATTGTTGCGATGCGTCCATCGTCGTGCCTTTCGGTCGTTATGCTGCGCGGCGCCGCTCGCCTTCGGTCAGTGCGCCGACGATCGCCAGCGCGTTCGACTCAATCGCCTGCGCACCACCCAGCAACTGCACCGCCACATGGTTGGTGGCGTTGAGCTGCCAAATCGGTTTGGTGTTTTGCTCAATCTGTTCGACCACGGTGATGCCGACTGCTGCCAGCGCTGCAATCTGCCGCGCCAGCACGATGATGGTGATCAGCAGCGCTGCGGCAGCGACGACGACAACGCCAGCCACACCAAGCCAGAGGGTCCACCAGCCGTAGATTTCCTGCGACGTCATGTGATGGGCTCCTTGGCAAAGCGCCGCTCGCTCTCGCCAACGAACTTGTGTCCATCGGCTTGCAGCTGCTGCTGCCGCGGCGAATTCGGCCTGAACTGGCTGCCCGCGAACTGCAGCTTGCGATAGAAGTAGTTCGCAGTACGCGCAAACAGCCCGGGTGGTTCGACATGGCCCCAGCCGCTGGGAATGCTGCGCTCGCGGCTCCATTGCTCGGTCAGGTTGCGCTTGCGCTGGGTGATGCGGCGCAGTGGCCGAATGAAGCTGCCCACGGCGCGGCTGGAATAGGCCGACACCATGCCGCCGGGTGGTGCCTTGTAGAAGGGCGCAAAGGCGTCGGGGAAGCCCGGCATCGTGCAGCCGATGCAGATGCCACCGGTGTTCATGCAGCCGCCGGCGCTGCCGATGGCGCCACGCGAAACGATGTTGCACTGGACCACCGGCCCCCAGCAACCCAGCTCGACCAGGCATTCGGGGCCGCCGTACTGTTTGGCGAACAGGCCTTCTTCGTAGAAGCCACCGCGCACGCAGCCCTGGTGCACGTTGTTCTTGAACATCCAGGCCGGGCGGCCGAGTTCATCAAACGCCGGCAGCGGGCCCACGCCGGCCAGGAACATCAACACGGTGGCCACGGTTTCGGTGAAGTTGTCGCCCACCGGCGAACAACCGGGCACGTTGATCACGGGCAGCCCGAGTGCGCTCAAGTAGTCCTTGCCCAGAAAGTCCATCACCCCCATCGAGCCAGTGACGTTGCCGGCCGCTGCCGGGATGCCGCCCCAGGTGGCGCAGGTGCCGATGGCGATCACCGCCGCCGCCGCCTCCGACATCTGCTTCAGGCGGGTCGCCGTGGGGAATGGCTGTTGGCCGCCCTCAATTGCCTGATCGCTGCGGGGGTCGGTCCAGGGCATTTGCGTGATCCTTTCGAACTCAGGCTTTTTCGATGATGGCGACGATGGTGCGCACGGGAACCGTGTCGCCTTCGCTCACCAGGAATTCGGTAATCGTTCCGGCACCCGGAGACTCGAGCGTCTCGGAGGTTTTTTCGGCTTCAATCTCCGCCAAGGGCTCGTCCTCGGCCACCGTGTCGCCCACGGATTTAAGCCACTTGACGATCTTGCCTTCGCTCATGCCCATGCCCCACTGGGGCAGCATTACCTTGATGCGTGCCATTGCTTTCGTGTGTCCTTGTCTGTCGCGTGTGGTTCAGGCTGCGGTGCGGGTGCGGGCGGTCATCACCTTGCGCACCGCGGCGATGGTCTTGGCGGCATCGGGATAGAGTTGCTTCTCGATGGCCGGGCTGAAGGGGATCTGCGTGTCGGGCGTCGTCACGCGCACGATTGGCGCCTTGAGGCAGTCAAACGCCTTCTCGGCGACGATGGCCGAGATTTCAGAGGCGGCGCTGCAGGTGGTATGCGCCGGGTCGACGATCACCAGACGTCCGGTGCGGGCCACCGAATTAAGGATCGCCTCGGAGTCCAGCGGCACCATGGTGCGCGGGTCGATGATCTCGATCGAGATGCCTTCGGCCTCGAGCTTGGGCGCGGCCTGAAGTGCTGCATGAACACCCGTGGCGATGCCCACCACGGTAACATCGGTTCCGGCACGCACCGTGCGGGCCACGCCAAAGGGAATGCGGAACTCGGCCTCGTCCACCTCTTCCT
>JANMJI010000229.1:0-2784 GCA_031371275.1 Betaproteobacteria bacterium
GGAACCGGCCTTCCATTCGAAGCTGACATGGGCCCCCGCACCGTTGCGCACCGTGGTGCTGCCGCGGCCATCCAGCACGTAGATCATCTCCTCGAACAACTGCCGCTGTGGCGCCAACTCAGCGCCCGGCGCTATCTCGCAAACATAGCAGTCGTTGCTGGTGCGGCTGGCGTCGTGGTTCAGGTACACGCCTTTGCCGCCGCGGCGGGCCCAGGGTTTCAACTCGACGGTGTGCAGGTTTTCAACGTAGATCGAAGGCACGATGTCCAGGCCTTCGTCGGCCACCCAGCGCGTGTAGGGCGTGGCCTTTTCGGTCTCGAATTTCTTCGCGATGGTGTCTGACACCAGCGCGTCTTTGGTGGCTGTGTTCATGGGCATCTGGTCCAATGTTCGTTGCGCAGCTTGGCGTTGTGCATCAGGCGGCAACCGGCGTTTTCTTCAGAAACTGGGCCATCAGTTCGGCCGTTAGCACCACACCGCGCTCGAACTCGGGTGCGTCTTCCAGTTGTTCCAGGTCGTTCAAACCGCTGGCCTTGAAGATGCGGTTGATGGCCGAGATCAAACGCACGGGCTGGTCTGCGCTGGCGTTGAAGTGCTGGTGGATGGTGTTGGGCGGGATGTAGATCACGTCACCGGCTTCCCATGCGTAGCGCTTCACTTCTGCTTGCGGTGTCCAGTGGTAGGTGTCGGTGATCTCGACATCGCAGTCCTGGTGCAGGTCGTAGCCGCGGCCTTCCACCACATACAAACACTCTTCGGCCAGGTGGCGGTGTTTGCCGCTGTGGCTGCCCGGCGGAATGATCTGCATGTAAGCGTCCACGGTTTCCATGCGCGTGTTCATACCTTCGTTGAGCAGGTGCTTCAGCAAGCCCTGCCGCGCCATTTCCCAGGGCATGTCGGCGGGCTTCACGACCTTCTTGCGCTTGGCGTTGCGCGCCGGGGCCTGCGTGGCGTCGTCCAACAATTGCTGGTACAGGTCTTGGTGCTTGCTGCCTTGCAGCCAGGCCTTGGTTTCTGTCCATGCCATGTCAGCCTCCCTGTTCGTCGGCGTGGTTGAAATTGACTTCGGCCTCGCGGCACTTGAAGCCTTCGCCGCCGGGGGCGGGCTCGCTGGGCCGTGGTTCCACCTGGTGCTGGAACAGCATGTTCATGAACATGTACATCGGCTTGGTCTTGATGACCAAAGCGCGCGCCGGCAAGGTGGCACTGGCGTTGAAATGCTGGTGTACGCAGTTGTTGTGAACGATGGCAATGTCACCGGCCGTCCAGTCGTAGCGAATGCCGTCGTGTACCTCGTAACCATCACCGTCAAGAATGTAGAACGCGGCCTCGTTGACATGGCCGTGCTTTTGCGAACGACCACCCGGGCCGTACTCTTCCAGGTGCAGGTGGAAGGTCTGCGTGATGCCGTCCTTGGGTTCGACGTAATGTCGGCTGAAGGCTTGGGGGCCATCGTTGAACTTGATCTCTGAGCCCTTGCGCACCCGCGGCATGGCGCGCAGCCGGGCGAGTTCGGTCTTCAGGTTGTAGGTGCCCTGGATGCCGCGCACAAAGACCCGGTCCTTCTTCGAGTGGTAATGCGATTCGTTGGGCACCGTGCCGGTGCCGGGCGATTCGTTGGTCACCGTGCCGGCGGAGGGTGATTCGTTGGTCACCGCATCGGGCTGTTTCTGTTCAGCGTCCATATTTTTCCAGTTGATAGCGTTTGGGTTTCAGGGCGCGGCAGATCTCGCGGTTCAGTCCCGCTTGCGGCAAGGCAAGGCCCGCCAAGGCCGCCATGTCGCCGACGATGGCCATGTCGTCTTCGGCCCAGGCCATCGTCTGTGTGCCCCACGCTTCCAGTGCATGGTTGTGCGCGCTGCTCATCATCAAAGCCGGGCGCAGCACGTCAATGTCCATGCCGTAGTGGCGGGCCAGCGCCAGCGCTTCATGGTCTGCCACCAGGCAAGCCCACAGGATCAAATTGTTGGCCGCCTTGGCGACCTGCGCCGTGCCCACGCCGCCGGTGTGTACGACGTCTGACGAGTAGGCGCGCAGCACCGGCGTCAGGCGCTCGACCACATCGACCGGGCCGCCGACAAAACTCAGCAGCGTGCCCTTGTCGGCCGCCGCACCGCCGCGGCAGACGGTGCTGTCAACCACATGCAGCCCGGTCTGCGCCGAGTCCATGCTGGCCGCCATTTCCTGCACCGTCTCAGGCCGCACGGTGCTGAGAATGGCCACGATGCTGCCGGGCCGCGCCTGGCGCAGCGCGCCGCCTTCGGCCAGCAGCGCTCGCACCTCGGCATCAAAGCCGACACAGACCAGCATCACATCGCAATGTGCGGCCAGTGCGGCGTTGTCGGTGGTCCAGGCCGCACCCAATGCCGTCACCGCACTTTCGCGCGCCGGGTTCAGGTCGCTGGCCAGCGTGTTGAAACCACGCTTCACCAGATGGCCGATGATGGGTGTGCCCATGCGGCCAGCACCAATCACTCCGACCTTAGGCAGGGCGCTGCTCATCGCTTTTGCGTGATCGTGTCCAGCAGCGCAGGCTGCCCGGCCTTGACCTTGGCGATGGCCCGCTTCAACGCCGCGGCCACGTCGCCGGGCTGGTCGATAGGCCCTTCTGCATACCAGCCCATGCTGCGCGCCAGCGATGCGAAGTCGGGCGGCGGGTCGTCCAGGTCCATGCCGATGTAGGCCCGCTCCACCGGCGTGCCGCGGTGCCTGGCCATGCGTATCTGGTGTTCCCAGTCGTTGAAATAAGCGCGGTTGTTGTACATCACCACCAGCATCGGAATG
>JANMJI010000257.1:0-1652 GCA_031371275.1 Betaproteobacteria bacterium
GCTGAAGGTGGGCTTGATGCTGCCGGCCACTGGCACCTTTGCCGCCCTGGGCGATGCCATTGAGAAGGGCTTCAAGCTCCTGGTGCAGGAACAAGGCGGCAAGCTGTCCGGGCGCGAGGTGCAGTACTTCAAGGTCGACGATGAAAGCGACCCGGCCAAGGCCACCGACAACGTCAACAAGCTCATCAAGCGCGACAGCGTGGACGTGTTGATAGGCACCGTGCACAGCGGCGTGGCGCTGGCCATGGCGCGTGCCGCGCGCGACAGCAACACGCTGCTGATCGTGCCGAATGCGGGTGCCGGCGACATCACCGGCGCCCAGTGCGCGCCGAACATCTTTCGCAGCAGCTTTTCCAACTGGCAGCCGGGTTACGCCGCCGGTGTGGTGGCCGCAGGCAAGGGCTACAAGCGGGCCATGACCATCACCTGGAACTACGCCGCCGGCAACGAAACCGTGAAGGGTTTTGGCGAAGCCTTTGAGGGTGGCGGCGGCAAGGTCATGAAGGAATTGAGCCTGCCCTTCCCGGGCGTCGAATTCCAGGCTTTGCTGACCGAGATCGCGTCACAAAAACCCGACGTGGTGTTTGCCTTTTTCGCCGGTGGCGGCGCGGTGAAGTTCGTCAAAGACTACGACGCCGCGGGGCTGAAGAAGACCATTCCGCTGGTCGCCAGCGGCTTTCTCACCGACGGCACGCTGGAAGCGCAAGGTGCCAGCGCGCAGGGCATTCTGAGCACGCTGCACTACGCCGACAACCTGGACACACCGCGCAACAACGCCTTCCGCAAAAGCTACGCGCTGACCTACAAGGCCAACGCCGATGTCTACGCCGTGCAGGGCTACGACGCCGCGCAGATGCTGGCGGCCGGGCTGGCCGCCGTGAAGGGCGACTTCAAACAGCGCGACGCGCTGCAAGCCGCCATCGCCAAGGCCGTGGTCGACAGCCCGCGCGGCAAGTTCAGCCTGAACGCCGCCCACAACCCGGTGCAGGACATCTACCTGCGCGAAGCCAAAGGCCCGAACAACGAGTCGCGCGGCATCGCGGTGAAGGCGCTGGCCGACCCGGGACGCGGCTGCAAGCTGTAGGCGCCAGTGCGCCAGTGCGCCCGTGCTGGCGCGTTGGGCCCGCGCAGCACCTGCTCGGGCCCAACACCCCTGAATGCCTGTTGCCTGGAGACCTGCCATGCCCGCCTCTGATCACGCCGCAGCGCTACCCACCACGCCCGAATCGCTGCTGCCGCTGGTGCTGCAAGCCATGCAGGCCACGCCCGACGCGCGGCTGCGCCAACTGCTGGCATCGTTGACCGAACACCTGCACCACTTCGTGTTGGACAACCGCGTGACGGAGGCCGAATACGACGCCGCGGTGGGCTTCATCGTCGGCATCGGCCAGGCCACGGGCGCGACCAAGAACGAGGTCATTCTGGCCGCCGACCTGCTGGGCGTGTCGACACTGGTGGCGCTGCTGAACAACCCCGGCGGGGCGGGCACTGACACCGACACGGCCACCGCCACCTCGCACGCCGCGCTGCTGGGCCCGTTCTGGCGCGCCCAGGCGCCCGTCTGCGGCCACGGCGACAACATCGCCCGTGCCGGTACACCGGGCATACCGCTGGAAGTGAGTGGCACGGTGTTTGACGCTGCCGGCCGGCCG
>JANMJI010000266.1:0-16523 GCA_031371275.1 Betaproteobacteria bacterium
GAGCGAGGACTACAACCTGTCCACCGCGCTGCGCCAGACCAGCAGCGGCTGGCTCGCCGGCTGGCTGTTCTACCTGCCGCTGGCGCTGCTGGGTTTCCCGCCGCTGGTGGTGGGCGTGGTGGCGCTGGTGGACCTGCTCTACCAGTACTGGGTGCACACCCAGCAGATCGGCAAGCTGGGCTGGTTCGACCGCTGGTTCTGCTCGCCGTCGAACCACCGGGTGCACCATGCCGTCAATGACGGCTATGTCGACAAGAACTACGGCGGCATCCTGATCGTCTGGGACCGGCTGTTCGGCAGCTTCACCGAAGAGCGCGACGACCAGCCCTGCGTCTACGGCACGCGCAGCCCGCTGCGCAGCTGGAACCCGGTGTGGGCCAACCTGCAGGTTTATGCGGGCTTGTTCGCCGATAGCTGGCGCGCAGCTTCATGGCCCGACAAGCTGCGCGTGTGGATCGAACCGCCGGGCTGGCGGCCGGCCGATGTGGCACAGCGCTGGCCACGGCCCGCCTTCGACCTGGCCGCGGTGCAGCGCTTTGACCCACCGCTGTCACGCGGCGCCGCGGTGCTGGCCGCGGCGCTGTTTGGCGCGGTGCTGGTGGCCACCAGCGTGTTCCTGTGGTTTGCCCACAGGCTAACGACCCAAGAGCAGTTACTCGGCGCGGCGGCCATCGTCGTTGCGCTGTGGGCCGTGGGCGCGCTGACGCAGCCGCGCGCCACGCGGGCCGCCGGCACGGCAGCGCTGTGGCGATGAGCGCACTGTCGCTGCAGGGCGTGGCCTGCACTTTCGTCAGCAAAGACGCACCCGGGCAGCGCTACACCGCGGTGCGCGATGTCTCGCTGAACGTGGCCGCCGGCGAATTCGTCAGCGTCGTCGGCCCCACCGGCTGTGGCAAGAGCACGCTGCTGAACGTCGCCGCCGGCCTGCTGGCACCCAGCACCGGCACCGTCACGGTGTTCGGCCAGGCGCTCGTTGGCATCAACGCCAGGGCCGGCTACATGTTCCAGGCCGAAAGCCTGATGCCCTGGCGCACGGCATTGGGCAATGTCATGGCGGGGCTGGAATTCCGCGGCTTGGCCGACGCCCAAACCCGCGCCGAAGCATGGCTGCGGCGCGTCGGCCTGGGCGGTTTTGGCGACCGCTATCCACACCAGCTTTCAGGCGGCATGCGCAAGCGCGTGAGCCTGGCGCAGACGCTGGCGCTGGACCCTGACATCATCCTCATGGACGAGCCCTTTTCGGCGCTCGACATCCAGACCCGGCAGCTGATGGAAAACGAGGTCTTGGCGCTGTGGCAGGCGAAGAAAAAAGCCGTGCTGTTCATCACCCACGACCTGGACGAAGCGATTGCGATGAGCGACCGCGTGGTGGTGCTTTCGGCCGGGCCGGCCAGCCACCCGATAGGCGAATTCAACATCGACATGGCACGCCCGCGCGATGTCGCCGAGATCAAGACCACACCCCGCTTCATCGAACTGCACGCCGCCATCTGGGCCGTGCTGCGCGACGAAGTGCTCAAGGGCTACGCACAGCAACTGCAAGTGAAGGCCGCATGAGCAGTTCCAGCACCGTGCGCGCTGGCACGCTGTGGCTGTGGCAGGCCGCGCTGCTGCTGGCGCTGTTCGCCTTTTGGTGGGCCATGACGACACCCGGCCTGCTGCCCAACTTCATGTTCGAAAACGACCGCCAGGCGGCGTTCTTTTTCGGTGAACCGCTGAAGGTGATGCAGCGCATCTGGGTCTGGTTCGTGACAGACGCAGACATCTACCGCCACCTGGCAGTGACGCTGATAGAAACGCTGCTGGCCTTCGGGCTCGGCTCGGCCTTTGGCCTGGGGGCCGGGCTGTGGCTGGCGCTCAGCCCCGTGGCCAGCGCCATTCTTGAGCCTTATGTGAAGGCGCTGAACAGCATGCCGCGCATCATCCTGGCGCCGATCTTCGCGGTCTGGTTCGGCCTGGGCATGGCCAGCAAGGTGGCGCTGGGCGTGACGCTGGTGTTCTTCATCGTCTTCTTCAATGTCTACCAGGGTGTGAAGGAAGTCAGCCCGGTGATTTTGGCCAACGCGCGCATGCTGGGTGCCAGCCCACGGCAACTGCTGCGCCATGTCTACCTGCCCAGCGCCACGAGCTGGGTCTTCAGCAGCCTGCACACCAGCGTGGGCCTGGCTTTTGTCGGCGCGGTGGTGGGTGAATACCTGGGCTCTTCGCAAGGTGTGGGCTATTTGATCCTGCAGGCCGAAGGCACCTTCGACATCAACACCGTGATGGCCGGCATCCTGGTGCTGACGGCCTTTGCGCTGGTCATAGACGCCGGTGTGGGCCGCGTGGAAAAGCGGCTGATGAAATGGCAGCCGCGGGCGGGCGAAACCGAGAAGCTGTGATGCCCGGGGCCCGCCCGGCGGCCTCGACCCATTGCCCGCCGCCGGGTGCTGTGTCAGACTTGAGCCATGCCCAAACTGACATCACGACTGCTTCACAAGCTGGGTTTTGAGCGCCTGGGCAACGGTGTCGTTGACGAGGTCGATCTGTCGGCCGTTGTTCGCGTTGGCGCCGGTGGGCAGACGCAGGTGCCGCTGGGCTCGGTGATGGCCACCGACAATTTCAAGCGCCAAGTGCGCCTGCTCGGTGAAGTTGCCGACGCCCACCGCGGTGGCCTGCCAGAGCGCTGAGGCGCAGAGATTCACCACACACGGGCCGTCTTGCTCGATCTCGCACTGCTGTGTTTCCTGCCGCTCTTGGGCGGTTTTCTTTTTGTGCGCGGCTTCCTGCTCACCCGCTACAGCACAGCGCGCGAGGAAACCGCACGGGTCTACTACAGGGCCGCGATGTTCGGCGCGGTGTTGGCCACTGTGGGGCTGCTGGCGCACAACGAACTGCGCCGCGCGGTGCCGGCCTACCATGCGCTGGCTTTGCAGACCGAAACCAACATCGTCACACCGCTGCTGGCCAAACCCGCAGCACCTGCACCCGCCGTGGCCACACCTTCAGCGCCCGCGGCAGAGGTCGCCGCAGCCAGGGTACGCGCCTGGATTTTCTGGGCCTGCACCTGGGGGTTCTTGCTGGGAGCGGCCACCCCGGTATTCAACGCCTTGATGCGCATCTTGCTGTGGCTGGTGAATGCGCTGGCCATGGGCGCTGTGGCCCTCATGCGCCAGTTCGGCTGGCGCCCGCGTGGGCCGCTGCTGTCGCCCATCGAGCGCTTGAACCGACGCGCCATCACCGACGAGCTGGAGCGTCTGCTGTACGAAGCCATGGTGCGTGCCGACAGCGTGCAGGTGTCGCTGGACAACCAGAAGGTCTACGTCGGCATCGTCACCAGCATCGACCCGGTGGGGCCCGCCAAGCACTTCACCTTGCAACCACTGATGAGTGGCGGCCGCAATGGCGATGACCGCGATGTCGTCTACACCAGCTTCTACGACAAGGTCATCCAGGCCGTGCAGCAGGCCGCGCCAGCGCAGGGTGAAGCCTTGCTGCGGCGCATGGCCCTGGTGGTGCCGATCGCGCGCGTCGTCACCGCCTCGGGTTTCGATTTCGACGCGTTCAAGCGCTTCTCGCTGGCCCGCATCAAGCCCAAGCTGCGTTTCAAGCTGCAAAGCAACGGCCAGCGCGTGTTGCAGCCGCAGCCAAAGCCTTCGTCAGCCAGCGCTTGATCCGACCGCAGGCCCGGGCATGCAGCGCCTGGCATCATTGCGCCCCATGACCCTGCACCGCGCCCGCCCGGGCTTCGCCATCGCTGCCCTGCTGCTGTGCCAGGCCGCCCACGGCGGGCCGAAAGAAGCCCTGCAGTCGGTCGCCGCCGGCGCTTCGCAAGTGGCCACGAAGGTGGAAAAGGCGGTGGCCAAAGGCGTCAAGGCCGCGGCCAGCGGTGTTGCAAGCGGCGCCCGCGCAGCCGGGCGGGCGGCCGACAAGGTGGCACACAAGGTGGGGCTGCCTGCCGCTGCACCGGCTTCGGCGCCGCGCCGGGTGGGCCCGCATTGAACACACCCAGCCCGTCGATGGCCACAGACAACCCCACCAGCCTATCCGGCAAACCCGGCAAACCCGGCAAGCCCGGCCTTCACGAAGTTTCAGACCCGGCCCGGCGGCAAGTGCTGCAAGCCGGGGTCGGCAGTGCAGCCGGCGCCTGGGTGCTGCCGCTGGCGGCGCTGTCGGGCTGCGCCAGCGCTGGTGGCACGGCGGGCTTGCGCGCGGTGCCTCCGCTGGGCTTCAAGAGCGTGCCAACTTCGCGCGCTGACGCGGTGGTGGTGCCCGAAGGCTATGTGGCGCAGGTGCTGGCGCCCTGGGGTGAGCCGGTGGGCGTTGCCGGCGACATGCCGGCCTGGAAGATGGACGCCAGCAACACGGCCGCCGAACAGGCCGTGCAGATGGGCATGCACCACGACGGCATGCAGTTCTACCCGCTGGCGCCAGGTTCAGCCGGTTCACAGCGCGGGCTGCTGGTCATCAACCACGAGTACACCGACGACGGCCTGCTGCACCTGGGCGGCCAGGCGAACTGGACGCTGGAGAAGGTGCGCAAGGCGCAGGCCGCCCATGGCGTGGCGGTGATCGAAATTGAATTGCAAGCTGGCGCCTGGCAGATGGTGCGGCCGTCACACCATGCGCGCCGCATCACCGCCAACACGCCTTGCGCGGTGGGCGGCCCGGCGGCCGGCCACGCCCTGCTGCGCACCGCGGCCGACCCCACTGGCGCCACCGTGCTGGGCACCTTGGGCAACTGCGCCGCCGGCAGCACGCCCTGGGGCACCTACCTGACCGGCGAAGAGAACTGGTGCAACTACTTCACCGCCGCCGACGTGCCCACCGCGCACGAAAAACGCTGGGACATCAAAAAAGCCACCTGGTACCGCTGGCCTGAACACGACCTGCGCTTCGACACCGTGCGCAACCCCAACGAGCCCAACCGTTTTGGCTGGGTCGTCGAAATCGACCCGATGAACCCGACCAGCACGCCCGTCAAGCGCACGGCGCTGGGCCGCGCCGCGCACGAAGGCGCGACGGTGGCTGTGACCAAGGACCGCCGCGCGGTGGTCTATGCGGGCGAAGACCGGGCCTTCGAATACATCTACAAGTTCGTCAGCCGCGACCGCATCCGCGATGCCACGGCCAGCCAGAGCGCGGCCCAGGCCAACGCCACGCTGCTCGACTGGGGCACGCTGTACGTGGCGCGCTTCGATGGCAATGGCCGTGGCCGCTGGCTGCCTTTGGTGCATTCGAAAGACCCGGGCCAAGGCCCACTCACCGCTGCCAATGGTTTTGCCGACCAGGGCGCGGTGCTGGTGAAAACGCGCCAGGCCAGCGACCTGCTGGGCGCCACCCCGATGGACAGGCCGGAATGGGTGGCGGTGTCGCCGCTGGACGGCTGGGTTTACTGCGCGCTGACCAACAACAAGGAACGTGGCGGCGCGGGCAAACCCGCGGTGGACGCTGCCAACCCACGCGCCGACAACGTGATGGGCCAGATCATCCGCTGGAAGGAAGACGGTGACTTCGACGGCGAGGTTTTCGCCTGGAACCACCTGGTGCTGGCCGGCGACCCGGCCAGCGAACGCGCGGTGGCCAAGGGCAATGTGCGCGGCGACGCTTTTTCTTCGCCAGACACGGTGGCCTTCGACAGCCGCGGGCGGCTGTGGATAGGCACCGACATCAGCAACACCGAACTGCTGAAGGGCGAGATGGCGCGCCTGGGCAACAACGCCCTGCTGGCCTGCCACCCGCACAGCGGCGAAGTGCGGCGCTTCCTCACCGGCCCCGTCGGCTGCGAGATCACGGCCTGCACCTGGACGCCCGACGCCCGCACGATGTTCATCAACATCCAGCACCCGGGTGAAACCGCCGGCACGCGCAACGACCCGGCCGCGCCGCACAAGTTCAGCAACTGGCCCGACTTCCGCGCCGAAGGCCGGCCCCGTTCGGCCACGCTGGCCATAAGGCGGCTGGACGGTGGCGTGATAGGCAGCTGAAACGCCGCTGGCTGATAGTGACAGCGAGTGACAGCGCGGCTCGGGCGGGTCAGGCCGGTGCGAATGCCGGCGCCAGGCACAGCCGGTTGCGGCCACCGCGTTTGGCCGCGTACAAGGCCTCGTCGGCGCGCTGCAGCAGCATCGGCAGCTCGAACGACGGCGCCGCTGCCAGGCCGATGCTGATGGTGATCTGGAAGGCTTTACCGCCGGGGGTCTGCCAGCGGTAGGCGGCCACCCGCTCACGCAGGCGTTCGCAGACCTCGGTGGCGCCGTCCAGCGCCAGGCCAGGCAGCACGAGCACAAATTCTTCGCCGCCGTGGCGCACCAGCACATCGTCGGCACGCATGTTTTCGCACAGCAACTGGGCCAGCAAGACCAGCACCTGGTCGCCGGCGGCGTGGCCATGCTGGTCGTTGATTTGCTTGAAGCGGTCGATGTCGACCTGGGCCAGCGCCAGCGGTCTGCCGCGCAGGCGCGCGGCAGGCAGCAGATCGGCGCAGCGGGTGTGCAGATGGCGGCGGTTGCCCAGGCCAGTCAGGGGATCCAGCTCGGCATGGGCCGCGGCTTCGGCGGCCCGCGCTCGCTGGGCCTGCGCTTCCAGCCGCGCCTGCTCGGCCTGCCATTGCGCCTGCTGGGCTTCGGTGCGGGTCACGAACAACTGTGATTGGGCGCGCAGCTGTGCCATCGCGCGCCGGCGTTCGGTGCGCTCTGCGACCTCGAAGTGCATCAACGCCTGGTCAAAAAGACCCAATGCGCGGCAGGCACGGTAGGCCACATGGTGGGCGCGAATGTGGCTTTGCTGGGGCGCTGTGGGGCCCATTTCGGCGATCAGCAGGCGCATCGCTTTGAGCGCTTCGGCCGGGACGGAGGTGGCCATCAGCCAGGCCCCCAGCGAAGCCTGCACACGCCAGGCGTGCGCCATCAGGCCGCGCTCCAGCGCCAGCCGGTGGGCCTGGCGCAGCAGCGGTTCTGCGGCCTGCGCCTGGCCCTGGTAGAGCATCACTTCGCCCAGGTTGCCCAGCACCGTCACTTCGTAGACCAGGTCTGGCACGCGGGCCAGCAGCGCATGCGCCTGCTCGCCGGCCTGGCGGGCACGCTGCAGCACGTCCTGCACCTCGGCGTTGTCGTCAGCGTCCAACAACCTGTGCAGGATGCCGATGGCCGTGGCGCACAGCGCGTTGGTGGCCATCAGCAAAGGCAGCAAGGGCAGCGAATGCGGTTCAGACACGGGCGCAGTGACGGGCGCAGTGGCGGGCGCGGTAACCGGAGCGCTAACAGCAACGCTGGCGGCTTGACCATGGTCTTGCAGCGCCTGGCTGAGCAGGCGCACGGCCTGCCAGGAATCGCCCATGCGCTCGAAGCACACGGCCAGCGCGAGTGCAGCGGTCAGCGCCGGGCCGTCGGCGCCTTGCGGGCCGCTGCCCGCGGTGATGCGCACCAGTTCGTGGGCGGCGTCCAGTGCGACATCAAACGCCGCCAGTTCGCTGCCACAAAGTGTCAGCACACGCAGCAGTTCACAGCGTTCTGCAAACACGCCGTGGCTGGCCATCAGGGGCAGCGCGCGCGGCGCTTCGTGCAGCACATCGGCATGGCGGCCCAGGCGCATCAGGTGGGTGCACAGCCAGGCGGCGGCGCGCGCCTGCTCGTGCGGGCGGCCCAGTTCGGCGGCCAAGGCGCAGGCGCTGCGGGCGGCGTCGCAGGCCAGCGCCGGGTTTGCGCCCTGGGCGGGGTCGGCGGTGGCCAGGTGGCTGTTCAGCGCGGCGATGGCAGCCGCTGCCGCCGCAGCCAGCAGAGCGGCTTCGTGCGGGGCGTTCACGGGCAGGCCGCAGACAGACACATGGCGTGCTTATCGGCGTTGACAGACACAAACTGAAGCATGCACGCGGCGCTACGACACCGTCGGCACGCCCGGCGGCTGCACAAAGGCCAGTGGCGACTGCGCCGCCAGCCAGGCCGTCACGGCCCAGCAGGCGACGTTCTGCGACAGGTCGGCCGGCGTGATGCGTTCCAGCGTGTCGTTCACGGTGTGATGCACGTCGAAGTAGTGGGTGCCGTCCTGCGTCATCTGCAGCGCGGGCCAGCGGTGGCGGCGCATCAGGAAACCGGCGTCGGGGCCTGGCGAGCCTTCGTTGCGGCCGGCCTCGGGCCAGGCCACACCCAGCGGCGCCAGCAACTGCGCCACCGCGCCCCACAAGGGCAGGGCGGCCGGCTGCACGCGGCTTTTCAGCTGCCACACGCGGCCGGCGCCAAAGTCGCTTTCGCCGACGAGCTGGTGTTTGACATCCTTGTAGCGGTCGCCATAAGCACGCGCACCGTCAAAGCCGTTTTCTTCGTTGGCAAACAACACCACGCGCACGGTGCGCCGCGGGCGCTGGCCGGCACGCTGCAACAAGGCCGCAGCCGCACTGACGATGGCCACGCCAGCGCCGTCGTCCACTGCCCCCACGCCAAGATCCCAGCTGTCAAGGTGGGCGCCGATGAGCACGATCTCATCGGCCAGGTCGGTGCCCGGCACTTCGGCAATGACATTGTGCGAGGTGACTTCGACATCGCTGCGCGCATCGAGCGTGAAGTGCAGGCGCAGCGGCGCGCCGGTGGCTTGCAGCGCGGCCATGCGCTGTGCGTCGGGCACCGAAACGGCGAAGGATGGGATGCGTGGCACGCCCAGTTCGTAGCGCATGGCGCCGGTGTGGGCGATGCGGTCACTGTCGGTGCCAATGCTGCGCAGGGCCACCGCCACGGCACCACGTTTGGCGGCTTCCACCGCACCGCCGCTGCGCGCGGGCACGGCTGCCCCGTAGCCTGCACCGTCGCGAAAACGTTCGGTCTTCTGGTCGATGAAAACAATCTTGCCGCGCGCGCGGTCGCTGGTGTCGGCCTTCAGCGCAGCGAAGTCCGCGTACCAGGCCACTTCGGCTTCAATGCCGCCGGCGGGCGCGGCCACGCTGTTGCCCAACGCGGCCATCACCAGGGGCTCGGCCACCGGCGACACCAGCCGCGCACTGGCCGCACCGCGCTGCCAGACCTTCAGATCCATGGCTTCGGCGCGCACGTTGTGCAGGCCCAGGCGCTTGTGCGCGGCCTGCGCCCAGGCCACCGCCTTGGCGTCACCGGGCGAGCCAGCAGCACGGGCGCCGACCTCGTTGCACAACTGCTGCACCAGCTTCCAGGCTTCGCTGTCGGCCAGGCCCAGATCGCGCAGGCGTTCGGCGTGTTTGAGGTCTTCGGCACTGAAGGCCAGAGGCTGCGCACGGGCGCTGCCCATCAGGCCCAAAGCCGCAGCAGCCCTCATCAGTTCACGACGTTTCATTTCGATGTGGGCATGACGAATTCGGCGCCCTTGGCGATGCTGTCGGGCCAGCGCTGCATGATGCTTTTTTGCTTGGTGTAAAAGCGCACGCCTTCTTCGCCATAGGCGTGCAAATCACCGAACAGGCTCTTTTTCCAGCCACCGAAACCGTGCCAGGCCATGGGCACGGGGATGGGCACATTGATGCCCACCATGCCCACCTGCACGCGCCGCGCAAATTCACGCGCCACGCCGCCGTCGCTGGTGAAGAGCGCCACGCCGTTGCCGAACTCATGGTCGTTGACCAGCTTCAAGGCATCGGCAAACGTGGCCACACGCACGCACACCAGCACCGGCCCGAAGATCTCTTCCTTGTAGATGCGCATGGATGGCAGCACATGGTCAAACAGCGTGCCGCCGGTGAAGAAGCCGTTCTCGAAGCCGGCCACGGCGTGGCCGCGGCCGTCGACCACCAGCGTGGCGCCTTCTTCAACGCCAATGCCGATGTAGCCTTCAATCCGGTCTCGTGCTTCGCGGGTCACGATGGGGCCCATCTCGGCGTCCAGTTCCATGCCGTTCTTGACCTTCAGTGCCCGCGCCCGCTGGGCCAGCTTGGGCACCACCTTGTCGGCCACGTCGCCGACCAGCACCGCCACACTGATGGCCATGCAGCGCTCGCCAGCGCTGCCGTAGCCGGCGCCTATCAGCGCATCAACGGCCTGCTCGATGTTGGCGTCAGGCATCACGACCATGTGGTTCTTGGCGCCGCCGAGGGCCTGCACACGTTTGCCGTGGTGGGCGCCGGTCTCGTAGATGTACTGTGCAATCGGCGTGCTGCCGACAAAACTGAGTGCCTTCACGTTGGGGTGCTTCAGCAGTGCGTCCACCGCCACCTTGTCGCCCTGCACGACGCTGAACACACCGTCAGGCAAGCCCGCCTGTTTCAGCAACTCGGCCATCAACAGCGCGGCGCTGGGGTCGCGTTCGCTGGGCTTGAGAATGAACGCATTCCCACACGCAATGGCCACCGGGAACATCCAGCACGGCACCATGCACGGGAAGTTGAAGGGCGTGACGCCGGCCACCACGCCCAGCGGCTGGCGCAATGTCCAGTTGTCGATGCCGGTTGAGACTTGATCGGTGAAGTCACCCTTGAGAAGCTGCGGTATGCCGCAGGCAAATTCGACGATGTCGATGCCGCGCATGACCTCGCCCTGGGCGTCGGTGAAGACCTTGCCGTGTTCGGCGGTAATCATCGCCGCCAGGGTGTCCTTGTGCTGGTTCATCAGCACCAGGAAGTTGTTCATGACGCGGGCGCGGCGGATGGGCGGCATCTCACCCCAGGCCGGCTGCGCTGCGACGGCGCTGGCCACGGCGGCGTTGACATCGGCTTCGCTGGCCAGCAACACTTGCCGCGCGGCGGCGCCAGTGGCGGGGTTCCACACCGTCTGTGAACGGCTGCCGCTGCCGCGGTGGGGCGCGCCGCCTATCCAGTGCGCAACGTCGGTATGCAGGGTGAAGGCTTCGGGTGCGCCCATGGTGGTTCTCCGGCTCGGGGTGGCGACAAGTGCGTTCGCAGTCTATGCCGGAAGCGCCGAAAAAAAGAGCCCGCAGCTTGCGCCGCGGGCCCTGTGCAAGTCCTTCAGGAAGGACGTCGTTGGGCTTGGCGGTGCCAGCGCTGCGGGACAATACCGCTGCACCAACACCTGTGCAGTGCAATGTACCGGCCGGCCCCGGCCCCGAACATCCCTAACGGAGCGGAACACCCTTGACCCCCGCCAAGACCAGCGCTCCGTTGCACGACAGCGATCTGGCCCGCCTGGAAAGCCTGCTCGACGCGCTGCCGGCGCCGCTGCAGCCGCTGGACGTGTGTGCGCTGGACGGCTACCTGTGCGGCGTGCTGTTGCAGCCGCGCGCCGTGCCCGCCGACCGCTGGCTGGCGCGGGTGGCCGATGTCGACGGCAATCCCGTACCGGCCGGCGTGAGGCTGGACGAACTGCACCAACTGGTGCGCCGTCGCCACGCCGAACTGGACCACGCCATCGCCCAGCGCGCCTGGTTTGACCCCTGGATTTACGAGCTTGAAGACAGCGCCGCCCCCAGCGACAGCGTGCTGCCCTGGGTGGCCGGTTTTGCCGCCGCGATGGAAGCCTTTCCGGCGTTGATGGCAATCACCGACCCCGAATTGGTTGAGCCGCTGGCCCTGTTGTTCATGCACTTCGACGCCGCCGACCTGGAAGACGCCGACGCGCTGCTGGCCATGATCGAAACGCTGGAACCCGCGGCCGACCTGGGCGAGGCCGTGCAAGACGTGGTGCGCGCGCTGATGCTGATGGCCGACGTGACGCGCCCACGGGCGCCCGCCGCCCGTCTCGCCCGGCCCGTCCGCAGCCCGCGCAAGGTGGCGCGGCCGCGCCGCTGAAGGCGCGGCGCACGCTACGCTTTGTATCGCTGCCAACACTGCCTGCAAGACTGCCAGCATGACTGGTCTGGAGCCCCCATGAACCGCATCTTCCGCCACCTGTTCACCCCGGCCCTGACGGCCCTGTTGCTGGCCCTGACGGGCACCGCCGCGCGGGCCGCCGACAGCGGGCCAGCCACCCCAGTGGCCGTCAATGAACCGATGGCGGTGGTCCGCGAACACATCGAAGCCCAGCGCTGGGCCGCCGCGATGGATGCGCTGAAGAAGATCAACCACAGCGGCGACGCCGATTGGAACAACCTGATGGGCTATACGCTGCGCAAACAGGCCAAGCCCGACCTGGAAGGCGCGCAACGCCACTACGACGCGGCGCTGAAGATCAACTCCAAGCACCTGGGCGCGCTGGAGTATTCGGGCGAACTGGCGTTGATGAAGGGCGATGTGGCCACCGCCGAAGCCCGGCTGGCGGCGCTGGGGCAACTCTGCAACACGCCTTGCGCAGCGCTGGATGCCTTGAAGAAGTCGATTGCCGGCTACAAGGCCACCGGGAAAACGTACTAACCGTCAAGCCGCGCCGAAAACGGCCCGGGCGTGCAACCCCAGCCCCTGCGCCACGCTGGCAAAGCGGTCGCCCCGCACGCGTTCAGCGCCCGGAAAACCCGCCGCAATGCGGTCTACCAGCGGCTGCAGCCCGGTCGAGCCGCCGGTGAAATACAGCACGTCCACCTGAGCGGGCTTCACGCCGGCCCTGCGCGCCGTCTCGGCCGCGGCCACGACGATGCGCTGCAGGTCGGCTTCGATGGACGCTGCTGCCTGGTCCACATGCAGCGCGGCACTCAAGCCCATTTCAAGAACGTCCAGGTCGATGTGGGCGTGGCCGTTCATGGCCACGTCGATCTTCGCCTGCTCGGCCGCCGCGGCCAGTGCGTGGCCCAGGCGTTCGTTCACGGTGTTCATCAGGCGCGCGTGGTGGCGCGCGTCGGCGTACCAGCTTTTCATGCTGCGCAGCTCGGCGATGCGGGCCGGCGCGTAGACGGTGTTGATGAGGTGCCAGGTGGCCAGATCAAAGTACACGCCGCTGGGCACCTCGCGCGCGGCTTCACTGGGCTTGGCGGGGCGCCGCGTGCGGTAGCCCAGCAACGGCAGGATGCTGGCCAGCTCGACATGGCGGTCGAAGTCGGTGCCGGCCAGGTGCACGCCGTGGTTGCCCAGGATGTCGTCGCGCCGCTGCGCCCGGCTGCGCCCGCGCTTGGCACGTTCGGGGCCCACGCGCACCAGCGAGAAGTCCGACGTGCCACCGCCGATGTCGGCCACCAGCACCAGCTGTTCGTGGGTGATGTTGCTTTCGTGGTCCAGCGCCGCGGCAATCGGTTCGTACTGGAACTGCACTTCGGTGAAGCCGACTTGCCGCGCTGCGGCTTCCAGCGCCGCCTGGGCTTGTGCGTCGCGATCGGCGTCGTCGTCAACGAAGAACACCGGCCGGCCCAGCACGACGCGCTTCAGCACCTGGCCCGCTTCGGCCTCGGCCTGGGTCTTCAAGCGCTGCAGGTAGCCGGTGACGACATCGCGGTAGCGCACGCTGCGGCCACCGCCGATGTCGGTGCTTTGGTCCAGCAGGGTCGAGCCCAGGATGCTCTTCATCGAACGCATCAGCCGCCCGTCCAGCCCTTCCACATAGGCCGCCACCGCAGCGCGGCCGTACAGACGTTCGGCATCCAGTTGCTGCGGCGGCGTATCGGCACGGTAGAACACCGCAGTCGGCATCGTCGGCTGGCCGGGTTCCAGCGTCACCAGGCGCACGCCGGAGGCGCCGTGCGGCAAAGCCACGGCCGAATTGGACGTGCCGAAGTCGATGGCCACAAAACCGGGCGCACCAGGAGAACCGGAAGAACGCTGCATGCCGGGGCTGCCTTGGGAAAAAAGGGCGCGATTGTAGCCAGCGCACCCCATTGGGGCGCATGGCGTGAACTGGCACACGCAAACCAGTTTGCTGGATGTGCATGCGAGGCTGGCAAACGTGACACTCGTTACCAAGAACAACGAAGGGCACGCGCCATGTTCAAAGTGTCGAAGCTGCCCAAGGCCGTCGCACCGCAGCGCTGGTTTGCCCGCTGGCGTGCAGAAAGACGATGGGCCAATGGCACCGACCCGGCCGACCTGGGCACGGCCTTCGGCCTGGACCTGAGCATGATGCAAGCTGCACCCGAACCCGCGCCGGCAGAACGCCGCCCAGGCTGGGTACGGCGCCTGACGACACGCCGCCGCAAGGCCACCTGAAGCGCCGCACCGCAACGCCGCTGTTGCGGTTGCGACGCCACAGTTCGCGGCGCGACCCTGCCGGCTAAAATGAGGGCCATGGCCCGACTTTCTTTCCGCGAACAGGTCTTGCGTGTGCGTGAAGACGCCATCGTCTCGGCCGTCAACCGCCTGCTGGCCGACAAGGGGTTCGATCTGATGACGGTCGACCAGGTGGCCGCCGAAGTGGGCATCGCCAAGGCCAGCCTGTACAAGCACTTTGCGTCCAAGGAAGCGCTGGCCGCCGCAGCCATGGTGCGTTTGATGCACCGGCTGCTGGCCTTCATAGACCAGCAGGCGGCGCGCCCCGAAGCCAGCCCTTTTCAGCGGCTGGAAGCGGTGATTCGCTGGGCGCTGGAGTTGCTGCTGGCCGGTGAAATGCCCGCCGTGCCTGCGCAGAACTCGTCGTTGCGCGCCGAGTTGATGGCCCACAAGACCTACCTGGACTTGTTGATGCAAGTCAGCGAACACCTGGGCGCCTGGGTGGTGCAGGCGCAGGCCGCTGGCGATATCGACGCCACGCTGCCGCCCGAGGTCGTGCTGTACACCGTCTATGCCCGCGGCTGCGACCCGGTGCCGGCCTTTCTGAAAGCCGGCGGCAGCTTCAGCGACGCGCAAATCGTCGGCTGGGTGAGCGACATCTGCCTGCGCGGCCTGCGGCCCCCGGCGCTGCCGGGTTGACGCCGCCCCGCAGCGTCAGATGTCGACCGTCAACAGCGCGTCGTAGCCGGCGTCTTCGCCTTTGCTGGCCAGCCCGCGCGGGTTGCTGACGACGCGGCTGGGGGCCTGGCCGGCGCGGTCTACGCGGTAGTCGTGGCGGCAGTGCAGGTGGCCGTGCAGCCACAGGTCGGCGCGGCTGATGAGCGCGTCGTCGGCGTTGCAGAAGCTGGCGCTGCCGGGCTGCAAGCCGTAGCGCGGGTCGGCACTGCGCAGGCTGGGCGCAAAGTGGGTGATGACCAGGGTCTTGTCCCAGCGGCCTTGTGGCGGCAGCGCCAGTTGCCGTTCCAGCCAGTCTCGGCACCGCAGCGCTTCTTCGCGCACCGCGGCGGCGTCAAAAGACTGGCCACGGCGGGTGCTGGCCATCAAGCGCAAAAAGTACCCGGCCGCGCGTTCGGCGCGCGCGCGTTGCTGCGGGCCGAAGGTGTCGAAGTCGCTCCAGCGCGTGCTGCCCAGCACGCGCACGCGCTGACCGCTGGCGGCGGTGATGTGGTGGGCCTGGCGTTCCAGCAAAGTCAAGCCCAGGCCTTGGCACAGCGCACGCAGGCCTGCCAGCGCCTGGTCGAAATCGCGGCCGTCGAATTCATGGTTGCCGGCCACCACCAGCACCGGCACCGGCCAGCCGGCGAAGCGTTCGTAGCCGACCCAGGTGCTGTCAACGTCACCGGCCAGCACCAGCAATTCGGCGCCGGGCGCGGGCTCGGGGTTGAAGGTCTCGGTTTCCAGGTGCAGGTCTGACAGCAGCTGCAGCTTCATGCGGCCAGCCATTCGACCCAGGCGCCGTGGGGATGGGCACGGGCCAGCAGGCGGTCTTCGCCGCCGGGCCAGAGCTGGCAACGCAGTTGCACGGGCTGGTCCAACAGCGTGGGCTCCAGGCGCAGCCAGGCCAGCGGCGCGCTGGCCGTGGCCAGCTGCGCCGCGGCTTGCACGCTGGCCAGCACGGCAGCCTGCTCGGCCGGCGCGATGTACTGCCAGACCACCGAGTGCATCAACACCGTGGTCTGGCCGGCTTGCAGTGTTTGCAGTTCGGCGGCCACGAAAGCCGCTGCGGGCAAAGCCTGCACGGCCACGCCGTCCTGCGATAGCCACACCGCCGCGGCGCCGGCGGCCGCGCGCAGGCGGGCCAGCCGCTCGGGCTGGTCGGGCCAGATGAACGAGGCCAGGCGCAGGGCCGCGTCGGCGTCGCGCAGGTTGATGGGTTTGGCATCGCAACCAGCGCGGCGGTCAATGCGCAAGTTGGCGCCCGCTTCGACAGGAACTGGGCCGCGCCATTCGCTGCGCAGCGTCAGCGCGGCGCTGGCGTCGCCCCAGGCCCAACCAGCGTGGCCTTGCGCATCGGCATGTTCGTGGCGGTAGCGGTCACACCACAGATTCAGCCCGGCCGAAGCGCCAATTTCCAGCAGCACCAGCGGCAGGCCGGTGCGGGCGGCCACATGCAGCAGGCCCGGCAGCAAGGCTGCGCTGCGCTGCACCTCGTTGGTTTGTGGTGGGCCGGCCAAGGCGGCTTGCACCAGCGCGGGCTGCTCATACCAGGCGGCGCGCACGGCAGCGTCCAGCGCTTTGTCGCTGGCTTGGGCCGCGCCCGATGCTGGCGGCCACAAACCGGCCCAGGGCTGCAGGCCGCGCAAGGCCAGGTGGTGCAGACCACCCAGCCAGCGCAGCGCCACGGCGGCCTGCAGCGGGTCATCGGCCAGCGCTTCAAAATCGGCCAGGGCCTGGGCGTCAGCTTGCAGCCAAAGCCGGCTGCGCTGCAGCACCCGCGCACTGAAGGGTGACAGCGTGCTGCACCAGCCTTGCTGGCGCGCAAAGGCTTGCAGCAGCGTGGGCGCCTTCA
>JANMJI010000269.1:0-1688 GCA_031371275.1 Betaproteobacteria bacterium
GCTGGGTTTTTCTGCGTCCAGCCTGCCGTCACTGCAGGTCGGCGCGGTCTGCGTCTACCACGAGATGGTGGCCGAAGCGGTACACGCGCTGCGGGGCAGCGGCATCCCCGTCGCGGTGGTGTCCACGGGCTTCCCGGCCGGGCAGACGCCGATGGAGACCAAGCTGCGCGAGATCGAGTTGTCGGTGGCGGCCGGCGCACAAGAGGTCGACATCGTCATCAGCCGCCGCCATGCGCTGACAGGCGACTGGCCCGCGCTGTTCGACGAGCTGGCCGCCTACCGCGCGGCCTGCGGTGACGCGCACCTGAAAGCCATCCTGGCCACTGGCGAGCTGCAGACGCTGGAAAACGTCGCCCGCGCTTCGTGGGTGGCGATGATGGCCGGCGCCGACTTCATCAAGACCAGCACCGGCAAGGAAGGCGTCAACGCCACGCTGGATGTTTCACTGGTGATGGTTCGCGCGATCCGCGAATTCCACGCCGAGACCGGCCAGGTCGTCGGCTACAAACCCGCTGGCGGCATCTCGTCGGCCAAGACCGCGCTGCAATACCTGGCGTTGATGAAAGAGGAACTCGGCAACCGCTGGCTGGAGCCCGAACTCTTCCGCTTCGGCGCCAGCAGCCTGCTGACCGACATCGAACGCCAGCTGGAACACCATGTCACCGGCCACTACAGCGCGGCGCATCGCCACGCGATGCCCTGACGTTGCTGCCACGCGATGCCTTGATATTGCTGCCACGCCATGCCCTGAATCTCAGCCACGTCATGCCCACCCTACAAGACATCCTCGCCACCATGGACTACGGCCCCGCCCCCGAAAGCGCCGACGTGGCATTCGCCTGGCTGGCCCGCCACGAGCGCCGCTTTGGTCACTTCATCAACGGCCAGCGCGTGGCCGGCGCGGAGCACTTTGACAGCATCAACCCGGCCACTGGCCAGGTGCTGGCGGCCATCGCACAAGGTGACGCCAGGGTTGTCGATGTCGCGGTGCAGGCCGCGCAGGCCGCGCTGCCGGCCTGGCAGGCGCTGGGCGGCCACGGCCGCGCCCGCCACCTGTATGCGCTGGCCCGCGCGCTGCAAAAACACGCGCGGCTGTTTGCGGTGCTGGAAACGCTGGACAACGGCAAGGTCATACGCGAAACACGCGACGCCGATGTGCCTTTGGCTGTGCGCCACTTCTATCACCACGCCGGCTGGGCGCAACTGCTGCAACGCGAACTGCCAGGCCACGAGGCTTTGGGTGTCGTCGGCCAGATCGTGCCGTGGAACTTTCCGCTGCTGATGCTGGCCTGGAAAGTGGCGCCGGCACTGGCCTGCGGCAACACCGTGGTCTTCAAACCTGCCGAGCAAACATCACTGACAGCGCTGCTGTTTGCCGAGGTCTGCCAAGAGGTCGGTTTGCCCGATGGTGTGTTCAACCTCGTCAGCGGTGATGGTGCGGTGGGCCAGGCCATCACAGAACACCCGGGCATTGCGAAGATCGCCTTCACCGGCAGCACCGAAGTCGGCAAGCTGATCCGCCAGGCCACCGCCGGCAGCGGCAAGAAACTGAGTCTGGAATTGGGTGGCAAGGGCCCGTTTGTCGTGTTCGCCGATGCGGATCTTGACGCTGCTGTCGAAGGCATCGTTGACAGCATCTGGTTCAACCAGGGCGAGGTCTGCTGCGCCGGTTCGCGTTTGTTGGTGCA
>JANMJI010000284.1:0-5230 GCA_031371275.1 Betaproteobacteria bacterium
CCGAACATGGCACCCAACGCGGCGGTGCTCTGGTGGCCGGCGGCGATGCGCACGGTGTTGGCGGACAACGTCGTGTCTTCGCGCGCGGTCAACACCGCCGTGCCTTCACCTTGCGTCACACGCACCTTGGCGCCGGTTTGCAAGCCCAGCTGCTGCCACAGCGCCGTGGGCAAGCCCACCAGCGGGCCGCGCGCGTCGGCGGTGAGTTGCAGCGAGATGGCGCGGCGCACCAGCGCGTCGCTGGCGTAGAGGGGTACATCGGCCACACGCTGCAGGCCTGTGATCGATGCGGCAGCGGGCACAGCCGTGAGCGGCGCGGCGCAACGGTTGTCTAGACAAGTGGCCAACACGGCGACATCGCCCAGCGCAGCAACACGCACGTCCTCGGCGGTCTCGAAATCAAAGCCCGGCAAGCCCAGCAGGTTGCCCAGCACGCGCAGCACCTTCCAGCCCGGGCGGCTTTCGCCCAGGGGTTTGACAACGCCGTGGAAACTCTGCGCACGCCCTTCGGCGTTGACGAAGCTGCCTGCCGTTTCGGTAAACGGGGTGATGGGCAGCATCACGTCGGCAACATCGGCCGCGGTGTCCTTGAACGGCGTCAATGCCACCACCAGGCCCGACAGCGACAAGGCCTTGCGCGCAGCGGCGGCATCGGCACTGTCCAGCACCGGCTCGGTGTTCAGCAGCAGCAGCGCCTTCATCGGCTGGCTCAGCATCTGGCCGGCGTGCAGGCCACCGTCACCCGGCAGTGCGCCAACGAGTTGTGCGCCGACGGCATTGCCACCATCGCCCAGATAGCCGCAGGTGGCGCCAGTCTGTTCTGCTATCCAGCCGGCCAGCGCCAACAGCACGGCGGCTTGCGGATGTTGCGCAGCGGCGTTGCCCAAGAGCACCGCCTTGCGTTCACCGGACAGCAGCGAAGCGGCCACGGCCTGCGCTGCTTCGTTCACGCTGGCTGACATCGGCGAGGGCACACCGCGCGCCTCGGCCACGGCCGCAGCCACTTCGGCCAGACTTTGCAGCCAATCGGCAGGTGCTGCTGTCAGGCGCGTGACCACCGGCAGCAGCCAGTCGTCATGCGCCGCATGCAGGCTGTGTACCTGTGCGCCGCGGCGCGTGGCCTGACGCAGGCGCTGCGCAAACAGCGGGTGGTCTTTGCGCAGGAAGCTGCCGATGACGAAGGCACGGTCCAGCGTGGAAAGCGATGCGATGGATGTGCCCAGCCAACGCGCCTTGCCTGCTGCCGGCGGGTGGCTGAAGTCGGCATGGCGCAGGCGGTGGTCCACGCTCTGGCTGCCCAGGCCGCGCACCAATTGGCCCAGCAGGAACAACTCCTCTGCGGTGGAAGACACATGGCCCAGCGCGCCGATGCCTGAGCCCGGTTCAGCGCCGAATTCGGCCTTCACACGCTTCAACCCATCGGCCACGTAAGCGAGTGCGGTGTTCCAGTCCACCACCTGCCACTGCCCGCCTTGTTTGATCATCGGCTGCGTCAGCCGTGAATCGCTGTTCACGGCTTCGTAGCTGAAGCGGTCGCGGTCAGCAATCCAGCATTCGTTGACCGTTTCGTTTTCCAGCGGCACCACGCGCATCACCTTGCCGGCCTTGACCTGCACCACCAGGTTGGCGCCGGTGCTGTCGTGCGGGGAAATCGACTTGCGGCGTGACAACTCCCAGGTCCGCGCCGAGTACCTGAAGGGCTTGCTCGTCAACGCGCCCACCGGGCAGATGTCGATCATGTTGCCCGACAGCTCGCTGTCTATGCTGCGGCCTTCGGCGGTGGTGATCTCGCTGTGTTCGCCGCGGTGGATCATGCCGAGTTCCATCACCCCGGCCACCTCTTGCCCGAAGCGCACGCAGCGCGTGCAGTGGATGCAGCGGCTCATCTCTTCCATGCTGATGAGCGGGCCTACGTCCTTGTGAAAGACAACGCGCTTTTCTTCCTGGTAGCGCGAGGCTGAGCCGCCATAGCCCACGGCCAGGTCTTGCAACTGGCATTCACCACCCTGGTCGCAAATGGGGCAGTCCAGCGGGTGGTTGATGAGCAAGAACTCCATCACCGACTGCTGCGCCTTCAAAGCCTTGTCGCTCTTGGTGCGCACAATCATGCCGTTGGTCACCGGCGTGGCGCAGGCCGGCATCGGCTTGGGCATCTTCTCGATGTCGACCAGGCACATGCGGCAGTTGGCCGCAATGCTCAATTTCTTGTGATAACAAAAGTGCGGGATGTAGGTGCCCGCAGCATCGGCCGCATGCATGACGGTGCTGCCGTCTGGCACGCTGACCGGCTTGCCGTCGAGTTGGATCTCAGCCATGGCTGTGCTCGCTCTCCGCGCGGGAGAGGGCCGGGCCGGCCGCCTGCACAGCGCCACCACCGACCATGCAGCGCTTGTGTTCGATGTGGTGCACGAACTCGTCGCGGAAGTGCTTCAGCATGCCCTGCACCGGCATCGCCGCTGCATCGCCCAACGCGCAAATGGTGCGGCCTTTGATGTTGTCGGCGACGCTGTCCAGCAAGGCCAGGTCATCAGCGCGGCCCTTGCCATGTTCAATGCGGTCTACCAGGCGCCACAACCAACCCGTGCCTTCGCGGCAGGGGGTGCATTGGCCGCAACTTTCATGTTGATAAAAGTAGCTCAGGCGCAGCAGGCTTTTGACCATGCAGCGGTGTTCGTTCATGACGATGACAGCGCCGCTGCCCAGCATCGAGCCGGCCTTGGCGATGGCGTCGTAGTCCATCGTCGTGTCCATCATGATGCTGGCGGGCAGCACCGGCGCTGATGAGCCACCAGGGATCACCGCTTTCAACGCCCCGCCCTTCATGCCGCCGGCCAGTTCCAGCAGCTTGCCAAATGGCAGCCCCAACGGAACTTCGTAATTGCCGGGCATGTTGACATCACCGACGACAGAAAAAATCTTCGTGCCGCCGTTGTTGGGCTTGCCGCATTCCAGGTACTTCTGGCCACCGTGGTTGATGATCCACGGCACCGCAGCGAATGTCTCGGTGTTGTTGATGGTCGTCGGCTTGCCATACAGACCAAAGCTGGCCGGGAACGGTGGCTTGAAACGCGGCTGGCCTTTCTTGCCTTCAAGCGATTCGAGCAGTGCCGTTTCTTCGCCGCAGATGTAGGCGCCAAAACCGTGGAAAGCATGCAGCTGGAAGCTGAAGTTGCTGCCCGCAATGTTGTCGCCCAACAGGCCAGCGGCACGCGCTTCTTCCAGCGCTTGCTCAAAGCGGTCGTAGACCTCGAAGATCTCGCCGTGGATGTAGTTGTAGCCCGTCTTGATGCCCATCGCGTAGGCGGCAATGGCCATGCCTTCGATGACGATGTGCGGGTTGAAGGCCAGGATGTCGCGGTCTTTGCAGGTGCCCGGCTCGCCTTCGTCGCTGTTGCACACCAGGTACTTGGGCCCGGGGAACATGCGCGGCATGAAGCTCCACTTCAGGCCGGTGGGAAAGCCGGCGCCGCCACGGCCGCGCAAGGCACTGAGCTTGACTTCGGCGATGACCTGGTCTTGTGTCATGCCGCCGTTGTGGCCGTCGGGGCCGGCCACGCCATTCTTGCCGAGGATCTTCTTCAACGCCGAATAACCGCCGCGTGCGACGTAGTCCTGCAAGCGCCAGTTCTTGCCGTCCAGCCCGGCATAAATCTGTGCATCGATATGGCGGTCATGGAAGCAGGTTTCGCTGCCCTGGGCCTGGAACTTCGACAGATCAAGCATTGACTTCAGCCTTCAACATCGCAATCAATTCGTCCAGCCGCTCGTTGCTCATGAAGCTGAGCATCTGGCGGTCATTCACCAGCATCACCGGCGCGTCGGCGCAGGCGCCCAAACACTCGCTGGGCTGCACCGTGAAGACACCGTCTGCGGTGCTGCCATAGGGCTCGACACCCAGCGCTTTGCACACATGCGCCAGTGCCTGGTCACCATCGCGCAGCGCGCAGGGCAGATTGGTGCAGATGTTCAGCTTGTAGCGCCCCAGCGGCTGCTGGTTGTACATGTTGTAGAAGGTCGTCACCTCGTGCACCGCAATCGCGGGCATGCCCAGATAAGCGGCAATGCCGTCCTCGGCTTCGGGAGACACATGGCCTTGTTCGTGCTGCACCACAGCCAGGCAGGCCATCACAGCCGATTGCTTCTGGTCGGCCGGGTACTTGGCCACTTCCTTGGCGAAGCGTGCCATGGTTGGTTCGCTGAAATTCATCGTCGGTCTCTGATCGCTCAACGGTCTATCTCGCCAAACACGATGTCCATGGTGCCGATGATGGCCACCGCGTCGGCAATCATGTGGCCACGCGCCATCTCGTCCAGCGCCGCCAGGTGGGCAAATCCTGGCGGGCGAATCTTCAAGCGATAAGGCTTGTTGGCGCCGTCGCTGACCAGGTAAATGCCGAACTCGCCCTTGGGGTGTTCCACCGCGGCGTAGACCTCGCCTTCGGGCACATGCATGCCTTCGGTGAACAGCTTGAAGTGGTGGATCAACTCTTCCATGTTGGACTTCATGTCCACACGCGATGGCGGCGCCACCTTGTGGTTGCCGGTGATCACCGGGCCGGGGTTGTTGCGCAGCCAGGCCACGCATTGCTGAATGAGCCGGTTGCTCTGGCGCATCTCTTCGACACGCACCAGATAGCAGTCATAAGTGTCGCCATTCACGCCCACCGGCACGTCGAAATCAAGCCGGCCGTAAATCTCATAAGGCTGGGTCTTGCGCAAATCCCACGCAATGCCGCTGCCGCGCAGCATGGGGCCCGTAAAGCCCAGGTTCAGCGCGCGTTCCGGCGTGACGACGCCAATACCCACGGTGCGCTGCTTCCAGATGCGGTTGTCGGTCAGCAGCGTTTCGTATTCGTCAATGTAGGTCGGGAAACGCTTGGTGAAATCTTCGATGAAATCAAGCAGGCTGCCGCTGCGGCCATCGTTCAAGGCCTTGATGGCTTACTCATTGCGAAAGCGGCTGACCTAGTACTGCGGCATGCTGTCAGGCAGATCACGGTAGACGCCGCCCGGCCGAAAATAGGCCGCGTGCATGCGCGCACCGCTGACGGCTTCGTACATGTCGAACAGGTCTTCGCGTTCGCGAAAGCAGTAGATGAAGACATTCATCGCACCGCAGTCCAGGCCGTGTGCGCCCAGCCACATCAGGTGGTTCATGACCCGCGTGATTTCGCTGAACATGACGCGGATGTACTGCGCGCGTTCTGGCACGTCCACGGCCAGCAACTTC
>JANMJI010000298.1:0-9816 GCA_031371275.1 Betaproteobacteria bacterium
TGAAGGCCGAAAAGCTGGTCATGCTGACCAACATCCGCGGTGTGCTGAACAAGGCCGGTGCGTTGCTGACCGACCTGAGCGCACGCGAAATTGACGAGTTGTTTGCCGACGGCACCATCAGCGGCGGCATGCTGCCCAAGATCGCCGGCGCGCTGGACGCCGCCAAGAGCGGCGTCAACGCGGTGCACATCATCGACGGGCGGGTGCCGCATGCGTTGCTGCTGGAGATACTGACCGATCAGGCCTACGGGACGATGATCCGCTCGCATTGAATTCGATGCGCCGCCCCGCACGCTGCCGGGCCGCCCCAAGGCGGGCCACGCCCCCTCGAAGGGTGGCGCTGCCCCAAGGCGGCAAGCCTGGGGGCACCGTGACTTGGCTGTTCGACCTGGACGACACGCTGCACAACGCCGGCCAGGCAACGCTTCCGCACATCAGCGCGGCGATGAACGTCTACATCGAACAACACCTGGGCCTGGCCCCCGACGAAGCGCAAGTGTTGCGCCGCCAGCATTGGCTGCGCTATGGCGCCACGCTGCTGGGTCTGGTGCGGCACAACGGTGTCGATGCTGCGCACTTTCTGCACCACACGCATGTGCTTCCCGGGCTTGAATCGCGGGTGCGCGGCCACGGCGCCGACATCGCCGCGCTGCGCCGCTTGCCGGGCCGCAAGTTCATCCTGACCAACGCCCCGGCGGCTTATGCGAAGCGCGTATTGGGTGAACTTGGAACGTTAGGCATCACACACCTGTTTGACGGTGTGCTGACGATTGAGGACATGCACATGTTCGGCCATCTGCGCCCCAAGCCCGACGCCCGCATGCTGCGCGCCGTGGCCGCCAAGCTGCGCGTGCCGCCCAGCCGCTGCGTACTGGTGGAAGACACGCTGGTACACCAGAAGGCCGCGCGCCGCATTGGCATGCAAACGGTGTGGATGCAGCGCTGGCTGGGGCACCCGGGCACACGCCGGCACCGCAAACCAGCCTATGTGGGGCTGCGAACAGGGCGCCTGCGCGAACTGCTCAAGCTCTGAGTGCGGGCGCGGTATTTAGCGCGCCGAAGCCTGGCGCGTGCCCGCCTGGTGTGTTCCCGCCTGGTGTGTCCCCGCCAGCGCGGCTTGCAGGCAGTGCGTCACCGCGGCTTCGCGCTGCGCCAGCCAGGCGGGCGACTGCGCACGCGGGCCCGCGGGTTCGGCCGTGGCGCTGGCCGGCACGGCAGCACTTTGGGCGCGACAGTGGGCGTACAAGGCGCGCTGGGCTTCGCTGTCGTCGGCCGTGCCGGGCGCTTCCGGGGTGCCGGGCACGGCCAGCGCCACCAGCACCGCCACGGCCATGGGCATCAACAGCAGGGCATTGCGCAAGGTGTCGTGCTGCATGGCAGTCTCCAGACAGGGCCACCGCGGGCGGCGAAAGACCTCGCCACCACCGCCACAACCCGCCCTGCATACTGGCCGCAAGCGGGCGCCTTGGCATCCCGCTCAAGGGGGGCGACGGCGCGTGAATATTCACCCCACAGCGCACGCTCGGGCACGCTCGGCTTTGCATGTATGTCAGTGTTTACCTGCAAGCTAAGCACTGCGGGCGCTGTGCAAGAATGCTTTGGCACACCCGCCCAGCCGCCGCCGCCCGCATGCCCGACATGTCCGATGAAACGCCCCCGGCCGGCACGGACGGGCCATCTGCGCCATCAACGCCATTGGTGTCAGCGGCGCGACCAGCGCCCACCGCCCGCAAGCGCCCGCGCCCCGGCGAGCGGCGGGTGCAGATTCTGCAAACGCTGGCCAGCATGCTGGAACAGCCCGGCGCGGAACGCATCACCACCGCCGCATTGGCGGCCCGCCTGGAAGTCAGCGAAGCCGCGCTGTACCGTCACTTTGCCAGCAAGGCGCAGATGTTTGAAGGGCTGATCGAATTCATCGAAAGCAGCGTCTTCACACTCGTCAACCAGATCACCGAACGCGAGCCCTCGCCTTCGCTGCAGGCGCAGAAAATTGCCACCGTGCTGCTGCAGTTCGGCGAGAAGAACCCGGGCATGACGCGGGTCATGGTGGGCGACGCGCTGGTCTTCGAGCACGAACGCCTGGCAGCGCGCATGAACCAGTTTTTTGAGCGCGTGGAATCGCAACTGCGGCAATGCCTGCGCGCGGCGGCCGAAGCCGGTGGCTCGGCCACACCCACCGTCGACGCCAACGTGCTGGCCTCGGCCATCACATCGCTGGCCGTGGGGCGGCTGCAGCGGTATGCGCGCAGCGGCTTCAAGCGCCTGCCCACCGAGCACCTGGAACCCGCGCTGCTGCGTTTGACGACGTGAC
Source organism: Betaproteobacteria bacterium (assembly GCA_031371275.1). Taxonomy (GTDB): domain Bacteria; phylum Pseudomonadota; class Gammaproteobacteria; order Burkholderiales; family Burkholderiaceae_C; genus Rubrivivax. The sequence continues at coordinate 2,312 of JANMJI010000298.1, forward strand.
GCTCTGTGAAGGTGTGAAGCTGTGAAGGCATGACGGTGGAAGTGCAAGCCGGCGGCACGCCGCTGCGGCTGCTGGCCCAGCGGGCGGCCTACCTGCCGGAGTTCCGCACGCTGTTGATTGCCGACGCGCACATCGGCAAGGCGGTGTCGTTCCGGCGCCTGGGTGTGCCCGTGCCGGGCGGCACGACGGGCGAAACATTGGGCCGGCTGGAATCAGCGCTGGCAGCCACTGGCGCCCAGCACATCGTCTTCCTGGGCGACCTGCTGCATTCGGCGCGCGGCAAGGCCGCGGCGACGCTGGCCGAGGTGGCGGCCTTTCGCCAACGTCACATCAAACTGCAATGGACGCTGGTGCGCGGCAACCATGACAGCCACGCCGGCGACCCGCCGCGCGACTGGGGCGTGCACTGCATCGACGGCTCCTTGCACCTGGGCGGGCTGGCACTGAACCACCACCCGAATGCAGTGCCAGGCGCGTATGTGCTGGCCGGCCACATTCACCCCGCTGCGGTGCTGGGCGGCCGGGCGCGCGACCATCTGCGCCTGCCCTGTTTCCACCTCGGCCCGCAGGTCGGCGTGCTGCCCGCGTTCGGCGCCTTCACCGGCATGCATGTGCTGCCGCGCGGGCCTGGCGACCGCGTCTTCGTGGTCGCCGGCGACAGCGTGCGCGCCTTGCCTGTCGGCTGATTCCCCGCCCCTAAACTCAGGGCCATGAATGCCGCGTTTGAACACCTGCTGGTGCGCGCCGAAAGCTTGCTGGCGCGCCTGGAAACACTGCTGCCCCACGCCGCCACCGCGCCCGACTGGACGGCTGCCGTGGCCTGGCGCTACCGCCGCCGCGCGGGCGGCTTTGGCATGGCCGGCGTGCTGGAACCGATCAAACATGTGGCCACCATCCGGCTTGAAAACCTGAGGGAAGTCGAGCCGCAGAAAGACCGCCTGCTGCGCAACACCGAACAGTTCGTGGCCGGCCATGGCGCCAACAACGTGCTGCTGACAGGCGCCCGCGGCACCGGCAAAAGCTCACTCATCAAGGCCGTGCTGAATGAGTTCGCGCCGCAAGGGTTGCGTTTGATCGAGGTCGAAAAATCCGACCTCGTGGACCTGCCCGATCTGATGGACCTGGTGGCTGAGCGGCCCGAGAAATTCATCGTCTTCTGCGACGACCTCAGCTTCGACGAAGGCGAGCCCGGCTACAAGGCGCTCAAAAGCGTGCTCGACGGCAGCGTCGCCGCGGCCAGCGACAACCTGCTGATCTACGCCACCAGCAACCGCCGCCACCTGCTGCCCGAATACATGAAGGACAACCTGAGCTACCAGCACACCGAAGACGGTGAAGTACACCCGGGCGAGGTCGTCGAAGAAAAGACTTCACTGAGCGAACGCTTCGGACTGTGGATCAGTTTTTATCCCTTCACGCAGGACGAATACCTGGCCATCGCGGCGCAGTGGCTGCGTTCGTTCAAGGTCAGCGAAGACGCCATCACCGCCGCGCGGCCAGAAAGCCTCGTATGGGCGCTGGAACGTGGCTCACGCTCAGGCCGCGTGGCGCAACAGTTTGCGCGCGACTACGCCGGCCGTCATGGCGGGTGATGGTGCAACCGCGGAGCTGGTGAAGCAGCAGCTACGCCGCCCTGTGGATGTCGCAGTGGGCGTGCTGATCGACGCCGAAGGCCGCTTCCTGTTGACCAGCCGGCCGGCAGGCAAGGTCTACGCCGGCTATTGGGAATTTCCGGGCGGCAAATTCGAGCCCGGTGAAACGCTGGAACAGGCCTTGCGCCGTGAACTGCACGAAGAACTGGGCATCACCATTGGCGCCGTGCAGCCGTGGCAGCAAGAAGTCTTCGACTACCCGCATGCCTTGGTGCGGCTGCACTTCTGCAAGGTCTACGAATGGGCGGGTAACTTCGAGATGCGCGAACAGCAACGCATGGCCTGGCAGACCTTGCCGGTGCAGGTGACGCCGGTGCTGCCCGGCACGCTGCCCGTGCTGGCCTGGTTTGCGGCCGAGCAGGGCTTCAAAGGCCCCACGCACGGCAGCCCCTAAACTTGCCGCATGGACGACTGGCTGGACACCGTGAAGTGGGACAAGGACGGGCTGGTGCCCGTCATCGCCCAGGAACAAGGCAGCAACGACGTGCTGATGTTGGCGTGGATGAACCGGCAAGCGCTGGCCGCCACGGCTGCAAGCGGCCAGGCCGTCTACTACAGCCGTTCGCGCGCGCGACTGTGGCACAAGGGCGAAGCATCTGGCCACTTTCAGCAGGTGCACGGCATACGGCTGGACTGCGACAACGATGTCGTGCTGCTGACCGTCACGCAACACGGCCACGACCCCGCCATCGCCTGCCACACCGGCCGCCACAGCTGCTTTTTCCAGCGCCTGCAAGAAGGCCGCTGGGCAGCCGTGGAGCCGGTGCTGAAAGACCCGGGTGCGATCTACAAATGAGCCGCCATTGGTCTGCACTTGATCCGCAAACAACCCGCAAATGAGCAACGACACGCTGGCGCGCCTGGCCGAAATCATAGAAAGCCGCCGGCCAGAAAACGGCGGTGACCCCGACAAGAGTTATGTGGCCCGCTTGTTTTTCAAGGGCACCGACGCCATCTTGAAAAAGATTGGCGAAGAAGCCACCGAAGTGGTGATGGCGGCCAAAGATGGTGACGGCCCAAAGATCGTCGGCGAAGTGGCCGACCTGTGGTTTCACACGCTGGTGGCGCTGGCGGCTTACGGCCTGAAGCCGGCCGATGTGCTGGCCGAGCTGGAACGGCGAGAAGGTTTGTCGGGGTTGGAAGAATTTGCATTGCGCAAAGCGCAACAGCGCGAAGGAGAGGGCACATGAACGAGGTCGTGATTCCAGCGCGCACGCAGGGCGACCCGCGCTTGCTAACGCACATCCTGTACGGGCTGCACACGCTCAGTTGGTTTTCTGCCGGCGCGTTTTCCGTGGTCGCCATGGTCATCAACTACCTCAAGCGCGTCGACCTGCCAGACGATTTCTACCGCAGCCATTTCCGCTGGCAGGCCCGCACTTTCTGGTTCACGCTGCTGTGGCTGGTGTTGACCTGCCCGCTGTTTGCGCTGTTCTGGTTTCCAGGTGCCGCGGCCTGGTTCGTGGTCGGGCTTTGGTATTTGTACCGTTTCGTCCGCGGCTGGTGGTCGTTTCTTGAATACCGGGCCATGCCGGCATGAACACCGACGCAAACTGCCTCTTCTGCAAGATCGCAGCCGGCCAGATTCCGGCCAGAAAAGTGTTCGAAGACGAGGAACTGCTGGCCTTCCACGACATCAACCCGTGGGCGCCAGTGCATGTGCTGGTGGTGCCCAAAGAGCACATCGCCACGCTGTCTGACGCTGGGCCTGAACACGACGCACTGCTGGGCCGCATGCTGGGCCTGGCGCCGCGGCTGATGAAGCAGCTGGGGGTGACGAATGGATTCAGAACCCTGGTCAACACCGGCCCCGACGGCAAGCAAGAGGTCTACCACCTGCACATGCATGTGATGGGCGGCCCGCGGCCCTGGGCCAAGGGCTGAAGGCCCCGCGTTGCATCCAGCACAGGCACCGTGCAGCCGCAGGGCCGCGCCCGGCGGGCGCGTCATCCTTCAACCTTAGAATCGAGGGCTTGGCTCTCAGGAGATAGATCATGGGTTCGTTCAGCATCTGGCATTGGCTGATCGTGTTGGCGGTTGTCGTGGTCATCTTCGGCACCAAGAAACTGCGCAACATCGGCAGCGACCTGGGCAGTGCCGTCAAGGGTTTCAAAGATGGCGTCAAGGGTGCAGGCGAAGACGCCGATGCCGCCGCTGCCGCGGCGACACCGCCGCAGCAGGTGACGACTGCCAAACGCGCAGACCCCAACACGGTGGACGTGGAAGCGAAGACCAAGAGCTGAAGCCGCGTGCGTGAATTGATGCACCAGCCCCTGCGCAGCACAGCAGCCACGGCATGATTGATTTCGGCCTCGACAAGCTCGCGCTCATCGGCGCTGTGGCCCTGGTGGTCATCGGCCCCGAGAAACTGCCGCGCGTGGCGCGCACCGTGGGCGCGCTGTTCGGCAAGGCACAGCGCTATGTGTCTGATGTGAAGGCCGAGGTCAACCGCTCCATCGAACTTGAAGAACTCAAGAAGATGAAGACGCAGTTCGAAGATGCCGCGCGCAATGTCGAAGACACGGTGCGCACCGAAGTCAATTCGGCCAGCGCCGCCTTTGACAGCGAATGGAACGCCGGCGCGCTGGCCGATGGCGCGGCCAACGGCATTGCACCGCTGCACGCAACGTCGCCCAGCTACCAGCACCCGAAGAAGAAGTGGCGCCTGAAACGCGGCGCCACACCACAGTGGTACAAAAACCGCCAGGGCATTCGCACCAAGGCTTTGTCGGGTGCGGCGCGGGTGGCGAAATTTCGCCCGCCGGGCAAGCGCGCGGGCTGATGCGTTGTTCATGACAGGTCCGCGATGAGTGCAGGTTCAGACAAGCCCGACGAACTTGCCGGCACCGAAGCGCCTTTTGTCTCGCACCTGGTCGAATTGCGCGACCGCCTGATACGCGCCGTCATCGCGATCGCCATCGCCTTCGCGGTGCTGGTTTTCTGGCCCGGGCCCGCGGGGCTGTACGACCTGCTGGCAGCGCCCATGCTGTCGCACCTGCCCAAGGGCGCGACGCTGATTGCCACCAACGTCATCTCACCCATCCTGGTGCCGCTGAAGATCACGCTGATGGCGGCCTTCATGGTGGCGCTGCCGGTGGTGCTGTACCAGCTGTGGGCCTTTGTCGCGCCGGGCTTGTATTCGCACGAGAAGAAGCTGGTGCTGCCCTTGGTCGTCAGCAGCACGGTGCTGTTCATCACCGGCGTGGCCTTTTGCTATTTTCTGGTGATCCCGGGCATGAGCAAATTCATTCAGGCTTTTGCACCCACCAGCATCACCGCAGCACCCGACATCGAACAGTATTTCGGCTTTGTGCTGACGCTGTTTCTGGTCTTCGGCATCGCTTTTGAAGTGCCGATTGCGGTCATCGTGCTGGCCCGCATGGGCATCGTCACCATCGCGCAGTTGCGCAAGTCGCGCGGCTACTTTGTGGTCGGCTCGTTCATCGTCGCCGCGGTGGTCACACCGCCCGACGTGATCTCGCAACTGGCGCTGGCCGTGCCGATGTGCGTGCTCTACGAAATCGGCATCATCGCGGCGCAGTTGTTCATCAAGCACACGCAAGCGCCGGACGCAGACAAAGAAGCGGCGACAGACACACCCGCCACATAAAAGGCAGCCGAAAAGCGGCGAGCGAATGCGGGCTTGGGGGGCGCTATTTCACCCAGGTATTGAGCTGGATGATGGGCATCAGCACAGCCAGCATGATGAGGATCACGACGCCGCCCATGGCGACGATGAGCAAAGGCTCCAGGATGGTCGCCGCCGACATCGCGCGGCGCTGCACCTCACCCGACATCTGCGTCGAAGCGCGCTGCAGCATCAGCGGCAACTGGCCGGTCTGTTCACCCAGGCGCGCGAACATCGCCAGCAGGCCCGGGAAGCGCTTCTTGCCGGCCAATGCGCTGGCCAGCGGCGCGCCTTCACGCACCTGCACCAGCGCGTCCAGTGCATCGGCGCGCATGGCACGGTTGCCCAGCGTTTCGGCGGCGGCCTGCAGGGCTTTCAGGATCGGCACGCCGGCGCCGGCCAGCATCGCCAGCGTGCCGCCAAAACGCGCCGCGTTGTAGCCGCGCGCCAGCCGGCCCAGCAGCGGCAGGTTCAGCACCGCGGCGTCGGTGCGTTCACGAAAGGCCTCGTTGCGCCGCGCCGCCACCAGCGCGCCCACACCGCCGGCCATGCCCAGCGCCACCAGCCAGCCCCACTGGCGCACAAAGGCACTGAAGCCCAGCATGGCCACCGTCAACAGCGGCAGCGCGCGTTTGGAACTGCTGAAGACGTTGGCGATTTGCGGCACCACAAAGGTGACGAGCACGATGACGATGATCATCGCCACCAGCGACACCACGGCCGGGTAGAGCATCGCGCCGATGACCTTGCTGCGCAGCGCCTGGCGCTGTTCCAGGTCATCGGCCAGCCGTTCCAGCACGGCGCCCAGCGCGCCGCTTTGTTCACCGGCGGCGACCACGGCGCGGTAGACATCATCGAACTCGCGCGGCGCGGTGGCCAGCGCGCGCGCAAAGCTGCTGCCGGCATTGACCTCGCTTTTCATATGCGCCACCAGTTCATGCTGGCGCGGGCTTTCTGTCTCGTCGGCGAGTGCGGTCAGCGCCCTTTCCAGCGGCAGGCCCGAGCCCACCAGGCCGGCCAACTGGCGTGTCCACACCGCCAGGCCGGTGGATGAAAACACACGGCGTGTGAAGCGCGCTGCGGTGCTGTTGTCGTTGGCCGCCATCGTCACCGGCGTGACGGCCAGCGGCACCAGATCGCGCCCGCGCAACTGTTGACGCGCGGCCTTGGCGTTGTCGGCTTCCAGCAGGCCGGCTTGCGATTTGCCGGCGGCGTCGAGGGCTTCGAAGCGGTACGCGGGCACGTCAGTCTCGAGTCACGCGGACGACTTCTTCCAGCGATGTGATGCCGGCACGCACCAGCCTGTCACCGTCCTCACGCATGCTGCGCAAGCCTGCCGCGCGGGCTGCCGCCACCAGCTCTTGTTCGGGCGCGCGGTTGTGGACCAGCGTCTGCACCTGGGTGTTCACGCTCATCAGCTCGTAGACGCCGGTGCGGCCTTTGTAGCCGGTGTGGCTGCACTTCTCGCAACCCACCGGGTGCCATCTTGGCTCGGCCGGGCTGCCGTCATCGCCCAGGCGCTTGCAGTGCAGGCACAGCTTGCGCACCAGGCGCTGGGCCAGCACGCCGAGCAGGCTGCTGCTCAGCAAGAAGGGCTCGACGCCCATGTCGATGAGCCGCGTGACGCTGGAAGGTGCGTCGTTGGTGTGCACTGTGGCCAGCACCAGGTGGCCGGTGAGCGAGGCCTGGATGGCGATGCTGGCGGTTTCGTAGTCGCGTATCTCACCGATCATGATGACATCGGGGTCTTGGCGCAGGATGGCGCGCAAGGCCTTCGCGAACGTCAGGTCGATCTTCGGATTCACCTGTGTCTGGCCAATGCCGGCCAACTCGTATTCCACCGGGTCTTCCACCGTCAACACATTGGTGGTGGCGGTGTCGACGCGGCCCAGGCTGGCATACAACGTGGTCGTCTTGCCCGAACCCGTAGGCCCGGTGACCAGCACGATGCCGTGCGGCTGCTGGATCAAACGCGCGAAGCTGTGCAGCACCTCGCCGTCCATGCCCAGGCCTTCGAGCGTGAAGCGGCTTTCGGTCTTGTCCAGCAGGCGCAGCACGGCACGTTCGCCGTGCGATGAAGGCAACGTGCTGACGCGCACATCGATGGCCCGGCCGCCGATGCGCAAGCTGATGCGGCCGTCTTGCGGCAAGCGCTTTTCTGCGATGTCCAGCTCGGCCATGATCTTCAGCCGCGAGATCATCGCGGCGTGCAAAGCCTTGTTGGG
>JANMJI010000314.1:0-18139 GCA_031371275.1 Betaproteobacteria bacterium
CACTTCAGACAGCGGCACGTTCACCGCACCCTCGACGTTGACAGCGCTGTAGCGGCCGATCGAGCCCAGTGCATAACCTTCAAACTTCTTGCCAGGTTTGGCCGACTCGAACTTCACCACACCGGCCGGGCTGTTGCGCCCGAACAGCGTGCCTTGCGGGCCGCGCAGCACTTCGATGCGTTCCATGTCGAAGATCGGGAAGCCCTTCAGGATGGGGTTCTCTTGCACCACATCGTCGTAGACCAGGCTCACCGGCTGCGACGCGTTCAAGTCGAAGTCGGTGTTGCCGATGCCGCGGATGTAAAAGCGCGGGAAAGCGCGGCCAAAGCTGCTTTCGATGTTCAGGCTGGGCACACGGCCGGCCAGCAAACGGATGTCCTGGCCGCCGCTGTTCAGCACTTCCAGCATTTCGCCTTGCAGCGCGGTCACCGAACTGGGCACGTCGCGGATGTTTTCCAGCCGGCGCTCTGCGGTCACGGTGATGGTCTGCAACTGGCCAGTGCTGCTACCGCTGCTTTGCGCCGCGGCGCCCAGGCTGAGCGCGGCCAGTGCGGCAGCCGCCAGGGTGTGGCGCACGGGGGCGAAACGGCTGCGATTGAGGGTGCGGTCGGGGGTGCGGGCAGGTGACATGCGGGCGGTCCTGGTGGGGTGGGGTCTTGGTTGCGGGGCTTGCAGCGGGCTGCCGGCCGGGGCCGGCAGCGATAGCATCCGATGATGCCGCCCCGGCTTGGAAATCTTGGTGAAAACGCGTAGCCCATGCCTTCCGTCAGCCCCTATTCGACGCCTATTTGCAACAGATGCTGAAGCCCGCCCAACTCAACAGCTGGCACGACGACGGCTGTCTGGTGCTGCCCGGTTTCAAGCCTGTCGACGCACTGGCCGCAGTCTGCGAACGCGCCCACGCGCTGGTTCAAGCCTTCGAGCCCGATGCCACGGCCAGCCGTTTTTCCACCCGCGACCGCAGCCTGGTGGCCGACACCGCGCTGCTCGCATCGGCCGGCCAAGTGCGCTGTTTTTTCGAGGAAGAAGCGCTGGATGAGGCCGGCCGGCTGCGTGTGCCCAAGGCGCAAAGCGTCAACAAGATAGGCCATGCGCTGCACGACCGCGACGCGGTGTTCAAGGCTTTCTCGCACGGGCCCGAGCTGGCCGCACTGGCGGCCGACCTGGGCCTGTCGCAGCCGCAGGTCTGGCAAAGCCAGGTCATCTTCAAACAGCCGCACATTGGCGGTGAAGTGGGCTGGCACCAGGACGCCAGCTTCTTCGTCACCACGCCGCAAACCGTCACCACTTTCTGGTTTGCGCTGGAAGACGCGACGCTTGCCAACGGCTGTTTGTGGATAGAGCCGGGCGGCCACCGCGGCCCGCGCGGCGTGTTGCGCGAACAGTACGTCTGCGACCACGCCGCCGCCACGCTGCGCATGCAGGCGCTGGACGCCACGCCCTGGCCGAGCAAAGAAACCGCAGTGCCGCTGCCTGTGGCCGCCGGCACGCTGATCGTCTTTCACGGCCTGCTGCCGCACTACAGCGCCCCCAACCGCAGCGCCCGTTCACGGCTGGCCTACACGCTGCATGTCACCGACGGGCAAGCCGCTTATTCGCCGCTGAACTGGCTGCAGCGCGGGCCTGCCTTTCCAGTCCGCGGGCTGGACTGAACGCCGCGCCCGATACTTGGCCGCCATGAACGCCCCCGTCGCCCTGCTGCTCACCGACCTGGTAGACAGCGCGCTGCTGTCGCAGGAAATGGGCGACGTGGCGATGAACGCCGTCTGGGCCGCCCACGACCGCATGGCGCGCGACCTGCTGCGCCAGTGGCGTGGCCGCGAGATCGACAAGACCGACGGCTTCTTGCTGCTCTTTGCCGACCCCGCCGATGCCTTGGGCTACGTGCTGGCCTACCACCGCGCGCTGGCCGCGATGCAGCCGCCGCTGAAGGCCCGCGCCGGCCTGCATGTGGGCCAGGTGACGATGCGCGAAACGCCGGCCGCCGATGTCGCTTTGGGCGCCAAGCCTTTTGAAGCCGACGGCGTCAGCAAGCCGATTGCCGCGCGCGTGATGTCCACCGCGCTGGGCGGGCAAACGCTGCTGACACCGGCCGCCATGGCCGCGCTGAGTCCTGCAATGGGTGCCGCAGGTACCGCATTCGGCAGCGCCGGCGCAGACATCCCCCGCGCCGTCAGCCACGGCCACTGGCATGTCAAGGGGCTGCCCGAACCGCTGGAATTGTTTGAGGTCGGTGAAGCCGGCGCGCCCTTCACGCCACCGCCCGACTCGGCCAAGGTTTACCGCGTGCTGCGCCGCGGCGACCTCTGGCTGCCACTGCGCGAGTTGCGCCACAGCCTGCCTGCTGAACGCGACGCCTTCGTCGGCCGCCGCAGCACCTTGCACGAACTGGCGCGCCGCTTCGACCAAGGCGCGCGGCTGGTGTCTTTGCTGGGCATAGGCGGCGGCGGCAAGACGCGCTTGGCGACCCGTTTTGGCTGGGGCTGGATGGGTGAATTCCCAGGTGGCGTGTGGTTCTGTGATCTGGCGCCGGGGCGCACCCTGGAAGGTCTGGTCAGGGCCGTGGCGCAAGGCCTGCAGGTGCCGCTGGGGCAAGAAGACCCTGTGCTGCAACTCGGCAACGCGATCGCCGGGCGCGGGCCCTGCCTGGTCATCCTGGACAACTTCGAGCACCTGGCGCGCCACGCCCAGGCCACGCTGGGCCACTGGCTGGACAGGGCCGCAGAGGCGGTGTTCCTTGTCACCACACGCGAAGTGTTAGGCATGGTCGGTGAAGAGACCTTTGCGCTGGCGCCATTGGCCACCGCAGACGCCACCAAACTCTTCAAACGCCGCGCCGCCGCCGCCAAACGCGACTTCGACCCCGGCGCCGACGACCTGGCGGCCATCCACACGCTGGTGGGCATGCTGGACGGCCTGCCGCTGGCCATCGAACTGGCCGCCGCACGCGTGCGCGCACTGGCCCCGCGGGCACTGCTGGCGCGCATGAGTGAGCGCTTCAAGCTGCTGGCCAGCAGCGGCGGCCGGCAAGACCGCCAGGCCACGCTGCGCGCCACCTTTGACTGGTCGTGGGGCCTGCTGGCCACGGCAGAGAAAGCGGCGCTGGCGCAGCTGTCGGTGTTTGAAGGCGGCTTCACGCTCGAATCGGCCGAGGCGGTGATCGACCTGTCGCACTTGCCCGATCCGCCGTGGACGCTGGATGTCGTCAATTCGCTCGTCGACAAGAGCTTCATACGCACGCTGGGCGACGAACGTTTTGATCTGCTCGTCAGCGTGCAGGCCTATGCCGCCGAGCACCTGTGCACCGAAGCCCGCTACAGCGGCAGCGGGCGGCTGGCGCTGGCCGCGGCGCAGGCACGACACGGCGCGTGGTTCGCGGCCCTGGGCCCGCAACGCGCGACGGAAAACGCCTGCGCCGAACTCGACAACCTGGTCGCCGCCTGCCGCCGTGCGGCGGTGGCCGGCGATGCCGAACGCGCCGCCGGCACGCTGGACGGCGCCTGGGCGGCGATCAACCTGCATGGGCCGTTCAAGGCCGGGGTGGATTTGGCGCAGGCGGTGTGTGCCATGGCCGGTTTGAGCGCTGGCGCCGCTGCCCACGCCCAGGTCGTGATGGGTGGGGCTTTGGAAGCCTTGGGCCAGCGCGTGCAAGCCATGCGCCACTACGAAAGCGCTTTGCAACACGCACGCGCCGCAGCCGACACCGCCTGCGAAGCCGCGGCGACCATCAGGCTGGGTGTGTTGCGCGCCCGCGCCGGCCAGGTCGATGCGGCGCGCGAAGCCCACCAGCGCGCGCTGTTGATGGCCCGGCAATTGGGTGACGGTGCGCTCGAATGCGCTGCCCTCAACGGCTTGGGTATCGTGGATTTCGACGCCGGGCGGCTGGAACAGGCCCAGGTGCACTACGAGCAGGCCCTGGGCCTGGCCCGGCGTGTCAGCGACAGCCGCTGGCAAGGCAGTTTGCTGGGCAATCTGGGTAACTTGCATGCCAATCTGGGGCACATGGACGAGGCCCGTGCCTGCTTCGAGGAATCGCTACAGGTGGTGCGCAAGCTGGGCGACCGGCAACGCGAAGGCAACACGCTGTCCAACCTGGGCATGCTGCGCTACCTGCAAGGCGAGCTCGACGATGCCAGAGCAGCCTTCGAGCAGAGTCTCGAGGTCGCGCGCGCGCTCGGCCATGCGCGCCTGGAGTGTGTCGTGCTGGGCAACCTTGGGCTGGTCTACGCCGCGCTGGGCCGGCCGGCCGATGCGCTGGCCAGTTGCCAGGCCATGCTCGTCGTTGCACTCGCCATTGGCGACGCACGCATCCTCGGCCAGTGCCTGGGCCACCTGGGGCTGGCCCAGGCGCGCTTGCTTGACTTCGGCACGGCCCGCACTTCGCTGGCAGAGGGCCAGGCCATCCTGCAACAGATCAACGACCCCGTCAGCCTGGGCCTGCTGCAATGCCAACGCGCTGAAGCGGAATGGCTTTCTGGCGATATCTGCGCCGCCGAGCAAGCACGGATTTCCGCGGTCAACCTCGGCACGGCCAGCGGGACCGGGCCCCGCTCGGAGCTGGGCATTGCGCTGGCCCGGCTGGCGTCGCTGCTGTCTGGCTCGAGCGGGTGAAACAGCCAAGCCAGTTCGACGCGCTGCTCAATCGCTGTTGATCCAGATGTTCGGATCTGACGGCGCAGTCGCCGATCCTCCCGAACTCACCACCACCGAATACTCAAAGCGCCCGCTGGGCGCGTCGGCGTACCTGGTGCAGCGAACGATCTGGCCGTTGTTGTAGGTGGTGCAACTGAAGTAGCTGGCGGCGGCGCCGAACCTGATGCTGTCGTTGGTGAAGCGGTAGCCGGGCGTCAGAAGGTTCCACGACAAGCTCATCTGGCCGCTGCCGGTGCGCACGCTGGCCACCAACACCACGGTGCGTCCGTCCACCACTTCCACATTGACAGGCGGCGGTGACGCCGCACGGCTGCCGGTTTGCGCCATCACCCCCAAGGCACTGCACAGGGCCAGCAGGGCTGCCAGCGCTGGCGCCATCCCTGTCGCCATCCGCCTCCGAATCCGCTCTTGCATGGTCCGCTCCTGTTTGACTGTGGTGGCGCTGTGCCCACCGCCCCGGCATTGTCTGGAAAGCCACAACCGCTGCAAGTGATATTTCACAGCGTGCGGCAACCCGCCGAGACGGGCGCGGTTCTGGCGTATCTTCAGCACCTTCGCCGCCTTGCATCTCTCTACCGCCAGCAACCTACCGTCAGCAAGCAACCGTCAGCAAGCAACCCTCAACCCCATGGACAGCCCTGTGCCCACCGCCCCGCCCACGCGCCACATCCGCCTGACTTCGCACCCCGGCCAGGGCACCGACGCCGCGCCGGCGCTGCTGTGGGGCGCGGCCGACCCGCAGGTGCGCGGCCCGGTGGTGGGCAGCACCAGCAGCCGCAGCCAGCGCAACGTCATCGGCACCCACAGCGGCAGCTACGGCGTTTACCGCGCTTTGGCCGTGGCCGCTGGCAACCTGGTGCGCGGCCACCGCGCCGACCTGACCAACACCGCGCCCACCGACCCCGTCGGCCCCTACCCGGCGTGGGGCGACGCCGGCAAGATCGTCAGCATCGACCCCTGGGGCGCTAGCGTGCAGACGGTGTTTGCCGACTACCTGGATAACAGCGAAAACAAAGGCTACGACGTGCGGCCGACGATTGCCGTCACCAAGGCCCACATCCACCTGCCCGAGATCAAACAGGCGCTGGCTTTCGGGCGGCTGCAGGTCGACGGCAAGTTCCTGCTCGACGACAGCAGCGCCAGCGTCACCAAGGTGGCGCTGGAACCCGTGTGGTGGCTGCCCGGTGTGGCCCGGCGCTTCAAGGTCAGCGAAGCCGACCTGCGCCGCGCGCTGTTCGAGGAGACGGGCGGCATGTATCCGGAACTGGTGACGCGCAGTGACCTGGAGGTGTTCTTGCCACCCATCGGCGGCCAGACGCTGTACGTGTTCGGCGACATCGGTGACCTGGCTAACCCCAAGGTGACACTGACAGCCCGTGTCCACGATGAATGCAACGGCAGCGACGTGTTTGGCAGCGACATCTGCACCTGCCGGCCCTATCTGACACATGCCATTGAAGAATGCATACGGGGCGCGCAGCAAGGCGGCGTGGGCCTCATCGCCTACAGCCGCAAGGAAGGCCGCGCGCTGGGGGAGGTGACGAAATTCCTGGTCTACAACGCGCGCAAACGCCAGCTTGGCGGCGACAGTGCCGACAAGTATTTCCTGCGCACCGAATGCGTCGCCGGGGTGCAGGACATGCGCTTTCAGGAACTGATGCCCGACGTGCTGCATTGGCTGGGCATCCAAAAAATTCACAGACTGGTGAGCATGAGCAACGACAAATACGACGCCATCACGGGCAGTGGCATTGAAGTGGGTGAACGCGTGCCCATCCCTGATGCGCTGATACCGGCCGACGCCAAGGTGGAAATGGAAGCCAAGATTGCCGCCGGCTACTTCACCGCGGGCCACGTACCGCGCGAAGCCGACCTGGCCAACGTCAAGGGGCGCGGCCTTGACTGACGAGCGCCCGATACGCCCGGCCACGCCCGAGCCCTTCGACAAAAGCGCAGCCAGCCTGGCCCGCCGTGAACTGCTCAGCGTGGCGCCAGATGCCCGCCACCCACTGGCCCATTTGCGCGACCCCGGCACCGTGCGCGCCCGCTGCCTGGCCATCCTGCGCTCGGTCGAGGGCAACCTGAGCGAACACTTCACGCTGGACCGCAGCGCGCTGCCGGCGGTGGCCGACCGCGTGGCCGCATTGAGCTTGAGGCGCTTCCCCGACCTGCGCATTCCGTACCACAGCCGCTGGCGCCACTTCGAGGCCGGCGGCCTGGACCGCAAGCCCGCGCTGGACGAGTTGCTGGCCAGCCGCAGCAGCGCCGACGCAGCGCGTGCACGTTTTGATTTGACGGTCATCAGCGTGCTGCTGGACGCTGGCGCTGGCCCCGCCTGGCGCTACAGCGAAGTCGGCACCGGCCAGGTCTTGCAGCGCTCTGAAGGCCTGGGTGTGGCGACCTGGCACGCCTTCATCAACGGCGTGTTTTCGGCCACGCCCGACGACCCGCTGCGCGCCGATGCCGCAGCCCTTGAAAGGCTGGACGCATCCACCCTGCGTGCGGTGTTCCAGAGCAGCCCTTCCAACCCCGTGGTGGGCACCGAAGGCCGCGCCGGTTTGTTGGTGCGGCTGGGCGCGGCGCTGCGTGAAGAAGCGGCGCGTGCGGGTGGCGGTGGCGGCGCCGCCAGACCGGGTTTGTTGTTTGACCGTTTGACTGCCAACGGCACCAGCACGCAGACCACGGCCGCTGCCGTGCTCGCTGAGGTGCTGCGCGTGCTGTCCCCCATCTGGACCAGCGGCAGCCGCGTGCAAGGCCTGCTGGCGGGTGATGTCTGGCCGCACCGCTGGGCAGGCGCCGCCACCGGCGATGGTGGCCAGGACGCCACCACCAGCGGCTACGTTCCTTTCCACAAACTCAGCCAGTGGCTCGCCTACTCACTGCTGGAGCCGCTGCAATGGGCCGGTGTGCAGGTCAGCGGGCTTGATGCCTTGACCGGCCTGCCCGAGTACCGCAACGGCGGCCTGCTGCTGGACGGTGGCGTCATCAAGCCGCGCGACATCCGCGCCTTGGGCCGTAGCTGGAAGCCGCAGGACGACTTCATCATCGAATGGCGCGCGCTGACCGTGGCCCTGCTGGACGAGCTGGCCACGCTGGTGCGCGAACGGCTGGGCAAGACGGCCGATGAACTGCCGCTGGCCTGCATCCTGGAAGGCGGCACCTGGGCCGCCGGGCGCGAGATTGCCAAAGCGCTGCGCAGCGATGGCGCGCCGCCGTTGAAGATCGAAAGCGACGGCACGATTTTCTGACCATGGACACGCTGGTCCAACGGCCCTCAGTCACCAGCTTCGGCGGCCTGCTGCGCCACTGGCGCGGCCAGCGCGCACTGAGCCCATTGGCGTTGGCGACAAGTGCCGAGGTCTCGGCGCGGCACCTCAGCTGGCTGGAAACCGGCAAGTCAGAACCCAGCCGCGCATGGTGCCGCTGCTGCTGCAAGGCCTGGCCGCGGCGCTGACCACGCCACCTTTGAACGTGTTGCGCGCCACGCTGCACCCGCTGGGCCTGGCACCGCAGATCGCCAACCTGCCTGCGTGGCGGGCCCATGTGCTGGCCCGGTTGCAGCGCCAGGTGGCGGCCACCGGCGCCGTGCAACTGGCGCGCCTGTTCGATGCGCTGCAGGCCTTGCCGCTGCCGCCAGACACCGCCTGCGCGGGGCCAGGGCCGAGCCTGGCGGCCTACGGTGGCTGCGTGGTGCCGTTGACGCTGCAAACGCCATCGGGCGCGCTGAACTTCATCACCACCGTCACCGTGTTCGGCGCGCCGCACGATGTCACGCTGTCAGCGCTGGCGGCGGAAACCTTGTTGCCTGCTGACGCGGCCACCGCCGCTGCGCTGCGCGCGCTGCACGCCGGCCTGGCGTGACTGTCGCTGCTTGAACGGGCTGGCCGTGGCGCACCACGGCGCGCTGCCGGTGGCGATGATGAAAACCCCGCCCAGCAGCCCCTGTGGCACCATTGTTGCGGTCCATCCGCCCCTTGGCGATGACCTGCCCGTTCATCCCGCACCCTTGCCGAAAGAGCTTTCCGCATGAGCAGCATCAGCACCAACACCGTCCACCTCATCAGCCATCCGTTGGTGCAGCACAAGCTGACGCTGATGCGCCGCAAAGACTTGAGCACCAGCAGCTTTCGCCGCCTGCTGCATGAAATCAGCATGCTGATGGCCTATGAGGTGACACGCGACATGCCGACCCAGCTGATCGAAATAGAAACGCCGCTGGAAACCATGCAAAGCCCGGTCATCGAAGGCCGCAAGACGGTGTTTGTGGTCGTCATGCGCGCCGGCAGCGGTTTCCTGGATGGCATGCTTGAAGTGGTGCCGGGCGCGCGCGTCGGCCATGTCGGCCTGTACCGCGACCCGAAGACGCTGACCGCGGTGGAGTACTACTTCAAGATGCCGCACAGCATGCACGAACGCGACGCCATCGTGCTCGACCCGATGCTGGCCACCGGCAATTCGGCGGTGGCGGCGGTAGACCGTTTGAAGGAAACCAGGCCGAAATCAATTCGCTTCGTCAGCCTGCTGGCCGCGCCCGAGGGCCTGAAGAATTTCCACGCCCACCACCCCGACGTGCCGGTCTACACCGCGGCCATAGACCGCCAGTTGAATGACCACGGCTACATCGTGCCGGGGCTGGGTGATGCGGGTGACCGCATCTTCGGCACGAAATAGGCCGCGCGGCGGCCCGGCGCCTCAGCGGGCCTTGGCCTTGCGTTGTGCCACCAGGCCGACGATGCCCAAGCCGGCCAACAGCAGCCCATAGGGCGCAGGCTCGGGCACGACGGCGATGGGTTCACCATAGATGAAGTCGTCCATCACCACCAGGTCGCCGGTTTCTGCGCCACCCAGAATCTGGTTGCCTGACGTGATGCGCACGCGGCCGACTCTTTCGGTGGTGAACAGCACACCCACAAAAGACAAGGTTTCGTTGCCGACCACCGGCGGCACGAAGTAGGTGCCCAGCGAGACGTTGTTCTGGTCAAAGAATTGCAGCGACGTGACCAGCGGCAGATCGACATCGGTGAACACCGCGCCAAACCCGCTCACCGTGGCGGCCGTGGCCGAGCCGGCAACGAAGAAGTTGACATCGGTGATGGTGCTGCCCAACGCAGTGAACAAACGCTGCGCGCTGAAGGTGCCGAACAAGCCCGGGTAGGTGGCGTTGATGTTGCCGAACTCCACCGCCCCGAACGCCGCATTGCTGCTGACCTGGAAGCCGCTGCCCGGCGTGGAGAACACCACGCCGCGCGGCGAGTTGCTGTTGAAGAAGTTGGCCGGCAGGGTGCTGGGTGCGGCCAGCGCATCGGGCACACCGTCCCAGTTGATCTCGCGGCGGCCCGAGCCAAAGCTGCCCGCCACATTGCCGTTGATCGCCCCCAGGCTGTTGCGATAGGCATCGACGGTGGACTGGATCGCGGCGACGGTGGCGCCACCCACAGAGATGACGATGGGCACCGCGTGGGCGGTGGCCAGCGCTGAGGCGCACAAGGCAAAAGCGGCAATTCGTGCGGTTTGCATGCAAGTCTCCCGGAGTCATCTGGCGCCTGGACAACGGCGAAGAACCGGCATTGCCGGACTGCCAAAGTGTGCAGGGCCTGGCCCCCGTGTGCACCCCCACATTCGGGGGGGCCTTCGGGGGTTTCAGCAGCCGGTTGCGCGAGCGTAGGGGTCGTCAAACCCCAGCGCCCGCACGATCTCACTTTCGCGCGCTTCCATGACCTGGGCATCGGCCTCGTTTTCATGGTCCAGGCCCTGCGCGTGCAGGGTGCCGTGCACCAGCAGGTGGGCGTAGTGCGCTTGCAGCGTGATGCCCAGATGGGCGGCTTCCTGGGCCACCAAGGGCGCGCACAAGACCAGGTCGGCGATGACCACCAGGTCGTGCTGGTAGTCGAAGGTCAGCACGTTGGTGGCGTGGTCCTGGCCACGGTACTCATTGTTCAGGGCACGGCTTTCTTCGGTGCCGACCATGCGCACCGTGATCTCGCCCGGGTGCGCCAGCGCCGCACGCACCCAGCGCGCCACGCGGTGGCGCGGCAGTTCGCTGCGGTGCGTGGCGTCGGCAAACTGCAAAGACAGTTGCAGCGGCGGCGGCTGGGTGGGCTGGAGCGGCGCGGCTTTCATGCCGCCCCCGCTTCGCTGCGCGCCCGTTCATAGGCTTCGACGATGCGCGCCACCAGCGGGTGGCGCACCACGTCGGCGGCGGTGAATTCGGTCACCGCCATACCCTGCACGCCGCGCAGAACCTGATGGGCGTCTATCAGGCCGCTGGCCGTGCCCTTGGGCAGGTCGATCTGGCTCACGTCGCCCGTCACCACGCAGCGGCTGCCAAAGCCCAGCCGCGTCAGGAACATCTTCATCTGCTCGCGCGTCGTGTTCTGCGCTTCGTCGAGGATCACGAACGCGTGGCTGAGCGTGCGCCCGCGCATGAAGGCCAGCGGCGCGATTTCAATCAACCCCTTCTCGAACGCCTTGCCGACACGCTCGAAGCCCATCAATTCATACAGCGCGTCGTACAACGGGCGCAGATAAGGGTCTACCTTTTGCGCCAGATCACCGGGCAGGAAGCCCAGCCTTTCACCGGCTTCGACCGCCGGGCGTGTCAGCACGATGCGCTGCACGCCGTGGCGTTCCAGTGCGTCGACCGCGCAGGCCACGGCCAGAAAGGTCTTGCCGGTGCCGGCCGGGCCGATGCCGAAGGTGATGTCGTGGGCCAGCATCTGCTGCAAATACTGCACCTGGTTGGGCGTGCGGCCGCGCAGGTCGCTGTGGCGGGTGTGCAGCACCACGTCGCCATCGGCGTCGCTGCTGGGGGCCTGCGGCGCGCCGGCCACGGTGGCGGCAAACTTCAGCAGCGCCAGTTGCAGGCTGCGATCACTTATCGGATGGGCGGCCGTGGCGTACAGCGCATCCAACAGGCGCACGGCCCGTTCCACGCCATCGCGCGGGCCTTCGATGCGGAAGCTGGCGTCACGCCGCACCAATGTCACGTCCAGGGCGGCTTCAATGCTGCGCAGATGGGCGTCCAGCGGCCCGCACAAATGAGCCAGGCGGCGGTTGTCGGCGTTGTCGAAGCTGTGGCGGCGTATCACGGGGTTTCAGGTTGCCGCAGTGGGCAAGCGTGCACGCAAGCGCAGGGGCACGCATTGTCGCGCGTGTTGTCGCGGGTCTTGTCGCGGGTGTTGCTTTGCGGTGTCTGTGCGGGCGGCCGGCACAATCCGCTGCTTCATGCCCGCACGCCCCATCAGCCCACCCTTGGCCAACGCGCTGCGCCGGTTGCTGTGCGCGGGGCTGTGGCTGCTGGCGGGCCTGCCGGGGTTTGCGCAAGTACAGGCGCAAGTACAGGCGCAAGCCCAGGCCCAGGTGCTGTACATCCAATCGGCACTGACAGCCGCGGGCAATTCATCGGCGTTTCCAGAGGCGTCGCAGACCCTGCTCGTGGCGCTGCCCGACGAATGGGCACGCAGCCGCCCAGCGCTGGACGGGCCGGTCTGGTACCGCGTCGAATTTCCCCGCCTGGGCACGCCAGACAGCGACGACCTGATGGCCTTGTTCATCGAACATGTGTGCAGCAACCTGGAGGTTTTCCTCAACGGCCAACTGGTCCACAACGGCGGCCGCATTGCGCAGCCCATCACCAACAACTGCAACCACCCGCAGCTGGTGGCGCTGCCCTCTGCGTTGCTGCGGCCCGAAGGCAACACCATCGATATCAAGGTGGTGGGCTACCCGCTGGCCGAGGTCGGTTCGCGCCAGCGCGCCGGTGCGCTGTCGGCGCTGGTCATTGGCCCGCAGGCCGGGCTGGCCGTGCGCCATGCGCGCTTGACGGCGCTGCAGGTGTCGGCGCCACAAGCCGTCAGCGCCACACTGCTTTTGATGGGCAGCTTCATGTTCGTGCTGGGTTTCATCAACCGGCGTGAAAGCCACCTGGCCTACTTCGGCGCGCTGTCGGTGGGCTGGGCGCTGGTCGACATGCGCTTGTGGCTGCGCAGCTCGCCGCTGGGGCATCCTGAAACCGAATTCCTGGTCTGCGCAATGCTGGGCTTCATCACCTGGGCAGCGGTGCAGTTTCTGCTGCGCTATGCCGGGGTGCGCCACCGCGGTGTCGACGTCGGGCTGCCGGTGCAGTGTGCGCTGCTGGCGGTATCGCTGGTGCTGGCCGGCCCGCAGCGGCTGCATGCAGTGGCCAACGTTTGGTATGCGGTACTGGCGCTGGAAGTGGTGGCCGCCGCGGCCTGGCATTTGCACCACCAGCGCCACGCCCGCGCGGTGTGGCTGATGGCCGTCATGCTGACTACGGTGACGGTCGCCGGCGGGATCGAGTTCTTCGTGCAGTGGACGGGCGCGCGCCCGCTGGTGGCGCACATCGCGCAGTTGGTGGTGCCCATCATCTTTGTGCTGGTCGGCCTGCGCCTGGTGCAGCAGCACGGCCGCGCCTTGCACCACGCCGAACAAGGCAAGGCCGTGCTTGAACAACGGGTGCGCGAAGCCACGGCCGAGATCGAGCGCAACTTTCGCCAGATGGCCGAACTGCGCGTGGAACAGGTGACAGAACGCGAACGCAAGCGCATCGCCGCCGACCTGCACGACGACCTGGGCGCCAAGCTGCTGACCATCGTGCACACCAGCGACAGCGAACGCATCAGCACGCTGGCGCGCGAGGCTTTGGAAGAAATGCGCTTGAGCGTGCGTGGCCTGACCGGCAAACCCGTGCGCCTGGCCGATGCGTTGGGCGACTGGCGCGCCGAGGTGGTTTCGCGGCTCGCGCAAGCCGGCATCGAAGGCGCGTGGGAAGCGCCCGAAGACCTGCCGCAAACGCTGAGCGCACGCGCCTATGTGCAAACGACACGCATCCTGCGCGAGGCCACCAGCAACATCATCAAGCACAGCGGCGCTTCGCATTGCTCGGTCATCGCCAGCATCACCCTCAACGACTTTCAGTTCGTGGTGCAAGACAACGGTGGCGGCATTTCAAGCGAGATAGACGGCCGGCTGGATCGCGGCCACGGCCTGGCCAGCATGAAGAACCGGGCCAAGCAGCTGCAGGGCCAGTGCCTGGTGGAATCGGGCCCCGGCTATGGAACCGTGATACGTCTCACGGTTCCGCTCGATCGTGCGACGCAGGCTTCATGATGCGGCGCGGTGCGGCCGATAACATCGAAGCGAGCGAGGCACAACCGACCATGAAAACGATATTGCTGCTGGAAGACCTGCCCGAGATACGGGCCTGGATGCGCAAGCTCGTGATGCAGGTCTTTCCGGGTGCCACCATTTCCGAAAGCGCCCGGGTCCACGACGCCATCGAGCTGGTCAGCGCGGTGAAGTTCGACCTGGCCTTGATCGACCTCGGCTTGCCCGATGGCAGTGGTGTCGACGTGGTGACCAAGTTGCGCGACGTGCAGCCCGAGGCGCAAAGCGTGGTCGTCACCATTCACGACGACGACGAACACCTGTTCCCCGCGCTGCAGGCCGGTGCCTTCGGCTACATCCTGAAAGAGCAGGCGCGCGAACTCATCACCGAACAATTGCAACGCATCAGCCAGGGTGAACCGCCGCTGTCGCCTTCCATCGCGCGCCGCGTGATGGCCTATTTCAGTGCCAAGGCCAAGCCATCGCCTTCGTCGGCCAATGCGATGCCTGTCGTCAACCTGACCGACCGCGAAAGTGAAGTGTTGCTGCGCGTGGCCAAGGGCTACACGCTGCCCGAGATCGGTGTGCAACTGGGTCTGAGCCGCCACACCATTGCCGATTACGTGAAGCAGATCTACCGCAAGCTGAACGTCAGTTCGCGTGCCGAAGCAGCGCTGGAAGCGCAGCGGCTGGGGCTGTTCAGGTAAGTTCTGCCGGCCATCGCGGCGCGACACCGGCGCTGCCCATAATTCGGGCATTCAAGCAACGGGCGATGCAGCCCTGAACGCCCGTGAACTTTCAGCAACTGCGCTCGGTGCGCGAAGCCGTCCGCCAAGGCTTCAACCTGACGCTGGCCGCCGACGTGCTGCACACGTCGCAGCCCGGTGTCAGCCGCCAGATACGCGAACTGGAAGACGAGCTGGGCATTGCGATTTTCGAGCGTGCCGGAAAGCGGCTAACTGGCCTGACGCCGCCGGGCGAAACCGTGCTGCCCATCGTCGAGCGCCTGCTGCACGAGGCCCGCAACCTGCGCCACGCCGGCAACGAATTTGCGATGCAGGGCCGCGGCACCTTGACGATTGCCGCCACCCATTCACAAGCGCGTTATGCCTTGCCGCTGGCGGTGCGTGATTTCAGCGCCGCCCACCCGCAGGTGGCTTTGCACCTGCACCAGGGTTCACCGAAACAGGTGGCCGAGTTGCTGCTGGAAGGTGTCGCCGACATCGGCGTGGCGACCGAGGCGCTGGCCGAATACCCTGCGCTGGTGGCGCTGCCCTGCTACCAGTGGACGCACAGCGTCATCGTGCCCGCCGGCCACGCTTTGGCCGAAGACGCGCAGCGCGGCGTGCCGCTGACGCTGGCACGGCTGGCGCAGTTTCCCATCATCACTTACGAAGCGGGCTATACCGGCCGCAGCCACATCGACGAAGCCTTCAAGCGCCAGGGCCTGGTGCCCAACCTGGTGCTGTCGGCGATGGACGCCGATGTCATCAAGACCTATGTCCAGTTGGGCATGGGCGTGGGCATCATTGCGGCCATCGCCTTTGACGAAGCGCGTGACGCCCCATTGCAGGCCATCGACGCGCGCCACCTCTTCGCCAGCAACATGACACGCCTGGCCGTGCGCCGCGGGGCTTTTCTGCGCACCTATGTCTACGACTTCATCAGCACCTTTGCTTCGCCGCTGACACGCCCCGTGGTCGACTTGGCGATAGCCGCAGAGCGGGGCACGGCTTTCGATATCTGAGGGGCCGCGCTTCAAGGCGCAGCCGGCGCCTCGAAGCGTGTGATACGCCGTGGCCGCAGGTGCATTTGCGCCCCCGGTTCCAGCCGCACGCGTTCACGCAAGGCCGCGAAAGCGGCGCGCGGCAACTCCACGTCGACATAGCCCTCGGCGCCTTCGCGCCTGAATTCGATGCGCGTGTTGGGGCCCACGGTCAGCGTCTGGCTGAGCGTGACGGGCCAGGTGTCGGGGCCGGCTTGGGCCACCACTTCCAGCTCGTGCGGGCGCACGTAGCTGACCTCATCGGCACCGTGTCCCGAACTGTGGCCAATGCGGCCGTGGAACAGGTTCACATCACCCAGAAACTGCAACACAAAAGGCGTGGCGGGATGGTCGTAGACCTGGTCGGGCGTGCCCTGTTGTTCGATGCGACCGTGGTTCATCACCACCACGCGGTCGGCCACTTCCATCGCTTCTTCCTGGTCGTGCGTGACAAACACGCTGGTGACATGCACTTCGTCGTGCAGGCGGCGCAACCAGCGGCGCAATTCCTTGCGCACCTTGGCGTCGAGCGCGCCAAAGGGCTCGTCCAGCAACAGCACCTTGGGTTCGACCGCCAGCGCACGGGCCAGGGCGATGCGCTGGCGCTGGCCGCCGCTGAGCTGATGCGGATAACGGTCGGCTATCCAGTCCAGCTGCACCAGCTTCAGCAACTCCATCACCTTGCGCTGAATCTCGGCTTCAACAGGCCGTGTTTTCTTCGGCCGCACACGCAACCCAAAGGCCACGTTTTCGAAGATCGTCATGTGACCGAACAGCGCGTAATGCTGGAAGACGAAGCCCACGTTGCGGTCGCGCACGTCGGTTTGCGTGGCGTCTTCACCGTGGAAGCGCACGCTGCCGCTGTCTGGCACTTCGAGGCCGGCAATGATGCGCAGCAGGCTCGTCTTGCCAGAACCCGAAGGCCCGAGCAAGGCCACCAGTTCGCCATCGGGGATGTCGAGATTGAGGTTGTCGCAGACGACGGTGGCGCCAAAGCGTTTGTTCAGATTTCTGACTTCAATGCTCATTCAGACCGCTCCCCGTCATGGCGCGTCTGGTGCTTCACGCGCTGTTCCACCACGTACTTCAGCACCAGCGTCACGAGTGCCAGCCCGGCCAGCAAAGAAGCCACGGCAAAGGCCGCGGCAAACTGGTATTCGTTGTAGGCAATTTCGATGTGCAGCGGCAAGGTATTCGTCTGGCCGCGGATGTGGCCAGACACCACGCTGACGGCGCCGAATTCACCCATCGCCCGCGCGTTGCACAAGATCACGCCGTAGAGCAGCGCCCACTTGATGTTGGGCAAGGTGACGCGCCACAAAATCTGCCAGCCGCCGGCGCCCAGCACGCGCGCGGCTTCTTCCTGTTCGATGCCCTGCGCCTGCATCAGCGGAATGAGTTCGCGGGCGATGAAGGGGAAGGTCACAAACAGCGTGGCCAGCACGATGCCGGGCACCGCGAAGATGATCTTCAGGTCGTGTTCGTGCAGCCATTCGCCAAACCAGCCTTGCAGGCCGAAGACGAGCACGTAGATCAGGCCCGCAATCACCGGGCTGACGCTGAAGGGCAGATCGATCAGCGTCAGCAACAGGTTCTTGCCGCGGAAGTCGAACTTGGTGATGGCCCAGGCCGCGGCGACGCCGAACAGCAGGTTCAAGGGCACGCTGATGGCGCTGGCGATCAAGGTCAGCTTGATGGCCGACAAAGCGTCGTCGTCGCTGATGGCCGCCCAGTAAACGCCCAGCCCCTTCTTCAGCGCTTCGTAGAACACGCTGGCCAGCGGCACGAAAAGAAACAGCGTCATGAAGGCCAATGCCGCGCCTATCAAGGACCAGCGCACCCAGCGCGGTTCGGTGGTGACGTGCTTCAGCGCACGCGGCGCCAGCCCGACAGCCCGCGCTTCACGCACTGGCGCGGGCGCGGCCAAGGTGTTCATCACAAACCGCCCTGGCGCTTGCGCGCCCAGGCCTGCAACACGTTGATCGCCAGCAGCAGCACAAAAGCCGCCACCAGCATCACCACCGCAATCGCGGTGGCGCCGGCCACGTCGTACTGTTCGAGCCTGGTGATGATGAGCAGCGGCGTGATCTCGCTGACCATGGGCATGTTGCCGGCAATGAAGATGACGCTGCCGTATTCACCCAAAGCGCGTGCGAAGGCGAGCGCAAAGCCTGTCAACAAGGCCGGCATCAAGATCGGGAAGATGACCTTGGTGAACGTCTGCCAGCGGCTGGCGCCCAGCGTGGCCGCGGCTTCTTCGAGTTCGCGGCTCGCATCTTCCAGCACCGGCTGCAAGGTGCGCACCACGAACGGCAGGCCGATGAACACCAGCGCCACCCACACGCCCAGCGGCGTGTAGCTCACTTTGAAGGGCAGGTATTGGCCGACAAGGCCGTTCTGCGCATACAGCGCCGTCAGCGCAATGCCGGCCACCGCGGTGGGCAGCGCAAAGGGCAGGTCGACCAGCGCGTCGACGATGCGTTTGCCCGGGAAGCTGTAGCGCACCAGCACCCAGGCCACGATCAAACCGAAAAAAGCATTCAGCAACGCGGCGGCGAAGCTGGCGCCGAAAGTGAGTTGATAGGAAGCCACCAC